>NZ_JBEXJT010000003.1:0-406124 GCF_040609255.1 Kitasatospora sp. NPDC004723 | reverse complement strand
GCGGGGGCGGCGCGCCGCCGGGCGGGGGTGGGCCGCGGCGGCGCGCGACCCGGTCCGTGTGCCCCACCCGCGGCGGGCCGGTGTTTTTACCGGTCACCCCCACCGGCCCCGGCCGTTCGCTGTGCGGGGGAGGAGGAGCGGGCTCAGAGGCCCAGGTCCTCCAGGGTGTACGCGGTGACGTACGGCAGGCCCTGGGCCTCGACCGCGGCGGCGCCGCCACGCTCGACGATCACCGCGACGCCGACCACCTCGGCGCCCGCCTCGCGCAGCGCCTCGACGGCGGTCAGCACCGAGCCGCCGGTGGTGGAGGTGTCCTCGACGGCCAGCACCCGGCGGCCCTTGACCTCCGGGCCCTCGATCCGGCGCTGCAGACCGTGCGCCTTGCCGGCCTTGCGGACCACGAACGCGTCCAGCTCACGGCCGCGCGCGGCGGCGGCGTGCAGCATCGCGGCGGCGACCGGGTCGGCGCCCAGGGTCAGCCCGCCGACGGCGTCGTACTCCAGGTGGGCGGTGGCGTCCAGCATCACCCGGCCGACCAGCGGAGCGGCCTGGCCGTCCAGCGTGATCCGGCGCAGGTCGACGTAGTAGTCGGCCTCCTTGCCGGAGGAGAGGGTGACCTTGCCGTGGACGACGGCCTTGTCCTTGATCTGTGCCAGCAGGGCGTCGCGGTCGTTGCTCATGAGCGTCCAGTCTAGGGGGTGAACGGGACGCTAGCGCCGCCGCAGGGCCCTGACCAGCACCACCGCGCCGCCCAGCAGGGCCACCCCGCCGCCGGCGATCACCCACGGCACCGCGCTGCGGCCGCCGGTTCCCGGCACCACGATGCCGCCGGCGTCCCCGCCCCAGCGGGTGGCCGCCCGGGCCCGGGCGCTGCGGGCCGGCAGGGCGGGCGCGTACGGGCCGCGCGGCGGGGCGTGGTCGACCTCCTCGGCGGAGCGGCCGACGATGCTGCGGCGCACCGGGCCGCCGAGCACCGGCTCCTGCTCGTAGCCGAACGGCAGCTCGGCGGGGAGTTCGGCGGACACCTCGTCCTCGGCCGCGGCGGCGGGCTCCTCGGCTCCGGCGGCCGCGGCGGGCTCGTCGACGTCGTCGGCGTCCTCGTCGGCGTTCCCGAGCGGGAGGCCGAAGCGCTCGGCGTCGGCGTCGGAGAAGGCGATGAGGTCGGAGAGGTCGTCGTCGACGTCGTCGCCGGGCTCGTCCTCGCGGTCCTCCTGGCGGTTCTCCAGGAACACCACGGTGGCCTCCCCGGCGGTGTCCTGCTCCGCCGCGGTGGCGTCCTGGTCGCCCTCGCCGTCGTCCTGGGCGTCGGTGTCGGCCCCGGTGTCGGCCTCGTCGTCCAGGGAGGTCAGGGCGGCGGTGAAACGGTCCAGCAACCGGCGGCCGGCCGCGGCGAGCGTCTCCCCGTCGAACTCGGTGAGCCGCCCGGTGGCGCTCAGGTCACCGGTGAAGCGGACCACCGCGGTCCCCTCCCCGGCGCCCTCGGTGACGCTGATCCGGACGGTCGCGGTGGCCTCGCCGCTGCCGCGCGCCTCCTGCCCCTCGGCGAACGCGGTCAGCACGCCCTCGCGGCCCTCGATCAGTGAGAGCACGCCCTTGTACGTGATGGTGGAGGCGCCGATCCGCAGCTTCAACCGCCCGCTGATCTCCTCCGCCCCGCCACTGCCGACAGCAGCCGGTTCGGTGCTCAGCCCCGGCACGGAACGCGCCAGCAGCGCCGGATCCTGCAGGGCCTGCCGGACCTGCCCGGCCGGGATCGGGACGACAACCTCATGCTCCATGCCACGGAGCCTACCGACCGAACCCCCTTCCGGCCCCGCCCTGTCCCCTACCGGCCTCCGCCGACCCGCCCCCGATCCGCCGATGGGGGCGGCCCGCACCCTCCCGCGTCAGTGGGGGCCGAGGAGGGTGAGGGCGGCGGGTGGGTGGAGCGGGCGGAGGGCGGTGAGGCGGGCGGCGGAGGCGCGCAGGTCGTCCGCGGTGAGGGCGCGGGGCGGCGGGGCGTCGGGGGAGAGGGTGAGCGGTGGTTGGGCGGCCGCGGCGAGCAGGAAGCTCTGGCTGCCCTCCGGCCCCGGACGGCAGCTGGCGGTCGCGCTGCCGGCGACCGCGTACGGCACGGTCCGCAGCCCGGCGGCCCGCAGTCCCGACTCGGCCTGCCACAGGCCCTGCCGCCCGTGCTGCTCGTCGCCGGCGCGGGCGGCGAGCCGCCCGCCGGGGGCGAGCAGCCGGGTGGTGAGGCCGTAGAACTCCTGGGAGTGGAACGTCACCGGACCGCCGTCGGCGGGCGCGGGCAGGTCGGCGAGGACGACGTCGAAGGACTCGCCGGGGGCGGGGCGGACGGTGCGCAGCCACTCCAGCGGGTCGGCCTGGACGGTGCGGACCCGGGGGTCGTCCAGCGAGCGGCCGGAGAGCGCGGCGAGGCCGGGGTCGGTGCGGGCGAGCCGGGGGAGCGCCGGGTCGCGGTCGACCAGCAGCACGGAGCGCACCCCGCGGTGCCGCAGCACCTCCCGCAGGGCCAGCCCGTCGCCGCCGCCGAGCAGCAGCACCCGGGCGTCCGGCCCGGCGGCCATCGCCGGGTGGACGAGGCCCTCGCTGCCCCGGTACTCGTCGGGTCCGCAGACCGCGAGCCGGCCGTCGAGGTAGAGCCGCAGCGGGCCCTCGGCGGGGCCGGTGAGCACGATCTCCTGGTACCGGCCCTGGCTGACGGAGCGGACCTGCCCGCCGTACAGGGCCTGCCGGGCGGCGCGTTCGACCGCGCCGGACCAGACGGCGGCCGCGGCGAGCAGCGCGAGGACGAGCCCGCAGCCGCCCCAGAGCAGCAGCCGCACCCGGGGCGCCGGTTCCTCGCGGAAGAGCCAGAGCACCACCGCGGCCCCGGCGACGGCGTTGACCGCGCCGGTGAGCAGCGCGCCGCTGCCGGGGCCGAGCAGCGGAAGGATGAGGAACGGGAAGGCGAGTCCGCCGATCAGCGCGCCGACGTAGTCCGCGGCGAACAGGTCGGCGGCGGCGTGGCCGGCGTCCTCCCGGCGGATCCGCTGGATGAGGGTCATCAGCAGCGGGATCTCGGCGCCGATGAGGACGCCGATGAGGCAGGTCAGCCCGACCATCACGGCCTGGTGGTGGCCGATCCAGGCCCAGCAGGAGTAGGTCGCCAGGACGGAGAGGCCGCCGGTGAGCGCGAGCGCGCATTCGACCAGGGCGAAGGCGGTGGCCGGCCGGCAGGTGAACCGTTTGGCGAGCAGCGAGCCGAGGCCCATCGCGAACACCATGACGGAGAGCACGACCGAGGTTTGGGTGACCGAGTCCCCGAGCAGATAGTCGCCGAGGGCGACGAGTTCCAGCTCGTAGACGAGCCCGCAGGCCGCGCAGACGAACGCGGCCAGCAGGACGACCAGCCGGGCCAGTTCGGGGCGGGCGCGCAGCCGGGAGCGGCGGCGGGCGGGCAGCGGGGTCAGGCTCCGCCCGGGCCGGGGCGGACTGCCGTCGTCGAGGTCGAGGCTCGGCTGTGCGGGCGGCGGACCGGCCGGATGATTGATCACGAACAAACGCTAGGCGACGTGCGGGACGGACGGCTGCGCCCATTCGACGGACAGCGCGGTACGGCAGGTTGACGAATCGTTCCTGCGTACGAATGCGAAGCCGGTGGGCCGGGTTATGGACGGCTCGTCGGCCTCGGTCACCGGGGCACCACCAGCGAGGAGCGGGTGCAGACCAGCTGCCCCTCCTGCGGATAGGCGTGCCAGGTGCGCCAGAGCAGCCGGTCCGCGCCGCCCTGGGCGACCAGCGCGGTGAAGGCGCTGGGGTCGCCGGGGAAGACGCCGGCCAGGCCGCGCGGATGCCCCTCGACCAGGGCCAGCAACTCCTGTGCGCGGGCCGCGAAGTCGTGCGGCGGCAGCGCCTCGATCCGGGCGGCGAACTCGTACTCCCAGCCGTCCACCTGCTTGGCCACCCGGGCGGGCAGCGGCGTGCGGCGGCCGGGCAGACAGGCGACGGTCTCCAGGCAGTGGCCCGGCCCGGCGGCGATCACCACCTGGTGGGAGGCGCCCAGCAGGCGCAGCTGGAGGGTGCCGGGCGGGCCGGGGTGGCCGGGGACGTCGAGTCTCAGGTCGCGGACCGCGAGGGCGGGCAGCGGGTCGCCGCCCAGGCACCAGGCCAGGTCACCCGCGCGGGTGTCCGTGTAGGAGGTCTGCAAAGTGGTGAGCATGTTCGGCTCCGCGTTTCAGCTCCGTGCGTGCCCGCCGAGCAGCAGCGAGTAGGCCTAGGCAAGGGCGAGGCTGTTCGGCGCTGTGCGGTCCAGGGCGCGGCCGACCGTGGAAGGAAGGATTCCGGCTGGAGATTCAGCAGCAGAGAAGCATGAATACGCCGGGTCCGTCGGTGATTTACCCAACTTTGTCAAGCATTCACCGCTTCGAGCACATCTGCTTCCCTACTCTGATCGACCCGGTGTACGACTATGCACAGCGCGCGCCCCTCACCCCGGCCCGCGCGCCGTGTGCGCCGTCCGCACGCCGCCCGCACGTCCTGCACGCCCCCACCCTCCCCGTCCCGGGGCACGCCGTGCCGCGCGGGCGGCACGAATGGCCCGGCGGACAGCAAGCGAACTGTCTGCCGGGCGAATTGACGAATCGTCAGGACGTGCGAGAGGTTCCGCCGATGGGTCAGGGGCGGGACAGCCGGGAGAGCCGGTCGACCGCCTCCTCCAGGACGGCGGTCCGCTTGCAGAAGGTGAAGCGGACCAGGGGGCGTCCGGCCTCGGCGTCGTCGTAGAAGACGGCGTTGGGGATGGCGACGACGCCGCAGCGCTCGGGGAGGGTGCGGCAGAAGGCGACGCCGTCCTTCTCGCCCAGCGGGGTGATGTCAGTGGTGATGAAGTAGGTGCCCTCGGGCCGGAAGACCCGGAAGCCGGCGGCGGAGAGGCCCTCGGCGAGCAGGTCGCGCTTGTGCCGCAGATCGGCGCGCAGGCCCTCGAAGTAGCCGTCGGGCAGGTTCAGGGCCTCGGCGACGGCGTACTGGAAGGGGCCGGCGCTGACGTAGGTGAGGTACTGCTTGGCGGTGCGGACGGCGGCGACCAGCTCGGGGGTGCCGGTCACCCAGCCGACCTTCCAGCCGGTGAAGGAGAAGGTCTTGCCGGCCGAGGAGATGGAGACGGTGCGCTCGCGCATCCCGGGCAGGGCGGCGACGGGGTGGTGGGCGCCGGTGAACACGAGGTGCTCGTAGACCTCGTCGGTGACCACCAGCAGATCGTGCTCGACGGCGAGTTCGGCGATGGCGGTGAGCTCGTCGGGGGTGAGGACGGTGCCGGTGGGGTTGTGCGGGGTGTTGATCAGCAGCAGCCGGGTGCGCGGGGTGATCAGGGCGCGCAGCTCGTCGAGGTCGGGGCGGAAGTCCGGGGCCCGGAGGGTGAGCGGGCGGCGGGTGGCGCCGGCCATGGCGATGCAGGCGGCGTAGGAGTCGTAGAAGGGCTCGAACGCGATCACCTCGTCGCCCGGCTCCAGCAGCGCGAGCAGGGCGGCGGCGATGGCCTCGGTGGCGCCGGCGGTGACCAGCACCTCGGTGTCGGGGTCGTACGTCAGCCCGTAGAAGCGCTGCTGGTGCCCGGCGATCGCCTGCCGCAGCTCGGGGACGCCGGGGCCGGGCGGGTACTGGTTGCCGCGCCCCTCGCGCAGGGCCCGCACGGCGGCCTCGCGGACCTCCTCGGGGCCGTCGGTGTCCGGGAACCCCTGGCCGAGGTTGATCGAGCCGGTGGCCGTGGCCAGGGCGGACATCTCCGCGAAGATCGTCGTTCCCATGCCCGCCAGCCGGCGGTTCAACAGCGGCCTCGCACCCATCACGGCTCCTCACAGATTGTGGTCGGGCCAATCCTCCGACGGTCGCGGGGCGCGGACAAGCTCTCGGGCCGCCAGTCCGGTCCGGCGGCCGGGCTTTCCGGCTGAAACGCGGCATTCCTATGGCGCAGCGCGGCGGCCCCCGTCTTGCGGGAACGGTCCGCGCCGGTTTGCCTGACATCACGTCAACCTGCAGGTCCGCCGCCGGGCGGCTGTTTCCGGGAGTCACCGTGCGTTTACGAACACTTTCCGTCGCGGCCGCGGCCGCCGCCCTCGTCGCGGTCCAGCCGGGTCTGGCCGTCGCGGCCTCCGACCCCAGCACCACGCTCACCTTCGTGGTCACCTCCGGCGCGCTGACGCTGTCGGTTCCGGCGAGCGCCGCCCTCGGCTCGGGAGCGCCCGGCACCCAGATCAGCGCGCCGATCGGCCCGGTGACCGTCGTCGACAACCGGGCCCTGCTCTCGGCCTCCTGGACGGTCACGGCATCGGAGACGGACTTCGCCAACGGCCCGTCCACGATTCCGGCCACCGACGCGACCTACACGGTCGGGTCGGTGACGACGACCGGCGTCATCACCGTCACCACGACGAACGTGACGCTGACCAACTCCGCGCAGACGGTGGTCACCGGGTCCGCGGGCGTCGGTGACAACACCGCGACCTGGGACCCGACGGTCACCGTCAGCGTGCCCGCCGGCGCCATCGGCGGGCTCTACACCGGAACGCTGACCCAGTCCGTTGCCTGACCGGACGAGGGGCGCGCGCCGGTACTGGGTCCTGCTGACGCTGCTGGCCGTCGTCCAGGCGGTCGCGGTGCTGCCGGCGGCGGCGGACGGCACGCCCGGGACGCCCTCCCCGAGGCCGGGTGCCGCCGGGAAGGCCGCCGGGAGGACCATCGGCATCAGGCTGCTCGACGCTCCGGAGGACCGCCGTGACGATCCCAGGGCGCAGGCGTACATCGTCGACCACGTCGCCCCGGGGTCGACCATCGAGCGGCGGGTGGAGGTCTCCAACGAGTCCTCGACGCCGATGCGCGTCAGCCTCTACGCCGGGGCGGCCGCCATCGCGAAGGAGCAGTTCGCCTTCGCACCGGACCGCACCCCCAACGAGCTGACCGGCTGGACGTCGCTGGACCGGACGGAGCTCCAGCTGGAGCCCTCCGGGACGGCGCGGGTGCGGGCCACCGTCCGGGTGCCCAAGGAGGCCGCCGCAGGGGAGCGGTACGGCGTCATCTGGGCCCAGACGGCCGACCCCCCGGACCGTTCGCAGAACCTGGCGATCCTGGGCCGGGTCGGGGTCCGCATGTACGTCGACGTCGGTCCCGGCGGTGAGCCGCCCGTGGACTTCGCGATCGAGCGGCTCCGTCCCGCCAAGGCCCGCGACGGGCGGGGGGAGGTCCACGCCCGGGTCCGCAACACGGGGGGCCGCGCGCTGGACATCGGCGGGACGCTCTCCCTGACCGGCGGTCCGGGCGGCTTGCGCGCCGGGCCCTTCCCGGTCAGGACGGGCACCACGCTCGCTCCCGGTGACGTCGGGGAGGCGGTCGTCCCGCTGGACAAGGGGCTGCCGGACGGCCCGTGGACCGCGGAGCTCACGCTCCGCAGCGGAACGGCCGAGCACACCACCCGGGTCACCGTCACCTTCCCGGCGAAGCCCGACGGTGCCGGAGCCGTCGAGGCGTCGGCCGCCGGGACGGGGGACCTCCCGGCCCCCGTGACCGCCGGGCTCGCGGCCCTCGTCCTCGCCGGCCTGTGCCTGCTGCTCCACCGGTACCGCCGGCGGCGCCGCCGCTGGTGACCGCGGCGGGCGTGCGGGAACGAGCGCGGCCCGCCACCGGGGTGCCGGTGGCGGGCCGTACGGGGGAGTCGGGATCCCCGGGGGTCAGTTCTGGTCGGTGTCGTCGGACGGCTTGCCCTCGCCGTCCTCGCCCTCGATGTCGTCCTGCAGGCCGAGGCGCTCGACGATCCACTGCTCGAAGCCCACGGCGGCCTGGGTCCAGTTGGCGGTGGTGGTGACGAAGTAGTCCAGGTTGACGCCGGTGCCGACGATCATCTGGGCCTCGCCGATCAGGCGGACCACGCCGTCCTCGTGGGTGTGGGTGTAGACCTTCGGCCAGAGGGTCTCACGGTTCCACTCGTCGATCAGGTCGAGGATCTCGCCCTTCTTCTCCAGCGGGTACGGGCGGTCGTAGAACGCCCGGACCGCGAAGAGCTCCTTCTGCTCGCCACGGAACATGTAGTAGACGCGGAAGCCCTCCCAGGGGGCGGTGAGGTCGCCCTCCTCGTCCACGCCGTGCTTGAGCTGCATCTGGTCGAGGAGCTGTCCGACCAGGTTCTGGTCCGGGACGATGATCGGCGGCGGGCCGGCCGGACGCCCGCCCTGGCCTCCGGGCTGGCCGCCCTGGGGCATGCCGAACGACGGGATGGACGACGGGTCGATGCTCATGGGGTCCTCTTCCTCAGTGCACATGGTGGTCGGCAATGAGAGGCCGCCCTTCCGAGTCCATCCTGCCTCATCCGGGGCTCACCTCACAGGGGTGGCAGCCACCGGGAGGGGCATGGCCGGATCAAGGCCCACCCCCGTGAATTCCGGGGGCGGGCCATGATCGTTCCGGTCGTGACGGGCGGCTACTTCTCCAGCGGCCCGCGGGCACGGACGGTGAGGCGGTCGCCCTCCTCGTCCCGCTCGACCAGCACGGTGTCGCCGTCGTGCACCTGGCCCGCGAGGATCGCCCGGGCCAGCTGGTCGCCGATCGCGGACTGCACCAGCCGGCGCAGCGGCCGGGCACCGTAGGCGGGGTCGTAGCCGGTGAGCGCCAGCCAGTCCCGGGCGGCCGCGGAGACCTCCAGGGTGAGCCGGCGGTCGCGCAGCCGGTCGCCCAGCCGGGCGATCTGGAGGTCGACGATCCGGGTCAGCTCGGCGGTGCCCAGCGGGTCGAAGACCACGATGTCGTCGAGCCGGTTGAGGAACTCCGGCTTGAAGGCGGCTCGCACCGACTCCAGCACGAGGTCCTTCTTCCGCTCCTCCGGGGTGGCCGGGTCCACCAGGAACTGACTGCCCAGGTTGGAGGTGAGGATCAGGATCGCGTTGCGGAAGTCCACGGTGCGGCCCTGGCCGTCGGTGAGCCGGCCGTCGTCGAGCACCTGCAGCAGCACGTCGAAGACCTCGGGGTGGGCCTTCTCCACCTCGTCCAGCAGCACCACGCTGTACGGGCGGCGGCGGACCGCCTCGGTGAGCTGGCCGCCCTCCTCGTAGCCGACGTACCCGGGCGGGGCGCCGACCAGCCGGGAGACCGAGTGCTTCTCGCCGTACTCGCTCATGTCGATGCGGACCATCGCCCGCTCGTCGTCGAAGAGGAAGTCGGCCAGCGCCTTGGCGAGCTCGGTCTTGCCGACGCCGGTCGGGCCGAGGAAGAGGAACGAGCCGGTCGGGCGGTCCGGGTCGGCGATGCCCGAGCGGGTGCGCCGCACGGCGTCCGAGACGGCCTGCACGGCTTCCGCCTGGCCGATCAGGCGGCGGCCCAACTCCTCCTCCATGCGCAGGAGTTTGGCGCTCTCGCCCTCCATCAGCCGGCCGGCCGGGATGCCCGTCCAGGAGGCCACCACATCGGCCACGTCGTCCGGGCCGACCTCCTCCTTGACCATCGAGGCGGAGGTGTCCTCGCCGGCGGCGCGCTCCTGGGCGTCGGCGAGCTCCTTCTCGGCGGCCGGGATCTCGGCGTACATCAGCTTGGACGCGCGCTCGAAGTCGCCGTCCCGCTGGGCGCGTTCGAGGGCGCCGTGCAGGTCGTCCAGCCGCTCCTTGAGCTCGCCGACCCGGTTCAGGCTCTTCTTCTCCTGCTCCCAGCGGGCCGTGAGCACGCTCAACTGCTCGTTCTTGTCGGCGAGATCGCGGCGCAGCCGGGCCAGCCGGTCGACCGAGGCCGGGTCCGACTCCTTCTCCAGGGCCAGCTCCTCCATCCGCAACCGGTCGACGGAGCGCTGGAGTTCGTCGATCTCGACCGGGGAGGAGTCGATCTCCATCCGCAGCCGGGAGGCCGCCTCGTCGACCAGGTCGATCGCCTTGTCGGGCAGGAAGCGGGAGGTGATGTACCGGTTGGAGAGGGTGGCCGCGGCGACCAGGGCGGCGTCCGCGATCTGCACCTTGTGGTGCGCCTCGTAGCGGCCCTTGAGACCGCGCAGGATGGCGATGGAGTCCTCGACGCTGGGCTCGCCGACCAGCACCTGCTGGAAGCGGCGCTCCAGGGCCGGGTCCTTCTCGATCCGCTCGCGGTACTCGTCCAGGGTGGTGGCGCCGACCATCCGCAGCTCGCCGCGGGCCAGCATCGGCTTGAGCATGTTGCCGGCGTCCATCGCGGAGTCGCCGCCGGCGCCCGCGCCGACCATGGTGTGCAGCTCGTCGATGAAGGTGACGACCTGGCCGTCGCTCTGCTTGATGTCGTTGAGAACGGCCTTCAGCCGCTCCTCGAACTCGCCGCGGTACTTGGCGCCGGCCACCATCGCGCCGAGGTCCAGGGCGACCAGGCGCTTGCCGCGCAGCGACTCCGGCACGTCACCGGCCACGATCCGCTGGGCCAGGCCCTCGACGACGGCGGTCTTGCCGACGCCGGGCTCGCCGATCAGCACCGGGTTGTTCTTGGTCCGGCGGGAGAGCACCTGGACCACCCGGCGGATCTCCTGGTCCCGGCCGATCACCGGGTCGAGCTTGCCGTCCCGGGCGGCCTGGGTGAGGTCGGTGCCGTACTTCTCCAGCGCCTTGTAGGTGCCCTCGGGGTCCGGCGAGGTGACCCGGCCGCTGCCCCGGACGTCCTTGAAGGCGGCGAGCAGCGCCTTCGGGGTGGCGCCCTGCTGCACCAGCAGCTCGGCGACCGCCCCGCCCTCGGCGGCCAGGCCGACCAGCAGGTGCTCGGTGGAGACGTACTGGTCGTCGAGGTCGTCGGCGCGCTTGCCGGCCTCGGTCAGCACGGCCAGGGTGTCGCGGGCCAGCTGCGGCGCGGCGACGGTGGCGCCGGAGGCGCTGGGCAGTCCGGTGAGCTGGCGGCGGGCCTCGGCGTCGATCCGGGACACGTCCGCGCCGACCGCCTCCAGCAGCGGCCTGGCGATGCCCTCGGGCTGTTCCAGCAGGGCGGTCAGGATGTGCACCGGCTTGACGTCCGGGTTGCCGACGGCGCCCGCCTGCCGGATCGCGGCGGACAGGGCGTCCTGCGTCTTGGTGGTGAACTTGCTGGCGTCCACTGCTGGGGGGTCCTCCCTGGTCGTGCGTGATGTCTGCCGTCTACAGCATGCACTAAGTTGAGTCTATTCCGCTCAACTTTTGGATGAACGGTCGGGTCGGGTCCGCAGCGCGGGGCGCTCCGCCGCACCGGCGGGCTTGCGGTCCGTCCGCGGCGGGAGGGCGCGCGCCTGCGCCATCCTCGCCTGGTGGGTCCCGGCCGTCCGCCGGGTCAGCGCCAGCAGTTCCCGGGCCGGGCCGGTCGGCCGCTGCCCGGCCGGCCAGACCGCCCGCAGCGGCCGTCGCAGGTCCAGCTCCTCCGCCAGCTCCACCGCCACCAGCCGGCGGGTCGCCAGCTCCTCCACCACCGCCAGCTCGCTCAGGCAGACCGGCCCGGCCCCGGTCATCGCCGCCGCCTTGAGCGCCGTCGAGGAGGCCAGCTCCAGCCGCGGTGTGGTGGTGCCCCCGAACGGCGCCAGCGCCATCTCCAGCACCTCCCTGGTCCCCGAGCCCGGTTCGCGCAGCACCAGCGGGGTCGCCGCCAGCTCCCGGCCGGACAGCGGCGAGCGGCGCCGCGCCCACGGATGGTCCGGCGCCACCACGACCACCAGCCGGTCGGCCGCCACCACCGCGCCCGCCAGCCCGGCCGGGGGCAGTGGCCCCTCGACGAAGCCGAGGTCCGCGTCCCCCGCCAGGACGTGGCCGGCCACATCCGCCGAGTTGGCGGTGCGCAGCGTCACCGCCGTGCCCGGGCTGACCGCGTGCAGCGCCAGCAGCCAGCCCGGCATCAGGTACTCGGCCACAGTCAGGCTGGCCACCACGGTCAGCCGGGCGTCCCGGCGCTCGCGCAGCGCGTCGATCCCGGCGTCCAGCGCCTGCGCCGCCTCCACCACCTGCCGCGCCCACTCGACCACCAGCCGGCCCGCCTCGGTGGGCCGGGAGCCGCGTGGGGAGCGCTCCAGCAGCGCGACGCCGATCTGCCGCTCCATGCCCTTGATCCGGGCGCTCGCGGTCGGCTGGCTCACCCCGAGTTCGGCGGCCGCCCGGCCGACGCTGCCGAGCCGGGCCACCGCGAGCAGCAGCTCCAGCGCACCGAGTTCGGGGACGCGCGGAGAGAGAGCCATAGACTCAGGCTATGCCCTCATAGAGCGCGCGGTGCTACCGGCACCGGCCGCCCCGGGCGACGGTGGGTGCCATGGCCACCCTGCTCAGCACCGCCCCCGACGCCCGCCCGCGGCCGTCCGCCCGGATCCGCCGCCTCGACCTCGCCCAGCTCGGCCCGAACTGGTACGCGGTGGTCATGGGCACCGCGATCATCGCCAACGGCGCCGCCGCGCTGCCGGTCCGGTGGCCCGGGCTGACCGGCTTCGCCGAGCTGATGTGGGCGCTCGGGCTGGCCGGCCTGCTGCTGATCGGCGCCGCCCGCGGCGTCCACCTCACCCGGCACCGCACGGCCGCCCGCGCGCACCTGCTGGACGACCCGGCCACCGCCGTCTTCTACGGCTGCCCGCCGATGGCGCTGCTCTCGGTCGGCCTCGGCACCCTGACCGTGGGCTCCCGGGTCATCGGCACCGGTCCGGCCGTCGCGCTCGACCTCGTGCTCTGGACGGCCGGCACGCTGTACGCGCTCGCCGTCGCGGCCGGCATCCCGTACCTGATGATCACCCGGCACACCGTCTCCCCGCTCGCCGCCAACCCGACCTGGCTGCTGCCCGTGGTCGCCCCGCTGGTCGCCTCCGCCACCGGCCCGGCGCTCGTCCCGCACCTGCCGGCCGGCACCGCCCGAGAGGCGCTGCTGTACGGCTGCGCGGCGCTGTTCGGGATCGGTCTGCTGGCCACCCTGGCGCTGCTGCCGGTGGTGCTCACCGGCCTGGTGCACAGCAAGCTGCCGGCCCTGGCGCTCACTCCGTCGCTGTTCCTGGTGCTCGGTCCGCTCGGCCAGTCCACCACCGCCGTCCACCAGATCGCCGACGCCGCCGGCCCGCTGCTGCCCGGCCTGGCGCCCACCGCGCTCGCCCTGGCCGAACTGTTCGGGGTCGCCGTGCTCGGCGCCGCGATGCTCTGGCTGCCGCTCGCCGTGGTGGCCAACCTGCGCGCCCGGCGGGCCGGGATGGGCTTCGCGATGACCTGGTGGGCGTTCACCTTCCCGATCGGCACCTGCGTCACCGGGGCGGCCGCGCTCGCCCGGCACACCGGCTTCCCCGGCTTCACCTGGCTCGCCGCCGGACTCTTCGCCCTGCTGCTGGCCGG
Source organism: Kitasatospora sp. NPDC004723 (assembly GCF_040609255.1). Taxonomy (NCBI): domain Bacteria; kingdom Bacillati; phylum Actinomycetota; class Actinomycetes; order Kitasatosporales; family Streptomycetaceae; genus Kitasatospora; species Kitasatospora sp. NPDC004723. Next base: position 392,841 of record NZ_JBEXJT010000003.1, on the reverse strand, counting down.
CTGGGCGCTCGCGGCGGGCGGTACGGCCGCCGCGCTGGCCGGCGGGCGGCTGCTGGCCCGCTGAGCCCGGTCCGCGGGCTCCCGGGGGTGGGTGTTGCATTTCCGCGAACACGTCTTGGAATGATATTCCGCGAGCAAAGTGGTGTGCGTAGTGTTTGCTTTCGTTGTGGCTGTTCGATTGCCCGCCCGCTGTGTCCGGATTGCGTGACCGTCCGACCGGAGGGCGGAATCATCGGGGGGGTTGGATTGTCCGTTATCGATGTTCCGCAGCCGAAATGGGTGGTCGAAGCACTGTCTTTCACGGGGCAGTTGAGCAGGCGGGAGCAAGAGGTCTTCGCGCTCCTGCCGACCGGCGCGACGAACCGGGGAATAGCACGGAGTCTTTCCATCACTGAGCGGACGGTGAAGTTCCACATTTCCGCGATCCTGCAGAAGATCGAGGTCGGGTCGCGGGTGGAGGCCGCGATCGTCGCCTATCTCTGGTCCCGCGGGGGCGGGCCCGGACCGGAAGATCAGCGCAGTAGCGACGTAGCCAGCCGCAGGCTCTCGTCGAGCTGAGCGCGGGCGAGCCGGAGGGTCTCCGCGTTCTTCTCGACCAGGCGCTGCTGGTAGGCCGCCTCCACGGTGGACCAGATGCCCACCAGGTTGACCTTCCGCTTGCATTCCACGTCGGTGGTCGCCGCCGCGATCGCCTCGGGGCCGGAGGCCGCAGCCCCGCTCAGACCGAGGTCCTGGGCGGGGCTGACCGGGTTGGTGCTCTGGTAGCCCTTCTCGGCCATGCAGGCGGACCAGGCCGATACGGCGGCGGCCACCCGGGAGTCGGTGCGGGAGCTGCTGTTGGCCTGCTGCTCGAGGTTGAACACGTACTGCGGCTCGATGCTGTTCGGCTTCGGTGCGTGGAGTTTCAGGAAGGACTCGCGCAGGCAGCCACCGATCGGAACCTTGAGCCCGTTGATCATGTCCGCGCTGCCGCCCTGACGGTCGGCCTCCTCCTGGCTCTTGGGGAGCGACTTCGGGTCCAGCGACTCCTCGCCGTGCAGCACCCGCTGCTCGTTGGGCCCCAGGTTGGGCCGGGGGCGGGGCGGCTGTGCGAGTTCGGGCCGGTTGTAGCCGTTGCGGGACGCCGTCTCCGCATTCGCCGTCCCGTACCGGAACGTGTTCCGGCCGGTGTCGGCGACAGGAGTGGAGGCCTCCGGCGTGAAGCGGAAGCCGAAGCGCTGCATGCACTGGTCCACCAGGACATCCTGGGCGCGCGTCAGTTGGTCGATCTGCGCGGCCGTGGCGGAGAACGCCTGCAGGGGGTAGGCGGCCTGGTTGGCGTCCAGCAGCTCGGGAGTCGACGCGACCGCGGGTTCCTTCTGCGCGTCGCCCCCTGCACCGCTGCCGTCGCCCGAGGAGCACGCGGCGGCGAGGACGGCTGTCAGGACGAGGGGGAGGGCGAGAAGCCTGCGCGCTTCCCGGCCGCGCGACCGTGCGGGCATCGGTGCTCCAGGGTGGTGGCGAACGGGTATAACCTGCGGGAAGCCGTCCTCTGCCCGGCTGATACGGGCAGAGGACGGCGCCGTGCGCGGGGCGGACCGGGCTGCGGCGTCCGTTCCGCGGTTCTTCAACGTGCCTACCGCTTACGATACTTCAGTGTTCGCGCCACGCCGGTCGGGTTGGCCGGCGGGGTGGCTCAGCGCCAGTAGGCGGACGAGATCTGGTTCTTGAAGTTGGCGCTGGCGTTGCCGCTCTGGCCGGCCGGCAGCCAGCCCTGGATGCCCTTGCCGTCGGCGTCGGTGTAGACGTCCCAGCGACGGGTGTCCCGGTTCCAGTAGGACTCGGTGTTGTCGTTCGCGCCCACCGAGGTGCCGGGGAAGACGTCGTTCGAGAAGTTCACGTCGCTGTCGGCCAGGTCGAAGATGTAGCCGGCCTGGTTCTGGTTGTAGAACAGGCCGAACTCGCCCGGGGCCAGGCCCCCGTCCTTGCCGGCGGCCGACGCCGAGCCGGCGGCGGCCAGACCGGTGAGGCTGAGCGCCGCGACGCTCAGGCCGACCGCCAGGGAGCGACGAATCGTACGGTTCATGCGCATGGTGGTCCGTTTCTGTGAATCGGGTACTCCGGGCCCGCACCGGCTGTGCGGGCCGCCGGTCGGGAATGCGTCCGGCAAGGAAGAGCAAACACGACGTCAAGTTCCTTGGTCCATATGTACGTTGGTCCAGTAGAAGCTTCCGGGGGTGCTGGCTATGATCGCGTTGGCCGAACCGGTGAACGAAACCCTTGACCGATGCCGGCGTGACTGAAACGCCCTGGTGGATGGACCTCCTATGCGACCACCCCGTTATCGACGAACAGCGATCGCTTTGCTGGCGGCCCTCGCCCTGGGCGCCGCGGGCTGTACGTCCGGCTCGGACAAGCCCGCCGACGAGGCGTCGCCGTCGGCCGTGGGCAAGGGCCCCGCGATTCCGTCGGGCGCGGCCGGGGCGGCCTACCTGGAGTGCCTGCGATCCGCCGGGGTGGTGGTGACCGACGGGGCGGTCGACAAGGGGAAGACGACGCCGGAGGCGCTCAAGAAGGCCGACGCCCAGTGCGGGACGGGCCAGCCGGTCCCGCCGCCGACGGTGGAGCCGTCGTCGCTGGAGGGGCTGCGGACCCTGGCGGAGTGCATGCACAAGAACGGCGTGCCCGAGTACCCGATGCCCGATGAGCGGACCGGTGAGCCGGTGCTCGGGGACGAGCTTCGCAAGAAGCTCAAGGAGGACGGGCCGGCGCTGAAGGCGTGGCTCGCCTGCAGGCCCAGCATGGAAGAAGGCGGCATTCCCGGGGGGTGAGACCCCTGGACGACGAGATGGTGGACGGCATGGCAGGCGGGGTGGGAACGACATCCGGGCTCGGTAACGGGGAGTCGGGGGACGACAGCGCACCGGAGGGCCGAGGGGTCTCCGTACGGCGCCGCTGGGTGGTGGGGATCGTCGTGGGGGCCGTGGTTCTGACGGGGGCGGGGGTGGGGGCCTCACTCATGATCAAATCCCCCGCCCAGGTCGCGGCGGACACCGCCGCACCACCGCCGGACGTCCTCTCCGCGCCGGTGGAACGCCGGGTCCTGAAGGCGTCGGTCATCCTGCGCGGCACCGTGGTGGCGGGCCAGTCGCTGGAACTCGCCCCGGCGCTCGGCGGAGCGGGCACGGTCGCTCCGGTCGTCACCAAACTGCCCCTGTCCGCAGGAAGTCCGGTGGACGCCGGCAAGCTCCTGATGGAGGTGTCGGGACGTCCGGTGTTCGCGCTGAAGGGCGCGCTGCCGGTCTACCGCGACCTGCGGCCCGGCGCCTCCGGGGACGATGTCGCCCAGCTGCAGGCCGCGTTGGCCGCGCTCGGACACGGGCGTGGCGCGGACCAGCAGGGCCAGTTCGGGGCGGGGACCAAGGCGGCCGTGAAGGCCTTCTACGCCTCGGCCGGCTACGACCCGCTGCCGGCGGTGGCGGACGACGGGGCCGCGGTCAAGGCCGCCCAGCGCGCCGTCACGGCGGCGGAACGCGGCTGGCAGGACGCCAAGGACGCCAAGGCCGCGGCCCAGGCCGCGGCTCAAGCCGCCGCTCAGCCGACCACGCCGGCCCCGGCACCGAGTACGACGCCCGCCGCCACCGACGGCGCCCGGCCGGGCACGCCCGCCACACCGCCCACGGCGGCCGCGACGCCGGAGGGCGCGAGCGCCCCGGGCGGGAAGGCCCCGGCCCAGGCCACGGGCGGCGCCTCCCTCCCCGAGCTCCAGAAGACGGTGGACCGGGCGAAGCAGGACCTCGACCAGGCCCGGCAGGACCTCGCCGCTGCCCAGGCCGCCGAGGGCCCGATGGTCCCGGCCGGCGAGGTGGTCTTCCTGGAGGGCTTCCCCGCCCGGGTCGGCAATGTGGCGCTCAGGGTCGGGGCCAAGGTGACCGGCGCGGTCATGACGGTGTCGGCCGGCGCTCTGCAGGTCGGTGGGAGCCTGCCGGCCCACCAGAAGGGGCTGGTCCGGGTCGGCCAGCGGGTGGAGATCGCCTCCGAACTCAGCGGTATCACCGCCACCGCCAAGGTCTCCGAGGTCGCCGAGAGCATGGCGGTCGCCGCCCCGGCCGGCCAGGGCGGCGCGGCGCCCGCCGGTGGAGCGGCCGCCCAGCCGCAGGCCGGCGCCGCCGGGGGCTACCCGATCGTGGTGCAGCCCGACGCCCCGCTCGACGCCAGGCTGGCAGGGCAGGACGTCCGGCTGACGGTCGAGGCCGCCTCGACCGACGGCCCGGTGCTGGTCGTCCCGGTGACCGCCGTGTCGGCCGGGGCGGACGGCCGGACCACGGTCACCGCGCTGGAGGAGGGCGGCCGCCAGCGCCGCGTCCCGGTCCGGACCGGAACCACCGGGGACGGTTTCGTCGAGGTCGCGCCCGTGGAGGGCGCCGCACTGGCGGAGGGGGCCCGGGTGGTCACCGGTCTGCGCGCCGCTCCCGCGCAGGGCGCCCCCGGGGCGGGTACCCGGTGAGGCGCCGACGCCGGACACCGACCGACGCCTCCGCCCCGGACGGCCTGCCCGAGCCCCCGGTCATCGAGTTCCGCGGGGCCGGTCTCACCTATCCGGGCCCGCCCGCCGTGGCCGCCTTCAAACCCGCCGATCTCGCGCTGCGCCGCGGCGAGTTCGTGACGGTGGTCGGCCCCTCCGGGTCCGGCAAGTCGACCTTCCTGAACATCGTGGGCCTGCTGGACCGGCCCACCGAGGGGACGTACCTGTTGGACGGGATCGACACCGGGCGGCTGTCCGACAACGGGCGGACCGCGCTGCGGGGCCGGCGGATCGGCTTCGTCTTCCAGTCCTTCCACCTTCTGCCGCACCGCAGTTCGGTCGAGAACGTCGCACTGGCCATGCTGTACAGCGCGGTCCCCGCGCGAGAGCGCAGGGCCAGGGCGCGGGAGGCCCTGGACCGGGTGGGCCTCGCGCACCGCGCGCAGGCGCTGCCGAGCCGGCTGTCCGGGGGTGAACGCCAACGCGTCGCCGTCGCACGGGCGTTGGTGGGCCGACCGTCCTTGCTGCTGTGCGACGAGCCGACCGGCAACCTCGACACCGCCAACAGCGAGGTCGTCATGGAACTGCTCGCCGAACTGCACCTGGCCGGTCTGACCATCCTGGTGATCACCCACGACCCGGCGATCGCCGAGCGCGGCTCGCGCACCCTGACGATCCGGGACGGCGTGCTCAGCGACCGTTCGCCCGCCGCCGCGGCGACCGGGCAGGCCATCCGATGAGGCTCCGTCCCAGCCGCCCCGTCCGGGGCGCCGGCTCCGGGCGCGGGAGCGTCGAGCACTCCCGGCTCACCCCGCGTGACCTGGTGTCCGAGGCGGTGGCCGGAATGCTCCAGCGGCCCGCCAGATCGGCGCTGACCGCGCTCGGCACCGTGCTCGGCGTCGGCACCTTCGTCGCGGTGCTCGGTCTCACCGCGACCACCTCCTCCCAGATCGACTCCCGCTTCAATCCGCTGACCGCCACCGAGGTCACCGTCGAGGACGTCGCGCACGACCTGAACCCGTTCGCCGGGCGCACCTTCCCGGCCGACGCCGACGACCGGGTCCAGGGGCTGAACGGGGTCGAGCACGCCGGGGTCCTCTGGGACGTCCGGCTGGGCCCGGAGACGGCCGTCCGGTCCTCGCCCGTGGGGACCGTCGGGGGCGAGCGGATCGGGGTCGTCGCGGCCTCCCCGGGGGCCGTCGAGGCGTCGGCGCCACACGTGGTCCAGGGCAGGCTCTATGACAGGTACCTCGCCGACCGGGCCGAGCCGGTCGCGGTCATCGGCAGCGGCGTCGCGGCCCGGCTCGGCATCACCACGCTGGAGACCGGCCCCGCCGTGTTCATCGGCGACCAGCCGTTCACCGTGGTCGGCATCATCGACGACAGCCTGCGCCGGCCGGAGTTCGCGTTGTCGGTGCTCGTCCCCAGCACGACGGCGGAGCGGGTGTGGGGGCCGCCCGGCGCGGGCGAGCGGATGCTGGTGTCGACCAGGATGGGGGCCGCCCGGCAGATCGCCGACGAGGTGCCCACCGCGCTGCGCCCGGACCATCCCGAGTACCTCAAGTCGGTGCCGCCGCCCGACCCGAGGACGTTGCGCCGCAGCGTGACCTCGGACCTGAACCAGCTGTTCCTGCTGCTGGCCGGGATCTGCCTGGTGATCGGCGCGGTCGGGATCGCCAACACCACCCTGGTCGCGGTGCTCGAACGGACCGGGGAGATCGGACTGCGCCGCGCGTTGGGCGCCAAGGGACGGCACATCACGCTCCAGTTCCTCACCGAGTCGGGGGCGCTGGGGGTGATCGGCGGTCTTGTCGGGGCCAGCCTGGGCGCCGTCACCGTCGTCGTGGTGGCGGTGGTCCGGGAGTGGACCCCGGTCCTGGACGCGGCGACGGTCGCGGCGGCGCCCTTGATGGGCCTGCTGACCGGGCTGCTCGCGGGCGTCTACCCCTCCTGGCGGGCGGCCCGGATCCAGCCGGCCGAGGCGCTGCGGCGCTGAGCCGCCGTCCGCCGCGTCGCGGGCTGCCCGAACCGTGCTCTGGTTCCGGAACACGCAACTCCGCCACCGACCGGACGGACGGTTGGATGATCCTCACCGCACTCCTCTGACCTGCGGGTTCGCAGAAGTCGGAAACGGCCCGCCGAAGTGCGCGCCGGAGCGCCGGTGCAGGTTCCTGCAATTGCGAGAACATGCAGCAGGGTGGCACTTGTTCACCGGCCGTCACGCTGTGAGGGTGGAGTCACGCCAGGTCGTCCGGGCAACCGCAGCCCGAGGAAGGCGACTTGCTCTTCAGTACTGGATGCGACCGGCACGTCCGCACGTGCCTGCATATCGGGGGGGAGAGCGCCGGCCGGGACGCCATGTGTGGTGATGGCCCCCGGGACCGGAGTCGGCGAGGCGTTGCTGCTCCGCCTCGCCGGAAGCGCTGGGACCGCGGCGTACACCGGCGGCCCCCGGATCCGGGTGCGACGGCACCCGGGGTCCGGAGGGCCGCCGGCCACCAGTACGGTGATCACCGCCGCGCGCGGCGCGCGCGGAGCACCACCAGCCCCGAGAGCATTCGGCAGGGAGCGTTCGACGTGACGTTCGAGGCGACGGCGGACCCGACGGTCCTCCCGGGCGGACCCGCCCCGGACGGCTCGGCCGGTGCCACCGCGGCCGTCGGCGAACCCGACGAGCCCGCCCGCCGGCTCTACCTCGCGATCCTCGCCGACGGCGGCCGCGTCCGGATCGCCGACGTCGCCGAGTCCGACCAGGACGCCGTCCGCCGGCTCGTCTCCGTCGGCCTGCTGATGCTCAATCCGATGGACGCCTGCTACACCGCCGTCAGCCCCCGCTCGGTCAGCGACCGCCTCGGTGCGGAACTGCGCAGCGAGGCCACCAGGCTGCTGGTCCGGGCCGAGAACCTCCCCGGCGCCCTGGACGCCCTCACCCGCGCCTACGACGCGATGCCCCGCCCGCCCGAGCGCTCCGGCGGCGCCGTCTACATCGAGGGCCACATCCACATCCGGCACCGGATCTCCCAGCTGGTCTCCGACTGCCGCACCGAGGTCCTCACCGCCCAGCCCGGCCCGCGCCCGGCGGACGCCCTCAAGATCGCCATCCAGCAGGACGTCCAGCTCCTCCAGCGCGGCTGCTCGCTGCGCACCATCTACCAGCCGGTCGCGGTCTCCGAACCGCCCGCGCTGGCCTACGTCGAGGAGGTCACCCGGCGCGGCTCGCTGATCCGGATCCTGGACGAGCCCTTCCAGCGGCTGATGATCTTCGACCGCTCGGTCGCGGTCATCTCCGCCAACGACGACCACACCACGGCCGCGTTCATCACCGACCCGGCCGCGATCGCCTTCATCGTCAACGCCTTCGAACGCGACTGGGCGCGCGCCGACGCCACCGACTGGTCCGCCGTCCTCAGCCAGGGTCCCGTCCACAAAGCCCCCGACCGGGTCGGGCGCCTGCTCGCCCGCGGGCTCACCCAGCGCGCCGTCGCCACCCGGCTGGGCCTGAGCGAACGCACGGTGGCCGCCCACATCTCCCGGCTGCGCGACCGCTACGGCGCCCAGACCCTGTTCCAGCTCGGCTGGCTGATGCGGGGCGGCCGTGACGACGGATGAGCCCACGCCGTCCGAGCAGGACCTCTACCTGACGGCGCTCGCCAACGGCGGCCGGCTCAGCCCGCCGGACACCGCCGACCCGGTGGCGCTGGCCGGTCTGCTCGCCCGGGGCCTGCTCGTCCGCACCGCCGACGGCTATGCGGCCGCCAGCCCGCGCGCGGCCGGCGACCGGCTCTCCGCCGACCTGTGCAGCGAGGCCACCGGCCTCCTGCTCCGTGCGGACCGCCTTGCGGACACCCTCGCGCCGCTCACCGCCGTCTACGACGCCGCCCACCGTCCGGCCCCCGCCACCACCGGGTCCATCCGTGTCGAGGGGAATGCCGACATCCGGCAGCGGATCTCGGAACTCATCTCCGACTGCGGTGACGAGATGCTCGCTGCCCAGCCCGGCCACCGCCCGATCGCGGGCCTGCGGATGGCGTCCGTCCAGGACCTCGCGCTGCTCCGCCGCGGCGGAGCCATCCGCACGCTCTACCAGCCGGTCGCCCTCGCCGACCGCACGGTGGCCGAGCACGTCGCGCTGATGGCCGGGTACGGATCGCAGTTCAGGGTGCTGCACGAGCCGTACCTGCGGATGCTGGTGTTCGACCGCGCGGTGGCCGTCCTACCGGACGCCGCCGACGCGGCCGGCGCCGTCTTCGTGCACAACCCGGCCACCGTCGCGTACCTGGTCCGCCTGTTCGAGCGTGACTGGGTCCGCGCCTGCCCGGTCGACCGGTCCGCCGACGCCCCGCACCCGACGTCCGCCCGGATCGGCCGCCTCCTCGCCCGCGGCCTCACCCAGCGCGCGGTCGCCACCCGGCTGGGCTTGAGCGAACGCTCGGTGGCCGGGCACATCGCACGGCTGCGGGAGCTGCACGACGCGGAGACGCTGTTCCAGCTCGGCTGGCAGATGCGGGGGGCCCGTGATGACTGAAACGCGGTCAGCCGGTGGCGGCGCCGGTGGGCCAGTAGCCGGACGGGCCGACGGCGGGGGGCTGCTGGCGGGGGACGGTGAACTGCTCGCCGGGGGCGGTCCAGAAGCCCTCGCGCAGGGAGAGCGCCATGCCGGCCCAGTCGAGGGCGGTCTCCACGGTGTGGTGGAGGGCCTCCTGGGACCAGGTGTCGTCGAAGACCAGCGGCAGGACGGGGGCGACCTGCTCGATGGTGGCGATCAGCGGGTTGTGGGTGATGGCTTCGTCGACGAGCAGGACGATCGGCTTGCGCAGCGCCGAGGCCCAGCCCAGCTCCAGGCTCACGCCGGCGGAGAGCGGCGCGCCGACGTAGGCGAAGACCAGGTCCGCGGACTGCAGCGCGCGGAAGTCCGACGGCACACGGGGCTCGGGGGCGCGCCCGGCGACGGTCCAGGCGTCACTGTGGTGGGCGCTGTACACGGCGGCGCCACTGCGGAGGAGGGTGGTGCGCAGGGTCGTCAGCCGCGTCCGGCTGGCGAGGGTCACCACACTGTCCGCGGGCCCGGTCAACCGCATCAGCGGCGCGGCCAGGAACACGCGTGCACGCCGGCCCTCATGGGCCTGGCTGTCGTGGTGACGCAGGTAGGGCTCGGTCATGTCGACTCCGGGGGAATGGCCGACCGGGGTGGTTGGTGTCGGCAGATGCTGTTGGTGAGGGCTGCTCAGCTGACAGGGCTTGGGGAATCGTTGGTTGAACAGAGAATTTGAAGGTACATTGGCAAGTTTGGCGAGCCTGCAATGGACCATCGAGAGCGAACTGATCGTCCATCGGTGACCGCTGCCCCGTCCAGGTTTGCGTGGTGTCATCTGGATGCCTGGCAGGGAGATGACGCACTGGGTGGCGGAAGCATGGTGACACCGGGCCGTGTTGTACGGCACCATGAGTGGACGTTCGTTCTAGATGTCCGGTGGCTGATCCATTCAGAGGAAGTGATGTGCGTATGTCTCGTATGCGCCGATCCGGCCGGAAGGTTCTGCTTCCGCTCGTCATGGGTGTGGCGGCCCTGGTGATCGCCTGGGCCGGCGTGCCGCAGGGGCAGTCCGCCGAGACCGGGCGGACCGAGCATGTCGCGGCCCTTACCGACGCCGACATCAACTGGACCTGAGCCGCCCGCGGTGCCGGCGCGTGGACGCGCGGCCGGGAGCGGTGGACGCGCTACGCGTGGGGGCCGTCCTCGTTGGCGGCCCGTCCGAGAACGTAGCCGAGCTGGAACAGGGAATCCACGTTGTAGTCCTCGCGCATTTCGGCGATGTGCCGGGCGAGCGTTCTCTCGCTGATCCCCAGGCGGCGCGCGATGACTCGGTGATTCGTTCCCGAGAGCAGCAGTTCGATGATGGTCTGCCGTAGCCTCGATACCACTTGGCGCGGTACTGCCGGGTGGCCGTCGAATTCGAGTGCGCGGCCCCAGTTCCGCTCGAACACTTCCTCGGCCAGGTATTCGATGACTGATTGGTCGTGTATGAAGGCAGCCAGGCTCATGTCATCATCGACCGGGATGACGGCGATGCGCCGGTCGATGATGATGAGCCGGGTGTAGGGCTCGTCGAGCGTTCTGAACTGCCACCCGGCGGCGGCCAGCGTGGTGACGTAGTCGCGGGTGGGCTGGTGGTACCGCGTGCTGGCGTGATAGATCGTCCGCATCGTCGCGCCGCGCCGGAGGACCTCCAGGTCGCTCTCCAGGTTCGCGGCCAGGACGTCCGGTGGTCGCGGGCCGCCGGGTTGCATCGCCAGCGCCTCCTCCAGCCCGCCGGCCGTGGACTGCCGCACCCGCTGGTTGATGAGGGCCTTGCCCCGGACGTACTCGATCTGCCCGCCGCTCTGGCCCGGCGAATGGAATTCCTCGGCCAGTTCGGCCAGTTCGGTCGGAAGCGAGACGGCGCGGGACAAATGTTCCAGGGCCTGCCGCTGCCAGGTGAGGCTCAGACTGGCGGACAGCTGGGCCGGATCGGCCGCGATCAGCATGCGCGGTTCGTCCAGATCCGGAACCAGGAGACCGATCGACAGGAGTTCGTCGAACACCTGTGATTCGTCAGGGTCGTTTCCTTTCCGGGCAATTCTGCCGTCCTTGCGGAGGACGGCCAAATAGAGTTCCCGGGCATCGGTCGAGAGAATCCGCGGCGCTCCGGCCGCGGCGCCGCTCTGCTCCCGACCGTTCATTCTCGTCTCCTCGTCATCGACCGGCGGAAGCGGTCAACAGGGGCACGGGCCACGCCGCCTCATCGGCGATCCTAGAGGTACGGCGTGTCGCGGCGGCCGGGATCCGTTGACCGGCGGTTCGGTCCAGGTCCTCAACACTCTCTCACCAACGCCGTGCCGCCGGCACCCCCCGGCCAGGGGGAAACCGGCGGCGGTGCGCGGTGGCGACAGGGGCCGTCAGCGCTTGGGACGCCAGACGACGAGGGCGCTGGAGTGCGGGGTGGGCGGCTGGTAGGGGACGAGGTCGCGGCGGTAGGAGGCGTGGATGGTGGCCTCGCGCTGCTGGAGCGCGGTGGCGGCGCCCTCCAGGGAGTCGACCAGCTCGGCTATCCGGGACTGGAGCGCGGTGACCTGGTTCTCCAGTTCGATGATCCGCTTGATGCCGGCCAGATTGATGCCCTCGTCCTGGGAGAGCCGCTGGACCTCGCGCAGCTGCTGGATGTCGCGCGCGGAGTAGCGGCGCCCGCGCCCGGCGGTGCGGTCGGGGCAGACCAGGCCGAGCCGGTCGTACTGACGGAGCGTCTGCGGGTGCAGGCCGGAGAGCTCGGCGGCCACCGAGATCACGTAGACCGGGGTGTCCTCGGTCAGCACGTACTGGGGCTGCGGGGCGGTCCGGCGGGTGGTGCGGCGGGCGCCGCCGCCACCGGGCAGGCCCTCGCCCAGGCCGGGGCCGATGGGGTCGTCGGGGGTCATCTGGTCGTCACGCTCCCTCCGCCGCCCGGAAGAGAGCGGCTCGTGGGTCGTCGGAGGCGGTCGCCTCGCGGTACTGCTCGAGGGCGGTCAGCGCATCGCCGGTGACGCTCTGGGGCACCACGACCTCCACGGTGACCAGGAGGTCGCCGCGGGTGCCGTCCTTGCGGGTGGCGCCCTTGCCGCGGGCCCGCAGGGTCAGGCCGTTGGCGCTGCCCGGCGGCAGCTTGAGCTTCACCGACGGGCCGTTCAGGGTCGGCACCTCGATGGTGCCGCCGAGGGCGGCCTCGGGGAAGCTGACCGGGACGGTCACCGTCAGGTTGTCGCCCTTGCGTCCGAAGACGGGGTGGGAGTCGACGTGGACGCTGACGTACAGGTCGCCGGGCTGGCCGCCGCGCTCGCCCTGGGCGCCCTTGCCCTTGAGCCGGATCCGCTGGGCGTCCTGGACGCCGGCCGGGATCCGGACCTGCATGGTGCGGGCGGAGCTGGCGCGTCCGCTGCCGTGGCAGTCGGGGCACGGGTCGTCGACGATCATGCCGCGGCCTCGGCAGTCCCGGCAGGGCTCGGAGAGCGCGAAGGCGCCCTGGCCACGGCTGACGGTGCCGGAGCCGACGCAGGTCGGACAGACCCGCGGGGTGGTGCCGGCCTTGGCGCCGGTGCCGTTGCACAGCCGGCAGGGGGCCTGACTGGTCATCCGCAGCGGGACGGTGGCGCCGTCGACGGCCTCCTCGAAGGAGAGCGTCACCTCGGTCTCGACGTCGGCGCCGCGCCGTGGCTGGGCCTGCCGGCCGCCGCGGTTGAACAGGCCGCCGAAGACGTCCCCGAGGCCGCCGGTGTTGCCGCCCTGGGTGCCGCTGAAGAGGTCGCCGAAGTCGAAGCTGTAGCTGCCGGTGCCACCGGGGCCGCCGGGGCGGAAGCCGCCGTTGGCGAAGAGGCTGCGGGCCTCGTCGTACTCCTTGCGGCGCTTCTCGTCGGAGAGGACGTCGTACGCCTCGGAGATGTCCTTGAACCGCTCCTCGGCCTTGGTGTCGCCCTTGTTGGCGTCGGGGTGGAACTCGCGCGCCAGCTTGCGGTAGGTCTTCTTGATCTCTGTGGCGCTGGCGTCCTTGGGCACGCCGAGGACCTTGTAGTAGTCCTTCTCCACGTAGTCCTTGCCGCTCATGGCCGGCGCCACCTCCCGAGGTCCATCGTCACAGTGCTGTCAACGGTCCGGGCACGGCGTTCCGTGCCCGGACCCATCGACAGCGCGCTGCGGAGCCGGCCGCCGTACTGGCCGGCGTACGACTCCGCAGCGCAGGGGTTTTCAGCTGTCACCGCTGGTCAGCTGTCCGAGCCACCGTCGGCCTGGTCCTTCTTCTCCCCGCCCTTGGCGGCGTCGGAGTCCGGACCGGACGTGGTCTGGGTGCCCGGCTGGGGCTCCGCGACCGCGACCATCGCCGGGCGGATGATCCGCTCGCCGATCCGGTAGCCGGGCTGGAGGATCTGGACGCAGGTGTCCTCGGTGACGTCCGAGGAGTAGCTGTGCATCAGCGCCTCGTGCATGGTCGGGTCGAAGGGCTCGCCCTCCTTGCCGAACTGCTGCAGGCCCAGCTTGGCGACGACCGTCTCCAGCGACTCCGCGACGGACTTGAAGCCGCCCGTCACCTCGCCGTGGTCGCGGGCGCGGCCGATGTCGTCCAGCACCGGGATCAGCGACTCCAGGATGTTGGAGACGGCGATCTCGCGGACCGTCAGCCGGTCGCGCTCGACCCGCTTGCGGTAGTTCTGGTACTCGGCCTGGAGGCGCTGGAGGTCGGCGGTGCGCTCGGCCAGCTCGCGCTTGGCCGAGGCGGCCTCCTCCGTGCCGGAGGCGGCGGAGCCCTCGGCCCCGGCCGCGGCGGCCTCCTCGGCCGCCTTGATCACGGCCTCCTCGGCGGCGGAGTCGTCGCCGGGCTCGGCACCCTGCGGCTTCTCCGTCATGCCGCACCGCCCTTGGGCTTCTCGTCGTCCACGATCTCGGCGTCGACGACGTCGTCGTCCTTGGCACCGGCGTCACCGGCCGCACCCGCGCCGGCCGCACCGGCGGCGTCGGCGTTGGCGTACAGCGCCTGGCCGAGCTTCTGGGCGGTGGTGGAGACCTTCTCCGAGGCCTCGCGGATCTTCGCGATGTCCTCGCCCTTCAGGGCCTCCTTGAGCTCGCCGATGGCGGTCTCGACCTCGGTCTTGACGTCGGCCGGCAGCTTGTCGGCGTTGTCGGCGATGAACTTCTCGGTGGAGTAGACGAGCTGCTCGGCCTGGTTGCGGGTCTCCACGGCCTCGCGGCGCTTGTGGTCCTCCTCCGCGTACTGCTCGGCCTCGCGCATCATGCGCTCGATGTCGTCCTTCGGCAGCGCGGAGCCGCCGGTGACGGTCATCTTCTGCTCCTTGCCGGTGCCGAGGTCCTTGGCGCCGACGTGCATGATGCCGTTGGCGTCGATGTCGAAGGTGACCTCGATCTGGGGCAGGCCACGCGGGGCCGGCGGCAGACCGGTCAGCTCGAACATGCCGAGCTTCTTGTTGTACGCGGCGATCTCGCGCTCGCCCTGGTAGACCTGGATCTGCACGGACGGCTGGTTGTCCTCGGCCGTGGTGAAGATCTCCGAGCGCTTGGTCGGGATCGTGGTGTTGCGCTCGATCAGCTTGGTCATGATGCCGCCCTTGGTCTCGATGCCGAGGGACAGCGGGGTGACGTCGAGCAGCAGGACGTCCTTGACCTCGCCCTTGAGGACACCGGCCTGGAGCGAGGCGCCGATGGCGACGACCTCGTCCGGGTTGACGCCCTTGTTGGCCTCCTTGCCACCGGTCAGCTCGCGGACCAGGTCGGCGACGGCCGGCATGCGGGTGGAGCCGCCGACGAGGACGACGTGGTCGATCTCGGAGAGCGAGATGCCGGCGTCCTTGATCACGTTGTTGAACGGGATCTTGCAGCGCTCCAGCAGGTCGGAGCTCAGCTGCTGGAACTGGGCCCGGGTGAGCTTCTCGTCCAGGTGCAGCGGGCCCTCGGCGGAGGCCGTGATGTAGGGCAGGTTGATCGAGGTCTCGGAGGACGAGGACAGCTCGATCTTGGCCTTCTCGGCGGCCTCGCGCAGACGCTGCAGGGCCATCTTGTCCTTGGACAGGTCCACGCCGTGGCCCGCCTGGAAGACCTTGACCAGGTGGTCGACGATCTTCTGGTCCCAGTCGTCGCCGCCGAGGTGGTTGTCACCGTTGGTGGCCTTCACCTCGACGACTCCGTCGCCGATCTCCAGCAGGGAGACGTCGAAGGTGCCGCCGCCGAGGTCGAAGACCAGGATGGTCTGGTCGTCCTTGTCCAGGCCGTAGGCCAGGGCGGCCGCGGTCGGCTCGTTGACGATGCGCAGGACGTTGAGGCCCGCGATCTCACCGGCCTCCTTGGTGGCCTGGCGCTCCGAGTCGGAGAAGTACGCCGGGACGGTGATGACGGCGTCGGTGACGGTCTCGCCCAGGTACGCCTCGGCGTCGCGCTTCAGCTTCTGCAGGATGAAGGCGCTGATCTGCTGGGGGTTGAAGTCCTTGCCGTCCAGCCCGATCTTCCAGCTGGTGCCCATGTGGCGCTTCACCGAGCGGATGGTGCGGTCGACGTTGGTGACCGCCTGGCGCTTGGCCACCTCGCCGACGAGCACCTCGCCGTTCTTCGCGAAGGCGACGACGGACGGCGTGGTCCGCGCACCCTCGGCGTTCGTGATGACGGTGGGCTCGCCACCCTCCAGAACGCTGACGACCGAGTTCGTCGTACCGAGGTCGATGCCGACCGCGCGTGCCATCGTAGATACCTCCACGGAAGAGTTGAGCTTTACGGGCTCAAGGATGCATGACGATGGCGAGGGCGTCAACAGGGATGAGTCCATGGCGCTCAACTTTGCTGAGTGGTTCGCCCGGAGTGCGGTGACGGCCGCGTCGGCTGTGCGCCCGCGTGACTGCCGCCATACCTTGGGCATCTTCAGGAGAGGTGTTCGCGAACGGTAATGTCCGGCCCGTCGGCGCTGGAAGTTACCGACGAGTACACTCCCCTCGGAGAGACTGCACACCAGTAACACGCAAGCCGCAGGAGACGGAGAGCCGATGCAGCTAGCAGCGATCGTCATCTCGCTGGTCACATTCGTGGTCGGCACCGCGCTCGCCGCTCGTGCGGCGCTGTACATCTACCGGGTGGTGCGGACCGGCCAGCCGGACCCCACCCGCTTCGGGCAGCCCGCGCAGCGGGTGAAGACCGTGGCCGTGGAGTTCGTCGGCCACACCAGGATGAACCGCTGGGGGATCGTCGGCGTCGCCCACTGGTTCGTCGCGGTCGGCTTCCTCACCCTGGGCCTGACCCTGCTGACCGCGTTCTTCCAGCTGTTCGACGCCGAGTTCGTGCTGCCGGTGCTCGGCGGCTGGCTGCCGTACGAGCTGTTCACCGAACTGGTCGGCACCTTCACCACGCTGGGCATCGCGACGCTGATCGTGATCCGCCTGATGAGCCTGCCCGGCCGGGCGGGCCGCAAGTCCCGCTTCGCCGGCTCGATCGCCTGGCAGGCCTTCTACGTCGAGTACACGATCCTCGGCATCGGCCTGTGCATCATGATCCTGCGCGGCCTGGAGGGCGCGCTGGAGAACGTCGGCTCCTACGAGGCCAAGTACCTGATCTCCTACCCGCTGGTGGCGGCCTTCCGCGGGCTGTCCCACGGCACCCTGGAGAACCTGGTCTACCTCTTCGCGATGCTGAAGATCAGCATCTCCTTCGCCTGGGCGATCACCATCGGCCTCAACCCCTCGATGGGCGTCGCCTGGCACCGCTTCCTGGGCTTCTTCAACATCTACTTCAAGCGCGAGGAGGACGGCTCCACCGCGCTCGGCGAACTGCGCCCGATGACCAGCGGCGGCCGGCCGATCGACTTCGAGGACCCGGCCGACGACGCCGTCTTCGGCGTCTCCCAGGTCGAGCACTTCTCCTGGAAGGGCATCCTCGACTTCTCCACCTGCACCGAGTGCGGCCGCTGCCAGTCGCAGTGCCCGGCCTGGAACACCGGCAAGCCGCTCTCCCCGAAGCTGCTGATCATGAGCCTGCGCGAGCACGCCTTCGGCAAGGCCCCCTACCTGCTCGCCGGCGGCGGCAAGGACATGGAGGGCACCGAGCGGGCGACCGCCGAGCAGCTCGCGGACGTCCCCGCGGCGGCGCTGGCCGAGGCCGAGCGCCCGCTGATCGGCACCGCCGAGGAGAACGGCGTCATCGACCCCGACGTGCTGTGGTCCTGCACCACCTGCGGCGCCTGCGTCGAGCAGTGCCCGGTCGACATCGAGCACATCGACCACATCGTCGACATGCGCCGCTACCAGGTGATGATCGAGTCCTCGTTCCCCACCGAGGCCGGCACCATGCTCAAGAACCTGGAGAACAAGGGCAACCCCTGGGGCATGGCCACCAAGGCCCGTCTGGACTGGGTCAAGGAGCTCAAGAAGGAGACCGGCATTGAGGTGCCGGTGATCGGCGAGGACATCGACCCCGCCGAGGTCGAGTACCTGTACTGGGTGGGCTGCGCCGGCGCCCTGGAGGACCGCGCGAAGAAGACCACCAAGGCCTTCGCCGAGCTGCTGCACACCGCCGGCGTGAAGTTCGCGATCCTCGGCAAGGAGGAGTCCTGCACCGGTGACTCCGCCCGCCGGCTGGGCAACGAGTTCCTCTTCCAGATGCTCGGCGCGCAGAACGTCGAGACCCTGAACGCGGCCCTGGAGGACGCCCCGGTCAAGCGGATCGTGGCGACCTGCCCGCACTGCTTCAACACCATCGCCAACGAGTACCCGCAGCTGGGCGGCCACTTCGAGGTCATCCACCACACCCAGCTGCTGCAGCACCTCATCGACGAGGGCAAGCTCGTGCCGGTCAACCCGGTCGAGGGCCTCATCACCTACCACGACCCCTGCTACCTGGGCCGCCACAACAAGGTCTACAGCCCGCCGCGCGAGATCATGGACAAGGTCCCGGGGCTGCGCCAGCAGGAGATGCACCGCCACAAGGAGCGCGGCTTCTGCTGCGGCGCCGGCGGCGCGCGGATGTGGATGGAGGAGCGGATCGGCAAGCGGATCAACACCGAGCGCGTCGACGAGGCGCTGTCCCTCGACCCGGACATCGTCTCCACCGCCTGCCCGTTCTGCCTCGTCATGCTCTCCGACTCGGTCAACGGCAAGAAGAACGAGGGCGCGGCCAAGGAGCACCTGAAGGTCGTCGACGTCGCGCAGCTGCTGCTCGACTCGGTCAAGGCGACTCCGCCGGCCGGGACGGAGGAGCCACAGACCGTCGACGCCTGAGGCGCGGCCGGCGCGGTCCCGGCCGACCCGACGTGGTCGTGAACCGGCCCGGTTCTTCGACAGTTCTGCAACAACCGCCCGGCCCGGGGGGTGCCCACCGGCGCCCGCCCGGGCCGGGCTTTCCGGGTCCGCGGGCCGCGCCGCGGTCACCGGACCGGGCGCCGGGCGCCGGGCCGCCGGGCGGCCCCGCGGTGAGGAGGAAATACAGTAGGCGCCGGACCGGCCGCGAGCCGGTCGATCCGTTCCGGCCCCCGGGACGGCGTACAGCAGACCGACGGAGGTATCGGCCCGCCGGGCCGGGCCGCAGAGAGCACAAGGGGAACAGCGCAGACCATGACCGAGGCGATCATGCTGGTCGGTGGTAAGGGCACGCGACTGCGTCCGCTGACCACCCACACCCCCAAGCCCATGCTGCCCGTGGCGGGCGTCCCCTTCATCGCGCACCAGCTGGCCCGCGCGGCGGCGGCCGGGGTCACCCGCGTGGTGCTCGCCACCTCCTACCTCGCCGAGGTCTTCGAGGACCACTTCCAGGACGGCACGCCCTACGGCATCGAGCTGGTCTACCTGACCGAGCGCGAGCCGCTCGGCACCGGCGGCGCCATCCGCAACGCGGCCACCGGGCTCACCTGCGGCCCCGACGAGCCGGTCCTGGTGTTCAACGGCGACATCCTCTCCGGCGTGGACATCGCCGCCCTGCGCGACGGCCACGTGGCCGCCGGGGCCGACGTCACCCTGCACCTCACCCGGGTCGAGGACCCGCGCGCCTTCGGGCTCGTCCCCACCGACGCGAACGGGCGGGTGCTGGAGTTCCTGGAGAAGCCGGAGACGCCGGAGCAGATCGTCACCGACCAGATCAACGCCGGCTGCTACGTCTTCACCCGCTCGGTCATCGACCGCATCCCGACCGGCCGCGAGGTCTCCGTCGAGCGCGAGACCTTCCCCGAGCTGCTGGCCACCGGCGCGCTGCTGCGCGGCGTCGTCGACACCTCGTACTGGCTCGACCTCGGCACCCCGGCCGCCTTCGTGCGCGGCTCGGCCGACCTGGTGCTCGGCAAGGTCGACTCGCCCGCCGTCCCCGGCCCGACCGGCGACGCCCTGCTGCTGCCCGGCTCGACCGTGCGGGACGGCGCGGTGCTCAGCGGCGGCACGGTGGTCGCCGAGGGCGCGGTGGTCGAGGCCGGCGCGATCGTCGAGGGCAGCGTGATCCTGCCCGGCGCCGTCATCGGGCCGGACACCCTGGTCAAGGACTCGATCGTGGGCGCCTTCGCGACCGTCGGCGACCGCACCGCGCTGGACGGCGCGGTGATCGGCGACGGCGCGATCGTCGAGGCGGACAACGAGCTGCCGAACGGCGTGCGGATCGCCTGCGGCACGCTGCTGCCGGTCGGCGCCGTGCGCACCTCGGCCGGCCCGGGCGGGTGCCCGGCCGGCACCAGCGCCGCGGCGGCGGTGCACGGGCCGAAGGTCGGCGTCCGGGGCTGAGCCCGGGGACGGGCGACGGGCAGGCGGGTCGGCGGTAACAGGCTCGCTGCAAACCGGCCCCGGTCCGGTGCCCGTCCGCCGCGGCGCCCGCCTGGCGGGTACCTTCGGAACGTGGCTGGCAATCGATACGACAGCGGTCAGGGCGCCGACCCCCATGGCGGGTGGTCGGCGCCCCCGCAGCAGCAGGCGGCGCCCGGGGGGTACGGGCCGACGGACGGGCCGGAGTACTTCACCGGCCCGCAGCAGGGGCCGCACCAGGACCCCTACGGCGGTTACGACCCGTACGGTCCGCGTGCCCCGCAGGCTCCGTACCCGGCTCCGCAGCCGGCTCCGCACGCGGACCAGTACGCGGCCGACAACCCGGGCCACACCCGGGCCTTCCCGGTCGGCGCCGACCCGTACGCGGGCGAGCCGTCCTCCTACGGCCGGCCGCCGTACGGTCAGCAGGAGCCGCCGCATCAGGAGCAGTACCAGGAGCCCTACGGCCAGGACAACGTCGCCGTCTACCGGGCCGGCGGCCAGTCCGCGCCGCAGGCCGTCGGCCCCCGGCCGACCTGGCGCGAGCTGCTGGCCGGCCTGTTCCGCACCCCCACCGCGGTCTTCGACCGCACCCGCGACCACCAGGTCTGGCTCCCCGCCGTCACCGTCTCCCTGCTGTACGGCGCCCTCGCCGTGCTCGGCATCGGCCTGACCCGCGACGACGTGGTCAACTCGACCTTCACCGTGGCGCTCACCGCGATGCTCGCCGCCGCGATCGGCTTCACCCTGGCCGGCGCCATGCTCGGCGCGGTCACGTACGGGCTGGCCCGGCAGTTCGGCGGCGACGGCCCGTGGCAGTCCACCGTCGGCCTCGCCGTGCTGATCGGCTGGGTCACCGACGCGCCCCGGCTGCTGCTGGCGCTGGTCCTGCCCGCCGACAACCTGCTCGTCCAGGCCGTCGGCTGGGCCACCTGGCTGCTCTGCGGCTACCTGCTGGCCCTGATGGTCCGCCGGGTGCACGACCTGCCCTGGGGCAAGGCGGCCGGCGCGGCCGCGCTGCAGCTGCTGGCCCTGCTGGTGCTGATCAAGCTGCCGACCCTGGGCTGACCGGGGGCGTCCCCGCGCCGACGGGGACCCTCGGCGACAATGGACGACGGGCCTCGCCTCGCGGGGCCCGTCGCGTTTTCCCGACCACGTTCCTTCCCGCCCTCACCCGACCCTCACCCGCACGGAGCCCGGCATGACCCTCCCCACCACCCACGTCAGCTTCCCGTCCGGGGCGGTGACCGGCGAGTCGACGGTGCTCGCGGTGCACCCGCTGGACGACGGCCGCTACGCCGTGGTCACCGGGGCGACCCCGTTCCACCCGCTCGACCACACCTGGCCCGACCAGCCCGCCGACCTCGGCACCCTCACCGTGGACGGCGTCGAACTGGCCGTCGTCGACTGCCTCACCGGCGCGGTGGGCCCGGACGGCGGCGCGCCGCTGGTCGGCGCCGACATCCCGGTCCGGCGCGGCGACGAGGAGTGGTCCTGGCTGGTCCTGCACGTCCTCGCGGCCGACCCGGGCGACCTCGTCGGCCGCACCGCCGTGCTCGCCGTCGACGCCTCCCGCCGCGGCGCGCTCAGCGCCTCGCACAGCGGCTGCCACCTGCTCGCCCTCGCCCTCAACGAGGCGCTCGCGCCGCGCTGGCGCAAGGACCCGGGCCGCGCCGACGCCTTCGGCCACCCGGACTTCGACAGCCTCGCCATGGCGACCTCGGTGATGGACACCGAGGCGAGCACCGACACCTACCGGCTCGGCAAGTCGCTGCGCAAGAAGGGCTTCACCGCCGAGGCCACCGAGGAGCTCCCGGCCCTCGCCGACGCCCTCCCCGAGCTCACCGAGGCCGTCAACCGCCGGCTGGCCTCCTGGATCGCCGCCGACGCCCCGGTGCGCATCGACGTCCCCGGCCCGGAGCTGACCGCCCGCCGCGAGTGGCACTGCGAGCTGCCCGAGGGCGCGGCGCGGATCTCCTGCGGCGGCACCCACCTGCACCACCTGGGCGAGCTGGCCGAGCTGCGCACCGAGTTGCGGCTCTCCGAGGACGGCAGCGAGCTGGTCGCCGTCACCCGCCCGAAGCGGGCCTGACACGCCGGCGGGCGGTCACCCCTGCCCAGGGGTGACCGCCCGCACCGTGCGCTCCGCTCCGTCCCGCTCAGGCCTGCTCGGACCTGCTCAGACCTGCGTGCGGTGGAAGTTCAGGTAGGACCGGGACGGCGTCGGACCGCGCTGCCCCTGGTACCGCGAGCCGTACCGCTCCGAGCCGTACGGGTGCTCCGACGGCGAGGAGAGCCGGAACAGGCAGAGCTGCCCGATCTTCATCCCCGGGTAGAGCTTGATCGGCAGCGTGGCGACGTTCGACAGCTCCAGCGTGACGTGCCCGCTGAAGCCCGGGTCGATGAAGCCGGCCGTGGAGTGCGTCAGCAGCCCGAGCCGGCCGAGGCTGGACTTGCCCTCCAGCCGCGAGGCGACGTCCTCCGGCAGCGTGATGACCTCGTAGGTCGACGCCAGCACGAACTCGCCCGGGTGCAGGATGAACGCCTCGTCGCCCTCCGGCTCGACCAGCCGGGTCAGGTCCGGCTGCTCCTCGGAGGGGTCGATGTGCGGGTAACGGTGGTTCTCGAAGACCCGGAAGAAGCGGTCCAGGCGCACGTCGATGCTCGACGGCTGGACCATCGTGGGGTCGAACGGATCGATCACCACCCGGCCGTTGTCGATCTCGGCCCGGATGTCCTTGTCAGAGAGCAGCACGCTTCGAGGTTACGTGCACGACGCGGCCCCGGACGAATCGCCCGGGGCCGCGGCCTTCACATCTCTCCCGTCCCCGCCCTCGTCAGGCGAGGAACTCCGCGGCCTCCAGCCGCAGCGCCCGGGCCAGTTGCGGCTCGGACAGCTCCCGTACGTCGGCCAGCACCGAGCTCCGCAGCCGTCCGCACTGCGGACACCTGATCAGCCGACCGGGCCCCAGCCGACCGGGTCCGAGGTTCTGCATCGGGAACGTGGTGGTGCTGAACAGGTGCCCCTCGGCACAACGAACGACGGCGCGCTGCTCCATCGGTCCCCTTCCCATCCTTACCCCAGTACTCACCCGTACTCGTCGCCCCGAACGGCGGAGCCCCCGGGACCAGCGTCACATTAGGGGATGTACCGGACATTCCACACCAAGGCTCGCCGCCCCGCGCCCACCCACCGGGGCACTCTCACGCGGCCCACACAGTACGCCTCCACCCACCCCCCGCGCCTCCGCCGCCACCCGCGGCCACCTGTGCAGCCACCGTCACGGATGGGGTACAGTGAGGGGCAGATCGAGCGGTCTCTGACGGCTCATCAGGCGGGCGTAGTTTAATGGTAGAACATGAGCTTCCCAAGCTTAGAGCGCGAGTTCGATTCTCGTCGCCCGCTCCAGTATCGAAAGCCGCAGGTCAGATGACCTGCGGCTTTTGTGTTGTGCGGAGTGGGGTCAGGGGTGGGGTGGGGTGCGGGGGAGAGTGCGGATGGGGCGGGTGGCGAGGAGGGCGGTGGCGGTGAGGAGGGCGGTGGCGGCGCCGAGGAGGAGGACGCGGTCGGTGCCGAAGGCGTGGGTGGCGGGGCCGGCCAGGGCGCTGCCGAGGGGGTACATGCCGACGGAGCCGGCGACCTCGTAGGCGTGGACGCGGTTGAGGACCTCGCCGGGGACCTGGGTCTGGACGCTGGTGGCCCACATGACGCCCCAGACGCCGATGCCGGCGCCGACCGCGACCTGGGCGGCGGCGAGCAGCCAGACCGGCCAGCCGAGGACGATGCCGAGCGGGTAGAGGGGGTAGGCCAGCATCGCCACGGCTCCGGCGGCGAGCGGGCGGGCGGGCTTGTAGCGGATCGCCAGCAGGCCGCCGGCCACGGTGCCCGCGCCGAGGGCGCAGTTGAGGAGGCCGAAGGCGGTCGCGCCGTACCGGGGGACGATGACGCCGGCGGCCACCGACAGCTGGGGGCCCCAGGAGAGCACCGCGAAGACCATCCAGATCACGATCACGCCCCAGAGCCAGCTGCGGGCGCGGAACTCCCGCCAGCCGACGGCGAGGTTGTGCCAGATGCTCCCGCCGGGCGGCGGGGCGGGCACCGTGCCGAGCCGGAGGGTGAACAGGCAGGCGGCGCTGGTGCCGTAGGCGACGGCGGAGATGACCATCACCCAGGCGGTGTCCCCGAGTCCGACCAGGACGCCGGCCAGGGCCGGGCCGCCGAGGCCGGTGAGCGCCTCGGAGGTGCGCAGCACGCCGTTGGCGCCCTGGACGTCGCGGGAGACCAGCGGGACGGTCGAGGAGGCGCCCGGCTGGAACATCGCGTTGGCGGTACCGGCCACCACCAGCAGGGCGTACAGCTGCCAGAGGTGGTCGATGCCGTGCAGGAAGAGCAGGGCGAGCAGCACATGGGCGGTGAGGTTGGCCAGGTCGGCGGCGATCATCATCCGGCGGGCGGTGAACCGGTCGGCGAGCACGCCGCCGAACAGCACCAGACCGGCGAACGGGCCGACCAGGAAGGCCATCGCGTACCCGGCGGTGTCCAGGCCGTACCCGCCGCTGAGCAGGCCGGCCGAGACCGCGACCGGCAGCATGGCCCAGCTGAGCAGGCCGGCGCTGCGGGCGGTGAAGTAGTAGCGGAAGTTGCGGGACCAGATGGCCGGTTCGGCGGTCGGTGGTGCCGCGGTGGGCCGGTGGGTCAGGAGGTCGTCCATGGGCGTTCGATCCCTCGGGGCGCGGGGTTGATGATCACACCGTAGGGAGCGGGTCTGGTGGGGTTCCGGGAGCCGGACCGGAGGCCGGGAGGGAGCGGGCGAACGCGGGCGCACCGGTGCTGACCTGCGGTTCCGTCACCGGAGCGGCGGTCGGAAGGGCGGACCGGCAGAACCGTGGAAACTGCCGGACCGCCGGTCAGCGGATCCCGGATCCGCCCATCGCCCGGGAGAGCCGCAGCGCCTCGCGCCAGTGTCCGAACGCCGGGCCGCGCGCGCCGAGGGCCGACTGCGCGTGGCCGAGTGCCAGCTGACTGCGCGCCTCGCCCGGCCGGTGTCCGGTCTCGCGGTGCACGGCGAGGGCGGCGTGCCCGGTCTCCAGGGCGGCCCGTGGCTCGCCCAGCCGGACCCGGACGCGGGTCAACGCGTCCAGCGCGTTGCCTTCGAGCATCCGGAACCGCGCCTCCCGGGAGAGCACGAGGGCGCGCTCCGCGGTGCGCAGGGCGGCCCGTGGCTCGTGGCAGGTCCGGACCGTCGCGAGGCCGACGAGGGCGGTGGCCTGCGTGAAGCGGTCGCGCACCAGCTCGGCGAGGCGCAGCGCCTCCCGGTAGCTGTCGGCCGCGCCCGCCGGTTCGTGGGCGCGCTCCTGCGCCGCGCCCAGCGCCAGGAAGGCGTTGGCCTCCAGGGCCCGGTTGCGCAGCGTGCGTGCGATGGCGAGCGCGGTGCGGGCCAGCTGCCGGCCGGTGGCGTGGTCGCCCAGGTCGGTGTGGGCGCCGGAGAGGCCGTTGAGTGCCACGGTCTCGCTGTACTTGTTGCCGCTCCGCAGGTGGACCGGCAGGGCCTCGCCGAGCACCCGGATCGCGTCGCCGGGGCGGCCCAGCGCCCGGTGGACGATCCCCAGGTTGGTGTGCGAGACCGCCTCCGCGCGGGCCGCGTCGAGGGCGTGGAAGTGCCCGGCCACCCGGGAGAAGTGGTCGGCGGCCTCGTGCAGCCGGCCGAGCCTCCAGCAGATCAGGCCGAGGGTGGCCTCGTCGTCGGCGTCGGTGTCGGTGTCGGTGTCGGCAACCTCACCCGCGGGGCGCTCCGGGCCGTCGGGGCGGTCGGGCCGGGGGCGGTGCAGCAGGGCGGCGGTGGCGAGCTCGGCACAGTCGCCGGTGTACATGCCGGTCGAGAGGTAGCCGTGCAGGTTCTCCGCGAGCCGCCGGGCGACGGCGATGAGACCGGCGTCGGACGCCTCCAGGACGGCGCCGGCCAGGTTCTCGCGTTCCTCCTCCAGCCACCGCGCCGCCCGGCCGTGGTCCGGGAAGGGGGGTGCGGCCGGCGGCGTGCGGGAATCCGGGTCCGGGGCGGGGGCGGTGGGGAAGAGCAGCCGGGCCGCCGCGTCGGCGTGCCGCAGGTACCAGCCGAAGAGCCGCTCCCGGGCGGCCTGCGCCTCGGTGTCGCCGGCCAGTTCGCGGGCCAGTTCGCGGGCGTAGGAGCGCAGCAGGTCGTGCAGTCCGAACCGGCCGGCCGCCCGCTCCTGCACCAGGTGGGCGTTGGCCAGGACCGCCAGCAGTGCGGCGGACGCGGCCGGGGCCGAGTCCGCGAGGGCGGCGGCGGCGTCGGCGGACAGGTCCGGGCCGGGCATCAGGCCGAGGAGCCGGAACATCCGCCGGGCCGCGGGCGGCAGCGCGCGGTAGGAGAGGTCGAAGGCGGCCCGCACCGTCGAGCGGTGGTCGCCCTCGACGTGCAGCCGGCCGAGGACGCCGCCGCCGGCCAGCTCGGCGCAGTAGTCGGCGATTCCGGTGCCGCGGGAGACCAGGTTGGCACCGGCGATCCGGATGGCGAGCGGCAGGCCGCCGCAGAGCCGGACGAGTTCGACCGCGGCCCGCTCCTCGGCCGCGACCCGGCACTCGCCGACGGTGCTGCCGAGCAGCCGGCGGGCCTCCTCCGGGCCGAGCACCTCCAGGGCGAGCTGGCGGGCGCCGTCGCCGGCGACCAGTCCGGCGAGCCGGCTGCGGCTGGTGACCAGCACGGCGCAGCCCGGGGCGCCCGGGATCAGCGGCCTGACCTGCTCGGCGTCGCGCGCGTTGTCCAGCACGATCAGCATGCGCCGGTCGGCGAGCAGGGTGCGGTAGAGCGCCGCGGCCTCGTCCCGGTCCGCGGGCAGCCGGTCGGGCCGGACGCCGAGCGCCCGGAGGAAGCGGGCCAGGACGTCGTCGGGGCTGAGTGCCGGGAGCCGGGAGTGGCCGCGCAGGTCGACGAACAGCTGTCCGTCCTCGAAGTGGGCGCGCCGGGCGTGCGCCCAGTGCGTGGCGAGGGCGGTCTTGCCGATGCCGGGTGCGCCGACCACCGCCACCAGGTGCGGACGGCGTGCGGGGTCGGTCGCGACGAGGGCGTCCAGCTCCTCCAGCTGCCGCCGCCGGCCGACGTGGACGCCGGTGGCGGCGGGCAGTTGGGCCGGCCGCGGGGCGGTCGGCGCCGGGCCGCCGACCGGTGCGAGCGGCAGTTGCCGGCGCAGCACCCGCAGCTGGGCGTCGTGCACCTCCGCGCCGGGCGTGATGCCCAACTCCTCGTCGAGCCGGGCGCGCAGGCGGCCGAACACGGCGAGTGCGGCGGCCTGTTCGCCGCAGCTCGCGAGCGCGAGCATCAGCCGGGCGTGCAGGCCCTCGTGCAGCGGCTCGGCGTCGACCAGCTCCGACAGCACCGGGACGGCCTCCGCGGAGCGGCGCAGCAGCAGCGCCGTGTCGGCGTGCAACAGGACGGCCCTGAGCCGTCGTTCGCCGGCCGCCACGGCGGCCGGGTGCCGGCGCAGCGCCGGGTCCGCGTCCGCGAGCACCGGGCCCCGCCAGTACCGCAGTGCCTGCGTCAGCGCCCGGTACGAGGCCTCCGGGTCCGGGGTGCGGCGCAGGCGTCGCGCGTCGTCCAGCAGTTCGTCGAAGCGGCCGAGGTCGATCTGGTTCCGCGGCGCCTCCAGCAGGTAGCCGGTGGGTGTGCGGACGACGGTCGGCGCCGGGGCGGTGCGCGGGCCGTCCGGCGCCAGCAGTCGGCGGACCTGGCTGACGTAGCCGTGGACCAGGCTCCGGTGGGAGTCGGGCGGCCCGGACGGCCAGAGGGTGTCGGTGATCTCCTGCCGGGTGGCGGGCGCGGGGTGCTTGAGCGCGAGCAGGCCGAGCAGCCGGCGCAGCATCGGGCCGGTCACCGGGACGGTGGTCCGGTCGTGCCGGAGGACGAGCGGGCCGAGGATCAGCAGCCGCGGCCGCCCGGCGCCGGCCACCGGTTCGGCCGGGTCGGCGGCCAGCAGTTCCGCCAGCTCGCCGTCGGTCAGCCGCAGGGCCTCGGCCAGCTGCCGCAGGGTGCCCGCCCGGGGGCGCCGGACCCGCCCGTGTTCGAGGTCGCGCAGCGCCCTGGTGCTGACCCCGGCCCGCGCCGCGGCCGTCTGCTGACTCAGCCCGGCCCGCCTGCGGAACGCCTGGAGCCGCGCCCCGAACGCCTCCGACCCGCCCCCCGCGGCCGTCGCCGTGCCCTCCGCCATGGCGTCCCCTTCGTCCGGTGATCAGTGTGGACCGGAGCAAACCACCGGGCAAGCGACGGTCGGTTCGCGACGAGGGGTGCGGCTGGCCCGCCGGGACGGCCCGGGACGGCCACGGTCTGGTCGGCATCCGGGAGCGGGCCGCGCTCCACGGGGGGCCGAGGCGGGGCCGCTGCCCGGCGGCGGATTCCGGGTGCTGGTGCGGCTTCCGATCGCCGGACGTCGGCCGGTGGCCGTTCCGGCCGCCGGCGTGGTTGCCGCGCCCTCCGCGGACGAGTGCGTTGACGAGTGCGTCGACGAGCAGACCGCAGTGACGCTGTGACGATCAGGGTGATGATCGCCGACGACGAACCGCTGGTCCGTGCCGGGTTCGGGGTCCTGGTCGAGTCCGCCGACGATCTGGTGCTGGTCGGCGAGGCGGCCGACGGACGGGCCGCGGTGGACCTGGTCCGGGAACGGCGTCCGGACGTGGCGCTGATGGACATCCGGATGCCGGTGCTGAACGGCATCGACGCGACCCGGGAACTGCTCGCGTGTTTCCGGTACGCCGAGGAGGTTTCCAGAGACGTGCGGGGGCGGCGTCCGGCGGCGGACCGATCCGCGCGGTCTGTCCCGGGACGGATGCCGGCCCCGCCGGTCGGCGGGGGCCGCGCGGTTTCGGGGCCCGCAGCGTCAGGGGTCGGGGGCCGGTGGGGGCAGGGGGCGGTGGGGTCAGGGGCGGGGGTAGAGGCGGAGGAAGGCCTGGACGCCGGTCGCGACGGTGGTGTGGAGGGCGGCGTCGGAGATGGGGACGGCGCCGTAGAAGGACTGGTCGGCCGCGCCGCTGAAGGTGAGCAGGGTGAAGTGGGTGGCGGCGAGGTCGGGGTCGTCGAGGGTGAGCAGGCCCTGGGCGGCGAGGCGGGCGAGGTGGTCGGCGAGGTCGCGCTGGGAGGCCAGGGGGCCGGCGGCGAGCCAGGCGGCGAGGACGTCGGGCGGGATGTTGCCGGCCTCGGCGCGGATGGTGCGGCCGAGCGCGTAGTGCTCGCCGGCGGCCAGGACGGCCTTGGCGCGGTCGACGGCGAAGGCGACCAGGTCGGCCTCCAGATCGACGATCTTGTGCAGGTGACGGTCGGCCAGGCCGGCGATGATCTCGGTGAGTTCGCCCGCGGTCTCCAGGGCGACGGAGAGGAAGAGCTTCTCCTTGTCGCCGAAGTGGTTGTAGATGGTGCGCTTGGAGACGCCGGCCTCGGTGGCGATGGCGTCGACGCTGGCCCGGGTGTAGCCCTCGCGGCCGAACACCGTGCTCGCCGCGCGGGCGATGGCCAGGCGTTTCTCCGGCATGCGGCGTGAACCGGCGGTCGATGCCGGGTTCGCTGTGCTCATCGGCGGGTCCCCTCCTCGGCGGATTGCACTACCCGGTGCAGTTTACCGGCCGGAGCGGCTTCGGCACGGGGGCGGTGAGGGGTTGGTGGGGGATCGGTGGGGGTGGCACGGGAAGCAGGGAGGCGCGGAGCGAGTCCCCCCGGACCCGCTCCGCGCCGCGTCGACGCGCGGCTCTCCGCCGCTCCCCCCGATCGCCCCGGACTCCCGCCGTCCCCCCTGGCGCCACTCTCCGGCGAGAGCGTTCCGCACAGGCCCGGCAAGCCCCCTTGAGGTGGGGCGTCGTTGATCGTTACGGTAACAAACCGCGTGGTTGGTTTGTCAATGCTGAATTCCTGAAGCGTCCCACCCTCGGGGATCTCGGCCCGGATGGCAAGCGGGGAGCTGACGGTGCGGGGAAAGCGCTGGTGGGGCCGGTAGTTCGGGCACCGGAGCCGGGTGGCGCGGGTCCGGCGGAACCGTTTGTTCGGAATCAGACAATCCGAACGGAAGGTCGGTATCAGCGGAGCAGCCGGCGCTCCTTGGCGACGGCCACCGCGCCGGCCCGGGTGTCGACGCCCAACTTGGCGTAGATCCGGCCCAGATGGGTCTTGACGGTCGCCTCGCTGATGAACAGCGCACGGGCGATCTCCCGGTTGCCGAGCCCCTGGGCGAGCTGGGCCAGGATGTCCGTCTCGCGCTCGGTGAGCTGCGGTGCCGGGGCCCGCATCTGCGCCATGACCCGGGAGGCGACCGGCGGCGAGAGCACCGTGCGCCCCTGCGCGGCCGAGTGCACCGCGGCGAACAGCTCCTCCGGCCGCTCGGCCTTCAGCAGGTACCCGGTGGCACCCGCGCCGATCGCCCGGGTGATGTCGGCGTCGGTGTCGTAGGTGGTCAGGACCAGGACGTGCGGGCCGTCCGGGGCCGCGGTGATCCGGCGGGTGGCCTCCACACCGTCGATGCCGTCGCCGAGCTGGAGGTCCATCAGCACCACCTGCGGCGCCAGCCGGGCGGCCAGTTCGACCGCCTCCTCACCGCTGCTCGCCTCGCCGACCACCTCGATGTCGCCGGCGCTGGCCAGCAGGGCGAGCAGGCCGGCCCGGACCACGGCGTGGTCGTCGCAGACCAGCAGCCGGACCGGCGACGGGGCAGGCGTGGGGTTCATCGGACGGCTCCAGTGCCTAGGGGCGGTCGGGGGTGAGCGGGATCGCCGCGGAGACCACGGTGCCCTCGCCGGGGGCGCTCTCCACGGTCAGCGTGCCGCCGAGCTGACGCAGCCGGGCGCGCATGGCCGGCAGGCCGTGCCCGCGGCCGGAGGGATCGGGCGAGGCGGAGGGCCGCGCGGAGGGGGAGGGCGAGGGGGAGGGGGTGGGCGATGGCGAGGGCGAGGGGGAGAAACCGCGGCCGTCGTCGGCGATGTCCAGGACGGCCTGGTCGCCGAGGAAGGAGAGGGTCAGCGCGGCGGCCGAGGCCCCGGCGTGCTCACGGACGTTGGCCAGCGCCCCCTGGGCGATCCGCAGCAGCGCCGACTGCGCGGCCGCCGGCAGCGGCAGCGGCGTGCCGTCCAGGTGGAAGCGGACCGGCAGCCCGCTCTCGGCGGACTCCCGCTCGGCGAGCGAGCGCAGCGCCTGGTCCAGGGTGCGGCCGTCGGCGAGTTCGGCGGGCGCGAGGTCGTGGACGAAGCGGCGGGCCTCGGCGAGGTTCCGGGCGGCCACCTCGGCGGCGGTGCGGACGTGGCCGCGGGCGGTCGCCGGGTCGCCGTCCCAGGTGCGGTCGGCGGCCTGGAGCAGCATCTGCTGGCTGGACAGCCCCTGGGCGAGGGTGTCGTGGATCTCCATCGCCAGCCGTTCGCGCTCGGCCAGCGTCCCCTCCCGCCGTTCGGTGGCGGCGAGCTCGCGCCGGGTGCGGACCAGGTCGGTGATCAGCACGCGCTGCCGTTCGGCCTGCCGCTCCATGTACAGGAAGACGCCGGTGGCCAGTGCGGCGACGGCGGGCGGCAGCAGGACGAGGTTGGCGTCCAGCGGGCCCGGCAGCCGGACCTCGCCGACGACCACCAGCAGGGTGAGCGCCGCCACCAGCGGGATCGCTGCCGGTGTGGGCAGCGTCCGCAGGGCCGTGTAGACCAGCGGGACGGCGCACCAGGAGAAGCTCGGCGCGATCAGGACCAGGACCACCCAGAGCACCGTGACCGCGACCAGCGGCCAGGGGCGGCGGCGCTGCCCGGGGGCGGGCGGTCGGCGGTGGGCGAGCCAGGAGCCGAGCGGCTGGACGACGGCCAGGGCGATGCTCAGGCCGAGCACCCAGGGGATCCGCGGATTGCCGGAGTGGTGGGTGAGGTAGCGGCTGAGCGAGGTGGCGAGCAGGAGGAGGAAGGCGGAGTCGAGCAGGACGGCCAGCCGGCCGGCGTCCGGGTCGGGGAAGGCCAGGACGGGAGCGGGGGCGGGGGCGGCAGCGGCGGCAGCGGGGTCGGCGGGGTCGACGGGGGAGGGGCCGGGGTGGTGCACGGGGCCGCTCCTCGTTCCGTCCGGGCCGTCCGGGCCGTCCGGGCCGCGGCGATCCTTCGATGGTGGCCCGCCCGGTCGCCGCCCGCATCGACCGATCGGCTGACGGGTCTGTCGTCCATCATGCCCGGACGCCGTGTCCGGACCGCCGATGTGGCACCGGGGGGCCGGAACGGAGGATCGGATCCGACCCCACCACCGCCATCCGACGAGGAGCCGGACCATGAAGAAGACCTCCGTTCGTGCCAAGGTGCTGACCGGCACCGTCGCCGCGGCCGCGCTGGCCGCCGCCACCGTCGGCGCCGTCTCGGCCAGCGCCGAGGCCACCGACACCCCGGCCGTCACCGCCGCCGCCGTCAAGACCGACGCCCAGAACAAGAACCTCGCGCAGAGCACCGGTCTGACCATCGAGGCCGCCACCAAGGCCGCCCAGGCCACCCTGGACGCGGCGGCCAAGGCGGGCCAGCGCGTCTCGGTGGCGGTCGTCGACCGCGACGGCGTCACCCGGGTGCTGCTCAAGGGCGACGGCGCCGGCCCGCAGTCGCCGGAGTCGGCGGTGCGCAAGGCGTTCACCGCGGTCTCCTGGAACGCGCCCACCTCGGAGCTGGCCAAGCGCCTCGCCCAGGCCCCGAACCTCAAGGACATCCCGAACACCCTCTTCCTGGCCGGCGGCGCCCCGGTGCAGTCCAAGGGCGCGCCGGTGGCGGGCATCGGTGTCGCGGGCGCGCCCAGCGGCGACCAGGACGAGCAGTTCGCGCAGGCGGGCGTCGAGGCGCTCACCAAGTAGTTCCCACCGAGGACTGCCGGCCGCGCCGAGGGCGTGCGGCCGGCCCGCGCGCCGGGGCGGACCCCCGACCTCCCCGGCGCGCCCCGCCTCCCCGGCGGGTTCCCCGTACGGGTGAAGGTCGTGCGGGTCGCCGCAGAACACGGGGTCGGCCGCCGAAAAGCCGCTGCCGCTGTCGGTGCCGCATGGCAGGCTTCCCGCTATGACGGCGTGGACCCTCAACGACATCGAACGTGCGATCCGCTCCTCCTGGGGTGTCGACACCTGCGCGCCCGAGGACCAGGCCCACTGGCGTGCCGACGACCCCGCCCACGGCCAGTGCCGGGCGACCGCCCTGGTGGTGCACGACCTGCTCGGCGGCGAGCTGATGATGGGCGAGGTGTACACCGGCGGGGTCCGCACGGACCTGCACTGGTGGAACCGCTCGGCCGCCGGCGCCGAGGTCGACATGACCCGCGCGCGCTTCGGCCCCGACGAGCGGGTCGGCCCCGGCCGGCCGGTCGCTCGTCCGCAGCGCCCGGGCCGGCTGCAGGCCCAGTACCAGCTGCTGCGCCACCGCGTCCTCGCCCAGCTGGAGGCGGGATCGGCGGACGGACGGCACGCCGCGGCGGCCTGACCGGACGGCGCCCCGCCCGATCGGAGGGCTGACGTAGAGTCGGCTGGTCGTGGCCGGACGATCTCTCCGGCCACCGGGCGACAGCGGGAGCGTGTGCGATGAGCGGGTTGACCGTCGGCTTCGTCGGACTGGGCGCGATGGGCCGGGGCATGGCCACCAGCCTGCTGAAGGCCGGGCACACCGTCCGGGTCTGGAACCGCTCGCCCGAACCGGTGGCCGCCATGGTCGCCCGCGGCGCCCGGGCCGCCGACGGACTGGCCGAGGTCTTCGCGGCCGACGCGGTCGTCTCGATGCTCGCCAACGACGCCGCCGTGGAGCGGCTGCTGCTCGACCCGGCCCTGCTGGAGGCCGCCACGGCCGGTGTGCACGTCAACATGGCCAGTGTCTCGGTCGCCCTGGCCGAGCGCGCCGAGGCCCTGCACGCCGAGTACGGCATCGGGTACGTCGCCGCGCCGGTGCTCGGCCGCCCGCCGGTGGCGGAGGCCGGCGAGCTCAACATCCTGGCCGCCGGGAGCGCGGAGTCGCTGGCGGCGGTCGAGCCGCTGTTCGCCGCGATGGGCCGGCGCGTCTGGCACTTCGGGGAGCGCCCGCGCCAGGCCAACACCGCCAAGATCAGCACCAACTTCCTGCTGGCCTGCGCGATCGAGTCGATGGCCGAGGCGTGCAGCCTGGCCGAGGCCAACGGCGTCCGGCCGACGGACCTGATCGAGATGCTCACCGGGACGCTCTTCCCCGGCCCGATCTACTCCGGGTACGGCTCGATGGTGGCCGAACGCCGTTACGAGCCCGCCGGGTTCAAGCTGCCGCTCGGGCTCAAGGACGTCGACCTCGCGCTCGCCGCCGGTGCGGCGACGCATGTGCCGCTGCCGTTCGGCAGCGTGCTGCGGGACGCGTTCCTGGACGCGCTGGCGCACGGCGACGGCGAGAAGGACTGGGCGGCCGTCGCGGCCGTCGCGCGCCGTCGGGCCGGGCTCCCGGAGTAGCGCGGGCGGGACCGCCGGCCCGCCGTAGGCTCGTGATCCTCGATCGATCCGCAGTCCGTACGGGGGTCCCGATGTCCCAGCCCAGCGGTCGCGCCGACGCGCGCCGGTCCTTCCTCTTCCTGGACGCCGGCACCCGCGCCGACGGCAACTCCGCACGGCTCGCCCGGCTGGCCGCCGAGGCGAGCCTGCCGGCCGGCGCCGACCAGCGCTGGCTGCGGCTGGCCGACCACCCGCTGCCGCCGTTCGAGGACCTCCGGCACACCGGGGACGGCCGGTACGAGCCGCCCACCGGCCATGAACGCACCCTGCTGGACGCCACCCTGGCCGCCACCGACCTGGTCTTCGTGGCGCCGCTGTACTGGTACGCGCTGCCGGCCGCGGCCAAGCACTACCTGGACCACTGGTCGGGCTGGCTGCGGGTGCCCGGCGCGGACTTCCGCGCGCGGATGGCCGGCGGCACCGTCTGGGCGGTCACCGCGTACGCCACCGAGCCGGACAAGGCGGAGCCGCTGATCGGCACCCTGCGGCTCACCGCCGAGCACCTGGGCATGCGCTGGGGCGGCGCGCTGCTCGGCCACGCCAACCGGCCGGGCGACGTGCTGCGCGACGAGCGGGCGCTGATCGCCGCCGAGTCCTTCTTCGCGGACGCCCGGGTCCTGTCCCAGGCGTAACGGCGGCGGGGGCGCCGGGCCGTCCGGTACCGTCCTTCGGACGTGTACCGGTCACCCTCGCGTCACCTGCCGGTCGGAGCCAAAAGCCCCTTCCCGGGGCAGAGTTGGACCAACCGGGCAGGAGCCGCCGGGCAGCCGCCGGAAAACGGCACCCCCGTTCCGGCGCTGCCGGAGGCTTCGGTAGTCTCCGACGGACTTTCAGCTTCGCGGGGGGATCGCGGCTCGAACGGCCGCCCGGTCCTTCCGCGCCCCCGGGCCAGCGCCCGGACTTTCCCGTGAGGTTTCCCTTGTCCCTCTCCATACCTCGCAGTCTCGCCCTGGCCGCCGCCGCCGCGCTCGCCGCCTCGATGGCCCTGACCGGTGCCCAGGGCGCGGTGGCCGCCGCCACCACCGGCTCGTCGCCCGCCGCCGCACCGCAGGCCGACAAGGCGAGTGCCCGCTCGCTCGACCTGTCCCTGGACGGGGTGCCGCGGACCTTCGTCGCCGGCGGCGACAGCAAGCTGTTCAACTTCACCGTCGACAACAACACCAAGCACGACTTCGTCTACTACCCGCTGCTCAAGTTCAAGAACGCCAAGGGCACGCTGCGGGCGGAGGACCTCAAGGTCGAGTTCCAACTGCCCGACGGGCTGGACAAGTCCAAGACCTGGCTGCCGGCCAAGCCCGCGCCGGGCGGCGGCGAGACCGACGACGACGGCGTGCTGTTCCTGCTCGCCAAGCTCATCGACGGGCATGTACCCGACTTCGAGAACTCGCTGCTCGCGGTCAACAAGGGCAGCAGCCTCACCGTCACCGTGCGGGTCTCGGTCGGCAAGGACGCGCCGCTCGGCACGGCCGGCGTCGTCCCGGTGGTCTTCGCCTCAAGGTCGGAGGGCAACAAGCCGACGGGGGAGGGCGAGTTCAGCTGCGACGGCATCCGCGGCGAGCGGTTCAAGATCGTGGCCGGGGGCGGCGGCAAGCCGAGCCCGACCGTGGCGCCGACGACCACCAAGCCGACCAGCCCGAGCGCGAGCCCGACCGTGAAGCCGACCGGCAGCCCGTCGGCCACCACCTCGCCGTCGGCGACCGGTACGCCGTCCGCCACCGCGACAGCGACCGGCAGCCCGAGCGCCACGGCCACGCCGAGCACGAGCACCAGCCCGTCGGCGACCACCGAGCCGTCCGCCACGGCGACGCCGTCGGCGACCGCGACCGCCACCACCACGCCGAGCGCCACGCCGAGCGCGACGACGACGCCGTCGGGCAGCGCTTCGCCGAGTGCTTCGTCGAGCGCGTCGCCGAGCGCTTCGCCCAGCGCGACGGGCGGCGCCAGTGCGAGCGGCTCGCCGAGCGCCCCCGCCGGCACCGCCCCGGCGACCCCCGCCCCCGGGGGCACCCCGGACGACGAGGAGACCGGCGGCCGGCAGCCGATCGACTTCCCGGTGAAGGTCCCGGCCATCGCGCCGCTGCCGATTACCCCGGAGGCCGTCGTCAAGGCGCGGGCCAACGCGGACAAGGCCCTGGCCACCACCGGTGGCGGTGACAACACCACCGGCATCGCGATCGCCGGCGGCGCCGTCCTCGCGGCCGGTGTCGGCACCCTGGTGGTGCTCCGCCGCCGCCGCGCCGCCCAGCAGGGCTGAGCAAGGACGGCCGCAGCCGCCCGTGTCCCCGGCCCACCGGGGGCACGGGCGGTTCCGTCCGCCGCCCCGGCCGTGCCTAGGATGAGCCCCCTGGGGCCTCCGAGGGACGGGCCCGGGGGGCCGACACGGCAGGCGAGGTAGCGGGGTGCGGGGACGGGGCGCGGAGCGCTCGGCAGGGCCGGGACGGTCGAGGCGCGCGGCGCGCGTCGAGAGGGACCACGAGGCCGCCACCGGCCGGATCGCGGGCCTGCCGGTCCGCAGACACCATGTGCTGCTGCTCGCCTGGACGGTCCTCTGGTTCCTGCTGGTCGAGCCGAGCGGCGGCTTCTCCTGGCACTACCTGCGCCAGGGCGAGGAACTGCTCTTCAGCGACCGTCCGGACGGCGGCCTGGCGCTCTACGCCGACCACCCCGAGCTGCAGATCGGCCCGGTCAGCCTGGCGGTGGCCCGGCTCTTCGACCCGTTCCCGCCGCACACCGGCCAACTGCTGGCCGAGGCGGTGATGTCCGGCCTGGGCCTGGCGATGCTGGTCCTGGTCGGCCGCACCGCCGCCCGCCACTACCTGGGCACCGGCACCAACCACCGCCGGCTCCAGCAGCGGCTGCTGATCGCCGGCCTGGCGTTCATCCCGATGTGGGTCGAGGTGTCCGTCCGCTTCGCGCACCTGGACGACGTGCTCGCGCTGTTCTTCACCACCCTCGCCGCGTACGAGGTCAGCCGCGGCCGGGCCGCCCTGGTCGGCGTCCACCTGGCGCTGGCGGTGGACTCCAAGCCGTGGGCGCTGGCGTTCGCCCCGCTGATCCTCGCGCTGCCCCGGGCCAGATGGCCGCGGACGGCGCTCTGGTTCGTCGGACTCGTCGCCGTCGCCTGGCTGCCGTTCTACCTGGGCGACCTGAACACCATGGCAGCCGCGAAGTTCACCATCCCCAACCAGCCCGCCTCGGCGCTGCGCTGGTTCGGGGTGACCGATCCGGCGACGCCGTGGTGGGACCGCCCGGCGCAGTTCGCGCTCGGCCTGGGGCTGGGCAGCCTGGCGGTCTGGCGCGGACGCTGGCCGGCCGTCGTCCTGCTGGGCGCGGACGCCCGGATCCTGCTCGACCCGAGCGTCTACACGTACTACTCCGCGTCGGTCCTGCTCGGCACGCTGCTCTGGGACACGGTCGGGCAGCGGCGGCTGGTGCCGTGGTGGAGCTGGATCGCGCTGGTCGCCCTGTACGGCGGCACGCTGTTCCTGCCGTCCGACCCGGCGCGCGGCTTCGTCCGGCTCGCCTTCGTGGTGGTCTCGGCCGGGTACGTGCTGCTCTGGCCCACCCGGCAGCGGGGCCGGGGCGGTGACGGGTCCCGGCGGGTCGCCCGGCAGGCCGGCGCACGGCGGCGGCCTGATCCGCGCCGGAACCGGCTTGACCCTCACGCAACGGGAGGCGGGAGGGTCGTGGTCAGCACGGAGGGAGGACCCGGATGGACACCGGGGACGGGTACCCGGTCGGTGCCGTGGCGAGGATCGCCAAGGTGACCGTCCGCACCCTGCACCACTACGACGAGATCGGCCTGCTGTCCCCCCGGGGCCGCACGCGGGCCGGCTACCGCCGGTACGACGAGGCCGACCTCGGACGGCTGCAGCGGATCCTGTTCTACCGCGAACTCGGGTTCTCCCTGGAGGAGATCGCGGCCGTCCTGGACGACGACTCGGTGAGTCCGAGCGAGCACCTGCGGCGCCAGCACCGGTTGCTGACCGACCGCATCGCCCATCTCCAGAAACTGGCCGCGGCCGTCGAACACGCCATGGAGGCAGAGAAGATGGGGATCCAGCTGACCCCGGAGGAGAAGTTCGAGCTCTTCGGCGAGAACTACCGCGAGGAGTGGGAGACCGAGGCCGAGCAGCGCTGGGGCGACACCGCGGCCTGGACGGAGTCCCAGCGCCGCACCGGCGGCTACGACAAGGCCGACTGGGAGCGGATCAAGGCCGAGACGGACGGGCTCAACGCTCGTCTGGTGGAGGCCTTCACCGCCGGCGAGCCCGCCGACGGCGGCCGGGCCACCGACCTCGCCGAGGAGCACCGGCAGCACATCTGCCGGAACTTCTACGACTGCACCTTCGAGATCCACCGCGGCATCGCCGGGATGTACGTCGCCGACCCGCGCTTCACGCAGGTCTACGAGGACCTCGCCCCGGGTCTGGCGCGGTGGCTGCACGACGCCATGCTCGCCAACGCGGCCCGGCGTACCGGCGAGCAGGCGTAGCCACGGCGGGACGGCCGCGCCACGGAGGTCGTACGGTCGTTCCGGACAGTACGAAATTTTCTTCGAACACCCTGCAACCTCGCCGGGACTCGGACGTCTGAGAGGGTGAGGGCCGATCCGGCGCGGGTCACCACCGCGCCGGTGCCGGGCCTCGCCGCAGAGGCAGAGTCCGACTACCACGGGGAACCCACCATGCGCCCGTCCACTGTCCGGCGTCTCGTCAGGACCGTTCCGCTGGCGGCCGTCGTCGCCGGGGCGGCCGGTTACGCGCTGCTCCCCGCCGAGAGCGGCGCGGGCGCCGGCCCGGTCCGGGCGGTGCGGCCGGTTCCGGTGGAGGTGCTGCCGGCCGGAGCGGTCGCGACGGGCCCGGTGCCGACGGGGGTGGCGCCGACGGGTCCGGTGCCGACGGGGGTGGCGCCGTCGGGGGCCTCGATGAGGTCGGCGCTGGCCGCGCCGGTGGCCGAGGGGTCCGCACCGGTGTTCGCACCGGTGCTGGTCCCGGCCGGGTACGCGGACGGACTCCCGGCCGACGCCACGACGGTCCTCACGGCCACTCCGGGCCCGTCCTCCACGCCGTCCGCCACCCCGTCCGCCCCGGGCGGCGGGGCGCTGCCCAAGCCCGGCGGCTCCCCGGTCTGGCCGGAGGTGCCGCCCCTCGCGGTCGGCGAGCAGGTCGACGTCGCGATCCGCCCGCTCGGCGGCACCTGGGAGGCCCGCGCCGACGGCAGCTACGTCGACTTCGAGGTGACCTGGACCAACACCACCCCGATGCGCTACGACGAGGTCGTCCCGGTGGTGCGGGTGCTCCCGTACGACTACCCGGCCGCCGTCGCCCGCCCGGGTACGACGGCCAAGGGCATGCTGGACCGCAAGGACCTCGACGAGTGGCGCGAGGTCAAGCTGGACCAGGTCGGCGTGGGCACCGGCCCCCAGCAGGGCACCTTCGCGCTCGACCCCGGGGAGCGCCGGACGGTCCGCTACCGGCTGACCCTGGCCTCCGGCGGCATGGCGGGCCGGCTGCCGATCTCGGCCGAGGGCTGGATCGGCCGCGGCGCCAGGGCGGTGCGGGTCGGCGGTACGGAGGCCCGGTTGCAGGTGACGGTGGCCCAGCCGGTCCAGCTGTCGGTGACCAGGCCGACGGACGCGGCGATGGGCCGGGTCCCCTCCGAGGTGCGGGTGGAACTGACCAATGTGGACGGCTTCGCCAGCCACACCGTCGCACCCGCCCTGGCGGTGCCCGACCCGCGCACCCAGGCCACCGGACAGGGCCCGGGGCCGGAGGCCCTGATCACCGAGGTGCTGGTGGACGGCGAGTGGCGCCGCCTCCAGGCCACCGCGGGCGCCGGGGGCCCGGTCCCGCTGGACACCGCCGGGCTCTCCCGGGTGCTCGGCCCGGGGGAGAGCACCGTCTACCGCTTCCGGATCGCCGTGCCGACCGGATGGCTGGCCTGGATGGGCATCGACCTGACGGTCGGTCACAGCGTCGACGGCCAGGCCCTGCCGACCCGCAGGGCGCACGTGCGCCTGTCCTCCTGACGGCCGGCCGCTCGCCGACGACGATCCGACCGGGCCCGGACGGGCCGGGGCGACCGATGACGATGTCCTGACGCACCGGGGTGGAACCGGACCGCCGTCGGGGGGAAAGCGAAGACGGATGTCCATGGCCATCGGGCCGGCCTCACGGGCCGCCCAGGGGCGCGGGGCCACCCTGCGCGGGCTGGTGACGCTGCTGTTCGGCGCCCGGGAGGTGCAGGACCCGGGCGAGGTGCTCGACGTGCCGGTCGCCGCGCAGTCGGCCGGCCGGCGCCGCGCCGGGTTCCGCCTGCTGCCCGGCGGCGGCCGCTCCCGCGAGGCCGGGCCGACGCTGACCGACCTCTATCTCACCCACCGGCTCAGCCTGGTCCGCCTCGCGGTGCTGCTGGTCGACCATCAGGACCAGGCCGAGGACGTCGTGCAGGAAGCTTTCGCCAAGCTCTACCAGCGGCACGGAGAGCAGCTGGACGATCTGGACAACGCGCTGGCCTACCTGCGCACCGCCGTGGTCAACGGCGCCCGGTCGGTGCTGCGCCGCCGCCGCACCGCGCGCGAGTACGTACCGCCCCACGAGGCGGACGCGCCGTCGGCGGAGGACCACGCCGTCCTGAACGACGAGCACCGCCGGGTGCTGGTGGCCATGCAGGAGCTGACCCCGCGCCAGCGCGAGGTCCTGGTGCTGCGCTACTGGTCCGACCTGTCGGAGTCGGAGATCGCGGAGATCCTCGCGGTGTCCCGCGGCACGGTGAAGTCCACCGCGAGTCGGGCCCTGGACGCCCTGGAGAAGAAGCTGGAGAACGCCCGATGAGCGACTACCGGCGCCCCACGGTGGGCGCGGAGCGCGGCGGCGGGGCCGGCGGGGAGAACGGCGCCGGCCGCGGGACCGGTCCCGGCGGCGACTCCCCGGTGGAGTATCTGCTCCGGGAGGCGATGGCGGCCCGCGCCGCCCGGATCACCACCCAGGACCTGCGTCCGGCCGACCCGCCGAAGGGTCCCCGGATGCGGCGCCGGCCCGCCTACCTGATGGGCCTGCCGCTGATGGGGCTGGCCGCGGCGACGCTCATCGGCGTGCTCACCATCCCCACCGACACGCGCGCCGACCGGCGCGGCGACGCCCCGGCGGCGACGATGAGCGCCAGTCCGGACCCGTCCGGGGGCACGGACCCGCTGTCGCCGACCGCGCAGCCCTCCGACGCGCTCGGCGTCCCGGCCGGGGCGCCGCCCGGGGGCTCCCCGCAGGACTCCCCGGACCCCGCCGCGGGGCAGGGGTCCGCCCCGGGCCGGGGCGGGACCGCCGGCGGCGGGGGCGGGACGGGCGGCGGGTCGGCGCGCTCCCCGGAGCAGTCCGCCGCGGCACCCGGGGCACCGTCCGGGGCCGCGCCCGCTCCGGGCACGGCCGGTACCGGGGTGGCCCGCCCGTCCCAGGGCATCGAGGTGGGCTTCGACGGCCTGGCGGGGGCGGAGGCGATCGCCGGCGGCGAGCTGGTGACCTTCTCGGTGAGCTGGCGCAACACCACCCAGGAGTCCTACGAGGCGGTGGCACCGGTGGTGGCGGTCCGGGCGCTCGCCGACCCGGTCGGCACCGACCGCACGGTGCGCGGCCGGCTGCAGCGCGAGGACGCGGGCGGCACCTGGACGGAGGTCCCGCTGACCGAGGCGACGGGCGCCTACCTGACCTCGGGCGATCCGGTGGCGTTCGCGCTGGCCCCGGGGGCCGTCCAAACGGTCCGCTACCGGCTGGACCCGGCGATCGACAGCGCGGAGGGGACGCTGTTGCTCCAGGCCCTGGCCGTGCTGCCGACCGCGAAGCGGGCCGAGGAGGCGTCGACGCTGACGGCGCTGCGGCTGAGCAGGGCCCCCGCCAGCGCCCGGAAGGCACCGGCGATCAACGTCGAGAAGACGGCGCTCGGCGTGGTCACGATGACCGTCCGCAATCCGGGGGCGGCGCCGCTGGCCTCGGTGGTCCCGACCGTCCGGCTGAACGGGAAGGACGCGGCCAAGATCGTGGTCCAGGCCCGGTACGGCTCCGGCGTCGAGGGGTTGCGCACCCTGCCGGCCGCGTTGGACGGGAACGGACAGCTGATGGTCGACACCACCCTGCTGGAGCGGCTGGTGAAGCCGCGCGAGTCGACGGCCTTCACGTTCCAGTTCAGCGTGCCGGACGACTGGCGGCCCGAGGGCATGAACGACTTCGCCGTGCTGCTGGGGGCCAAGGGGGACGGTCAGGACGCCGCACCGGTGGTGGTCTACCCGGGGTTCAACCTCCTCACCGCGCCCCTCCCCTGAAAACGCCGCCGGCGGTCCGGCCCCCACTGCTCGGGGGCCGGACCGCCGGCGGCTCGGGCGCGCTGCCCGCCGGCTCAGGCCAGCGAGGCCATCCACGCCTCGACGTCCTCGGCGCGGCGCGGCAGGCCGGCCGAGAGGTTCTCGTTGCCGTCGGCGGTGACCAGGATGTCGTCCTCGATCCGGACGCCGATGCCGCGGTACTCCTCCGGGACGGTCAGGTCGTCCTGCTGGAAGTAGAGGCCGGGCTCGACGGTGAGCACCATGCCGGGCACCAGCAGCGCGTCGACGTGCTCCTCGGTGCGCGAGTGGGCGCAGTCGTGGACGTCCAGGCCGAGCATGTGGCCGGTGCCGTGCAGGGTCCAGCGGCGCTGCAGGCCCAGTTCCAGGACCTTCTCCACGTCGTACACCGAGCCGTCCAGCAGGCCCCAGGCGAGCAGTCGCTCGGCGAGCACCCGCTGCGAGGCGTCGTGGAAGTCGCGGAACCGGGCGCCCGGCTTCACGGCCGCGATGCCGGCCTCCTGCGCGTCGTGCACCGCGTCGTAGATCTTCCGCTGCAGCTCGTCGAAGCGGCCGTTGATCGGCAGGGTGCGGGTGACGTCGGCGGTGTAGAGGGTGCTGGTCTCCACGCCGGCGTCGAGCAGCAGCAGCTCGCCGGGGCGGACCTCGCCGTCGTTGCGCACCCAGTGCAGGGTGGTGGCGTGCGGGCCGGCGGCGCAGATCGAGCCGTAGCCGACGTCGTTGCCCTCGACCCGGGCGCGGCGCCAGAAGGTGCCCTCGATCCAGCGCTCGGAGGTGGCGACGGCCTGGCCGAGCTCGCGCACGCAGTCGGTGAAGCCCTTGACGGTGGCGGCGCAGGCGGCGCGCAGCTCGCCGATCTCCCACTCGTCCTTGACCAGCCGCAGGCCGCTCAGGAACTCCTTGAACTCGGCGTCCTTGCCGGCGTCCAGGGCGGCGTCGAGCGCGGCCTCCAGGCCGGCGTCGTAGCCGCGCACGATCCGGGTCGGCACGCCGTCCGCGGCGCGCTCGGCCAGCTCGTCGGCGGCCTTGCGGACGTCGCGGACCGGCAGGCCGAGCAGCTGCTCCTGCTCGGTGAGGCTGTGCCGGCGGCCGACCCACAGCTCGCCGTAGCCGTCGAGCCAGAACTCGCCGTTCTCGCGGTCGGAGCGGGGCAGCAGGTAGAGGTGGAAGGTGTGGCCGGTGTCGCCGGCGGGCTCGGCGACCAGGACGGCGTCCTCGGTCTGGTCACCGGTGAGGTGCACGTACTCGCTGGCGGCGCGGAAGGCGTAGTCGCAGTCGTTGGAGCGGACCTTGAGGGTGCCCGCCGGGACGACCAGACGCTCGCCGGGGAAGGCGGCGGACAGCTTGGCGCGGCGCTCGGCGGCGTACGGGGCCTGCGGGACCGGGGCCAGGCCGTGCAGCTCGGTGTCGGCCCAGCCGGACTTCATCGAGGCGGCCAGCTCGTCGGAGACCTTGGAGTAGAGGCCGTTCTTGCGGCCCTTGTACTGCTGCGGCTCCTCGTCGCCGCCGACGGCCTCGGGGTTCTCGGCCACCGCGGGGGTGCGGTCCTCGGTCACGTACGTCGCCTCCTTGCGCGTGGTGCCGCCCGGGGCGTGTCGGATCGCGACACAGGTGGGCGGCCGTGCGTCCATGGTACGGACGCCCGGCCGCTCACCCGTTCGGGCCTTCGCCGGGTCCGTTCGAACCGGCCGGGCCGGGCTACTCGAAGCGCGCGGCGAGCAGCGTCAGGTCGTCGTTGGCCGGGACGCCCCCGGCGCCGGCCGCCTCCTGCTCCGCCGCGACCGCCACCAGGTGGGCACAGAGCCGGTCGGGGTCGCTCCGCACGTCGCGCGGGGCGTCGGCGGCGGCCCGGCGCAGATTGGCCTGCCCGGCGTGCAAGGT
Source organism: Kitasatospora sp. NPDC004723 (assembly GCF_040609255.1). Lineage (NCBI taxonomy): Bacteria > Bacillati > Actinomycetota > Actinomycetes > Kitasatosporales > Streptomycetaceae > Kitasatospora > Kitasatospora sp. NPDC004723. The sequence goes on along the minus strand of NZ_JBEXJT010000003.1, from coordinate 348,373 downwards.
CGGGCCGAAGCGGCGGGCCAGTCCCTCGGTGCAGAGCAGCAGCGTGTCGCCGCGCTCGGCGGTGAACTCGACGCCGGGCGCCTCCCAGCAGGAGAGCACGCCCAGCGGCGCGGAGAGCGAGGTCTCCACGAACTCGGCGCCGTACCGGGTGACCAGCACCGGCGGGCAGTGTCCGGCCCCGGCCAGGGTGACCCGCCGTCCCTCCGGCTCCACCCAGGCGTAGACGGCGGTCGCGGTGCGGGCCGGCTCGGTGGTCTTCAGCAGCAGTTCGAGGTCGCCCAGGACGGACACCGGGTCCTCGCCCTCCAGCACCGCGTACGCCCGCAGCGCGGCCCGCACCCGGCCCATCGCGGCGGCCGCGCCGGGGGCGGAGCCCGGTCCGGCGCCCGGGCCGTCGCCGGACACCGAGCCGACGGTGAGGCCGACCGTGCCGTCCGGCAGCGGGATGGCGTCGTACCAGTCGCTGCCGCAGGAGCGGTCCAGGCCGGCCGGGACGAGCCGGGCGGCCAGCCGCAGGCCGGCCGGCTGGGGGAGGTGGTCGGGCAGCAGGCCGCGGCGCAGCGCCTCGGTGGTGCGCCGGACCTTCTCCGCGTCGAGCTGCTTGGCCAGCAGCGGGGCGGCCACCTCGCAGTAGCGGCGGGCCAGTTCGCGCTGGCGCTCGGTCGGGGCGGCGGGCCGGTCGTAGAACCAGAGCACGGCGGCCAGCGGGCCGTCCTCCTCGGTGGCGAGCGGCAGGCCGTAGCAGCCGCCGAGGCCGAGGTGGCCGGCCAGTTCGCGCAGCCGGGCGCCGATCGCGGGATCGCCGGCGAGGTCGTGCGACTGCAGCTCGACGGGCCGGTCGTGCTCGCGCAGCAGCCGGGCGAGCAGGCTCTGGTCGGTCGGGACGGTCTCCAGCGCGCCGAGGCTGGCGCGGTCCAGTCCGAGGCCGACCGGCTGGCTGGGGCCGCCGCCGGGCAGCGCGGTGACCAGCAGGGCGCGGCCGGCGCCGAGCAGCGCGGCGCCGGAGGCGAGCACCGCGTCCAGGGCGGCGGACAGGCCGCGGGCGCGGGCGAGCCGCGCGGTGTGCTCGTGCAGGCTGGTGAGTTCGGACAGGCGTCCGGCCAAACGGTCCTGCACGCGGGTGGCGGAGGCGGCGGGCCGTGCGCCGTCGGATGCGCCGGGGGCGCCCGCAGCGCGGCTCGCGCCCTCGCCGCCGCCCGGCAGCTCACCGGGCGCTGCGCCGTCCGGCTGTCCCTGCTGCGGCCCGTCCGGCCGGCCGGCGGACTGTCCGGCGGGCGCGGCCGGCTCGTGGAAGCCCGGCGGATCGAGCACGGAGAGCCCGCTGGTGCCGCCGGGGTCGGCCGGCTCGGAGGACGTCGACGGTGGGTGGGACTCGGTCATGCCGCCACTCCTGACGCGGTGGTGCGTGTCACGCGGATCATGCGGAACCCCCAGGTACGGCCGTTAGGAGCGAGCACGGCCAAAAGGGCGCGTTTCGCCTCGATTCGCTACTACTCGTCATTGATCGACAGCAATGCCACCACTTCTACACAGGCCATTCGGGGCATGTCCAGAGCCATGACAAGGCAGATGGCCCGTTCCGCGCCGGAGCGGCCCGGCCGGGGGCGCGTTCCGTTCGGCGCGCGCCGGTCGACTGCGCCGCAGTCCGGCGGGACACGGTGCCCCGGCCGCCCGTCGGGCATGGAGCGGTCGGCGAACGGGCAGAACCGGGGGGACGGCACCGGCGGCCGTCCGGATCGTATGCCCCTGGCGCCGGCCGGCCGGGTCGGCCGGAAGCGACTCACTCGTACGGTGGAACCAACCGCGGCCGGGCGGCGTCCATCCGGTCGCATACGGGATTCTCGTTCCAAGGGCTGTTCTATTCCACGGCCCTTTCACATCGTGCTCCACCGCGTGCTCCAGGCCCGCGCCGTTGTCGCACCGCCGTCCGTTCCGCCGTACGCCCCGCCCGCAGCCCGGCCCCGGCCCGGCCCCCGGTCCGTTCCGACCCGGCTCCCGGCCGGTTCCCTCCGTCCGGTTTCGCGGGCCGGTCCGGCGTCCCCGGACGCGCGGCGGCGGCCGGTCCGGCGACCGCGGGCGGAGCCACCGAGCGGTCACGGAAAGGAACGGGTGCCAATGCGTGACAACCCACTGCGCGACGACCCGAGGGGCCGGTCGGCGGCCCGGGCGGCCCGGCTGGCCGGGGCCCTGACGGCGGCCGGCGGGCACCGCTGGCCCGTCGTCCCCGGCGCCGTCCTGCTCGCCGACGGACACTGCTCCTGCGGCGACCCGGACTGCCCGGTGCCGGGCGCCCACCCGCACGACCCGCCGCTGCTCGCGGCCACCACCGACGCCCGGATGGTGCGCTGGTGGTGGGAGCGGCGCTGCCCGGACGCCCCGGTGCTGGTGGCGACCGGGCGGACGGTCTGCGCGGTCAGCCTCCCGGCGGCGGCCGGTGCCCGCGCGCTCGCCTACCTGGCGGCGCTGCGGCTGCGGCTCGGCCCGGTGCTGGCGATGCCCGGCCGCTACGCGATGCTGGTCGCCCCCTACTCGCTGGACGCGCTCGGCGAGATGCTCGTCCAACTCCCCTGGGTGCCCGGATCGTTGCGCTACCACGGGGTCGGCGGCTTCCTGCCGCTGCCGCCCGGCGGCGGGGACGGCGACCGGGTGCGCTGGGTGCTGCCGCCCGGCCGGGGTGCCGACGGCGAGGTCTGGCTGCCGCAGGTCGAGCCGCTGCTGGGCGAGTTGGTGGCGGCGGCGGTCCAGCTGGACAGCGGCCGCTCGGCATACTGACGATCCGTCGTCGGCGTACTGATCGGGCACGGCCGACCGGCCCCGGCGTGGGGCGTTCGGAAAACAAAAGATCCGGCCGCTGGCGACGGGGGATGCACCAGCGACCGGACTCTTTAGACAGTAACAAGGATCCGCGCCCGCGCCAATTTCCAAGACGCCCTCGCAGCCCGGAAATTGCGGGTTGCGGGCGACAATGTGACGCGTATCACGCCGATCCGCCGGGTGTGTCCCGGCGTTGCGTCCCGCCTTTAGTTCAGGGTGACCTGACGGTTCACCAGGTTCGCCCGGGCCCGCCGCTCGTCGGCGGTGAGCGGGGCCGGGTCGGCGAGCGTCGCGGCGAGGCGCTCGGCGAACTCCGCGGCCGGCTTCTCGCAGTCGGCCGCGGTCATCTCGATCGGCAGGTCCCAGACCGGCACGGTCAGGCCGTGCGCCCGGAAGGAGCCGACCAGGCGGGTGTCCGGGCCGATCGCGGACTGCTCGGCGGCGGTCAGCCGGGCCAGCGCGTCCAGCAGCTGCTCCTCCGGGACGGTCATCACCCAGCGCAGGTGGTTCTTGTCCGGGGTGCCGCACCAGTAGGCGGCGTCGACGCCGGCGAGCTTCTCGGTGGGGATCGCCGAGGCGTTGGCGCGCTCCAGCGAGGCGGCCACCTCGCCGGTGGCGGTCTCGGCGTCCTCCAGCCAGAACTCGAAGCCGGTGTGCACGGTCGGCTCGAAGGCGGCGGTGCCGTCCAGCAGGTCCTGCAGGCGGCGGCCGCCCGGCACGGTCCGGCGGGCCGGCACCGGGGTGCCCGGCTCGGTGGCCAGCGCCAGCTCCAGGGCGTCCGCGAGGTCACGGCTCAGGTCGCCGGACGACGACTGGGTCTGCAGGCCCAGCAGGATCGAGCCGTCCTGGCGGCGCAGCGCGGGCCAGGCCAGCGGCAGCACGGTGGCCAGGGTGACCGACGGCACCTCGCCGGCGGCGTCCCCGGCCACCCCGGCGGCCAGCGTCAGCGGCACGGTGGCGGCGGGCACCAGCTCGCGCAGCGCCACCCAGTCCGCCTCGCCCGGCAGGCCCTCGAACGGGCGGTGCACCAGCTCCTGGACGGCGTGCGAGGCCTCGCGGCCGTGGCAGGCCTTGTAGCGGCGGCCCGAGCCGCAGGGGCAGTCCTCGCGGGCTCCGACCACGGGGATCTCGCCCGTGACGGCAGGGGTGGACTGGGTGCGCTGCGGCGCCTTCTTGGCGGCCTTCTTGCCCATGGTGCGGCTCTCCCGGGAACGGTGGTGTTGTGCTCCCGGCAGCCTACTGACGTTCCCCGGGCGCGTGGCGTGCGCCGGGGCGCGGGCGGCCCGGCCCGCGCCCGCCGGTCCGGTGCGCGGCCGGTCAGCCGGTGTGGCGGCCGTTGCCGGGGTGCCCACCGCCGTGCTGCCCACCACCGTGGTGTCCGTCGGCGTGGTGTCCGCCGCCGGTCCGCCGGGCGTGCCGGGCGCGGGCCGGCAGCGCCGCCCACACGGTCACCTCGCCGGGGGCGTCGCGCACGCCCCAGTCGCTGGCCAGCTGGTCCACGATGCTCAGCCCGCGGCCGCCGTGCGAGGTCAGCGAGGGGCTGGACGGCGACGGCCGGGTCTGCGCCCCGCCGTCGGTGACCTCCAGGGTGAGCACGCCGTCGGCGTGCATCTGCCAGCGCACCAGGACGCCGCCGGCGTCCTCGCCGGCCTCGCCCGCCGCGGCGGCCTGCTTGCTGCTCCCGCCGGTCCGGGCCGGTCCGCCGACCAACAGCGGTTCGACGGCCCCGGAGCGGGCGCCCCGGCCGAGCGCGGGCAGCGGGCCCAACGGTCGGGCGTAGCGACAAGCGTTGCTCAAAAGTTCGGAAAGGATCAGAACCGCATCATCAATGACCGGTTCCGGTATCTCGCGGTCTCCCAGATCTCGACGCAGCCGGCGCCGTGCGACCCCGACACTCGCTGGGCCGTGCGGCACTGCCATGGTCGATGAAGTCGGCACTTCACGCGCCACCATCAACGCCACCCCCGGACCTCCTTCAGCGTATGCCGAGGGATGGATGCCCCTTGGCAATACGTCGGAAACGACCGTGCGGCGATCCCTCGCGCACATTTGACGGCCGTCCACTGTCGGTGCGCGAGAGGTGATTCGACGCTCACCCTGCGTCGTGAAACTGTATGAATTGCGGCAGAAATCGTCGCCGAAAGGTTTGAGTCCCTACCAAGCCGATCAACGGCCGATGGTGGTTGAACGGTTCACCACAGCGGTACCACGTACCCCGCGATTACCACCGGGTCCGCCGGCGGGTCCGGCGACGGCTCCGGGCGACGGCTCCGGTGTCCGGGCTCAGCGGCCGAGCTGGGCCAGGACCTCCGCCGGGCGGTTGGTGATGATCGCCGACACCCCGAGCTCCAGGCAGAGCTCGACGTCGGCCGGCTCGTCCACGGTCCACACGTGCACCTGGTGGCCCAGCTCGCGCAGCCTGGTCACCAGCCCCGGCCGGGCCCGCACCAGCTCGATGCCGGGACCGGCGATCCGCGCCCCGCCCGGCAGCGGCGCGCCCGGGCGCAGCCGTCCGCGCAGCACCAGGCCGCGCTCGAACAGGAACACCCGCGGGTACTGCGGCGCGGCCGCCGCCACCCGGGCCAGCGCGAGCGAGGAGAAGCTCATGATCCGGGCGTTGACGCCGTGGCCGCCCGCGCCGCCATCGCCCGCGCCACCGCCCGCGCCGCCGATCCCGAACCGGTCCAGCACCCGCAGCAGCTCGGACTCCACCCGGCCGCGGAACCGCACCGGGTGCTTGGTCTCGATCGCGAGGTCCACCGGACGTCCGCAGTCCACCACCAGCTCCAGCAGGCTCTCCAGCCGCAGCACCCCGCGCAGCTCCGGGTCCTCGCTCGGCCGGCCGGTCTTCCAGGCGCCGAAGTCGTGCGCCTCCAGCTCGGCCAGGGTCATCGCGGACACCGTGCCCCGGCCGTCCGAGACCCGGCCGATCCGCCGGTCGTGCACGCAGACCAGCTGCCCGTCGGCGGTCACCCGCACGTCGCACTCCAGGGCGTCCGCCCCCTCGGTGAGCGCCTGGCGGTAGGCGGCGAGGGTGTGCTCGGGAAGGGCGTACGAGGAACCGCGGTGGGCGATCACCTGGACGGGCGGTGCGGTGCGGGCCGTCACGGGCGAGACATCAGGGCTGGTCACGCCCTACACGATAGGCCGCGCAAGTGAAGCGGAGGCGAAGACGGTCCCAACCCGGGGGGCCGTCTTCGCCTCCGCCTCCGCCTCCGCGCCCGCGGCTGCGGAGCGGGTCAGCGCGCGACGGCGCCCCGGGCCCGGGTGAGCGGGGTGAGCGCCCAGGTGGCCAGGGCCGGCACCAGGAAGCCGAACAGCGAGGCCGAGGTCCACTCCTGCGGGGTGAAGTGCAGCGCCTCCTGCGCGGAGGTCCAGAGGTCCGTCCACCAGCCGGCCACCGCGGTCGGCGCGATCAGCTGGTAGGTGGCGAAGCCCAGCGCCCACGGCAGCAGCATCAGCCAGCGGGACGGCGCGTCGGCGGAGAGGTCCCAGCCGCGCCGCCCGGCGCCGAGGAAGTAGTCGACCGCCAGCACCGCGAACATCGGCACGAAGACCGAGCCGATCAGCCCCAGGAAGGCGTAGTAGGAGTCGGTGAACGCGGTGATCTGCAGCGCGAGCACGGTGATCAGCACACCGGTGCCGCCCGTCAGCACCCGGCGGTCGACCTTCGGCAGCAGGTTGTGGATCGACATCGCGGTCGAGTACACGTTGGCGAAGGACTGGTCGGTCTCGCGCAGCACCAGCACCAGCAGGAACAGCCAGCCGGCCCAGACGCCCAGGAAGGAGTCGAAGATCCGCTCCGGGTTCCCGTCCGCCTGCAGCAGCGCCATCAGCCCGAGTACGTAGCACCAGACCTGCGCCATCGTGTAGCCGGAGAAGCTGCCCCAGAACGCCGAGCGCGGGGTGCGCGAGTGCCGGGTGTAGTCGGCGGCGAGCGGTACGAAGGAGATCGACACCGCGATCATCGAGTCCGTCGCCCGCAGGAAGCCGTGCCAGTTGCCGGCACCCGGGTCCGGCACGCCGTGCCGGCCGAGCTGGACGGTGAAGTACACCATCGCGACCGCCACCGCGGCGGCGACGAAGCGGCGCAGCACCGCGATGGCGCCGAGCGGCCAGATGGTCAGCGCGGTGGTCAGCGCGCCGGCCAGCACCACGAAGACCCAGCGGTAGCCCTCGGTGCCGGTCACGGTCTGCGCGCCGAGCGCGATCGTCAGCAGCTCGTAGACGCCCCAGCCGATGCACTGGACGATGTTGAGCACCGTCGGCACGTAGGACAGCCGGGTGCCGAACAGGCCGCGCAGGTTCGCCATGGCGGGCGCGCCGGTCCGCGCGCCGATCAGCGCGGCCACGCCGAGCATCGCGGTGCCGACCACGGTGCCGGCCACGATCGCGGTCACCGCGGCGGCCAGCGACAGCTCCTCGCCCTCGGCGCCGAGCACGGTCGCGGCGGTGGTGAAGCCGATCAGCGAGACGCCGAGGTTCATCCAGAGCGCGAAGTGGTCGCGGAAGCCGAGGGTGCGGGGCGGCTCGGTGTCCAGCACCAGCGGCGCCTCGGTGCGGGCCGGGGGCTCCAGGACGGCGGTGGCCGTCCGCGCGGTGTCCCCGTCGGGGGAACCGGGGGCGGTGGCCGCGGCGTCCTGCGGCGGGGGGACGTTCCGGGACGCGGGCGCGCCGGAGGACGAGGATGACGAAGCGGACGGCATGGCCGATTTCTCCCTACGCCGGCATTACCCGGACAGGTTCCGGCGGTCTGCGCCCCCTCGACAGCCGCCCACGAGCTCCGTGGCGTACGGTCGACCGGCGCACTCTCAGCCTGGTCGGTCCAAGCTCCCGCGTGTCAGTTCGGAGCGACAGGCTAGTCGCCGTCGGGGGGAACGCCAAGACGGGTCGTGTCGGGTACGGCGCTTCGGCGGCCGTCTGGCCCGGCTAAGGATTCTTATGAGTTCTTCAGAAGGGTCCTTACGGCAATCGAATCGGGTGTGCGAAAAACTATGGTTGTTGGTCCTGTCAGCTATGGAGGTCGTCCGTGAGCACCGAGCGCGAGGTTGGGTCCACCGGGCCGCAGGGGGAGCAGCCCTCCGGCGGCCAGGGGGTGGTGGGTTCCGCTTCTGACGGTCCGGCGTTGCCGTCTGCGGCCGGCCCCGCCCCCGCTTCTGCACCGACGCCCGCAGTCGACCAGCCGCCCCAGCCGCCCGCCGAGGGGGGCTCCGGCGGGTTCACGCCCACGCTGGCGTTCGGCAAGGTCGGCGCCCCGGAGGCACCCGCCGCGCCGGCCCCGGCCGCCGAGCCCGGGTACCTGGACGCGCCGCCGCCGGTCCTGCCGCCCGCCGCCCCCGCGGCGCCGGCCGCGCAGGCCCCCGCCCCGTACGGCGACAACCCGTACGCCACCCCGGCCCCGGGCACGCCGGTGCCCCCGGCGCCCGTCGCGCACGACCCGTTCGCCGCCCCGGGCGCCCCGCAGGCCCCCGGCGCGACCGGCCAGCACCACCACCCGTTCGGCGCCGGCCAGCCGCTCGGCGGCTGGGGCGCCGCCCACGACATCACCCCGGGCGCGCCCGGGGCCCCCGGTGGTCCCGGCGGCCCGCTCGGCTACCCGGGCGAGTACCCCGGCGCGCCGGTCCCCGGCGGCCCGCGCAAGAAGCGCGGCGGCCTGATCGCCCTGGTCGCGGCCGTCGCCCTGGTGGCCGGCGTGGCCGGCGGCGCGGTCGGCGTGTCCGTCGCCGACCGCGACGGCAAATCGGTGAGCGCCAAGGCCGACCGCAGCTCCACCACCGTCCAGGCCAACAACACCCAGAAGAACGAGCCCGCCCCGGGCTCGGTCGCCGGCATCGCGCAGAAGGCGCTGCCCAGCGTCGTCACCATCAAGGCCCAGGGCAATGGCGAGTCCGGCACCGGCACCGGCTTCGTCTTCGACACCGAGGGCCACATCCTCACCAACAACCACGTGGTCGCGCCCGCCTCCAGCGGCGGCAAGCTGACCGTCAAGTTCGCCGACGGCAGCTCCTACGGCGCCTCCGTGCTGGGCCGCGCCGAGGGCTACGACGTCGCCGTCATCAAGCTCGACAACCCGCCCAAGGAGAAGCTGACGCCGCTTCCGCTGGCTGACTCCGACAAGGTCAACGTCGGCGACTCCACCATCGCCATCGGTGCCCCGTACGGCCTGGAGTCCACCGTCACCACCGGCATCGTCAGTGCCAAGGACCGCCCGGTCGCCTCCGGCGACGAGACCGGCGCGCAGGCCTCCTACATGAACGCGCTGCAGACCGACGCCTCCATCAACCCCGGCAACTCCGGCGGCCCGCTGCTGGACTCCGCCGGCGGCGTGATCGGCATCAACTCGGCGATCCAGTCCAACGCCTCCAGCAACGGCCGGGCCGGCTCCATCGGCCTCGGCTTCGCGATCCCGATCAACCAGGCCAAGTGGGTGGCCGACACCCTGATCAAGACTGGCAAGCCGGTCTACGCCAAGCTCGACGTCCTGCGCAACGACGACTACAAGGGCGACGGCGCGCAGATCCAGACCCGCGACGTCCAGGGCCAGCCGGCCGTCACCCCGGGCGGCGCCGCCGACCAGGCCGGCCTCAAGCCGGGCGACGTCATCACCAAGCTCGGCGGCAGCCCGATCGAGAACGGCCCCGCCCTGGTCAGCAAGATCTGGACGCACAAGCCGGGCGAGACCGTGGACGTCGAGTACACCCGCAACGGCCAGACCGCCACCACCAAGGTCACCCTCGGCAGCCGCGTCGGCGACAACTGACCCCCGACCCGCCCCGGAAACCCTGTGCACCGAACCCCGCCGGACCCGTTAGGCTGACCTCCGCCTGGAGAGCTGCCCGAGCGGCCTAAGGGAACAGTCTTGAAAACTGTCGTGCGGTGACCCCGTACCGTGGGTTCGAATCCCACGCTCTCCGCCGGTAGGAGAAGAACCACCTGCTCGAGGCGGGTGCCGACCTGAGGTCGGCACCCGCCTTCGTGCTGTTCGGGGGTGGGCCGGGGTGGGCCGGGTTCACCCGAACGGGGGGTTTGGGGTGGGAACGTCCTCGGGTGGGGGTGCGGGGTCCGTCGTCAGGGCGTAAGGGGCGAACTGCCCTGGGCCCGGCGAGGAGAGACTGATGGCCTGGTACCCCGGTGCGGAGAAGATGGAGCTCGAACCGGAGTCGGACGAGCAGCCGGCGATCATCCCGACGCAGGTGATCTTCCACAGCGTGGCGGCGCCGTGGACGCCGCGGCGGATCTACGAGTACTGGAGGGACTCCACCAACCTGGAGTCCCACTTCGGGGTCGGGTACGACGGCAGCGTCGGGCAGTACATCGGCACCCAGACCCGCGCCGACGCCAACATGCGGGCCAACCGCCGGGCCGACGGCACCGGCGCGGTGAGCGTGGAGTCGGCCAGCGACGACCAGAGCACCGATCCGTGGACGGACGCCCAGATCAACGCGTTCGTCGCGCTCGGGGTCTGGCTGCACCAGCGGCACGGCATCCCGCTGCGGATCTGCGGCGAGTGGGACGAGCCCGGCTTCGGCGTGCACCGGATGTTCCCCGAGTGGTCGGACGGCGGGACGGCCTGCCCCGGGGACGCCCGGGCCCGGCAGTTCCGCGACGTCGTGATGCCCGGCATCGTCGCGGCGGCCGGCGGTGCGCCGCTGCCCCCGCCGGGCGGCGGCTCCGGCCCCGCCCGGTACCGGGTGACCATCAACGGGCTCGAGTACGGCTACGGGGCGCACGGCCCGCAGGTCGAGGAGGTGGGCCAGGCGCTCGTCCGGCAGGGCTTCGGCGGGCACTACCAGTCCGGGCCGGACCAGGACTGGCGGGACGCCGACACCCTCAACTACCAGGACTTCCAGCGCAGTCTGGGCTACTCGGGGTCGGACGCCGACGGCGTGCCGGGCGAGGCGTCGCTGCGCCGGCTGCTGGGCCGGCTGCCCTCGGCGCAGCGGGTGTCGCTCGCCCACGTGGTCGCGGCGGCGCGCACCGACCCGGGGGCCGAGCAGGGCCACCAGACGTACGGCGGCGAGGTGCGGATCGTCGAACAGGCCTTGGCGGACGAGGGGTTCCTGGAGCAGCGCTGGGTGGACGGCTCGCTCGGCACCCGCACCGTGCAGGCGTACGCCGCGTTCCAGCGCAGCCTCGGCTACGCGGGCGAGGACGCCAACGGCATCCCCGGCCAGCGCAGCCTCCAGGTGCTGGGCCGACGCAGGGGGTTCGACGTGACGGACTGACCGGGCGGCCGCGAGCGGGCGGCCGGGCGGCGAAGCCGGTGCTTGACCGTGACACCGTGTGAGGGTCTGCACTGGAGGGACCATGTTGAACATCGGAGACTTCGCCAAACACGGCCGGGTGTCGGTCCGCATGCTGCGCCACTACGACGCCGTCGGACTGCTCCGGCCCGCCCGGGTCGACCCGTTCAGCGGCTACCGCTGCTACGAGGCGGCCCAACTGGCCCGGCTCAACCGGCTCATCGCCCTCAAGGACCTCGGCTTCACACTGCAGCAGGTGCGGGCCGTCCTCGACGAGGAGGTGGACACGGCCGAGCTGCGCGGGATGCTGCGACTGCGGCGGGCCGAGCTCGCCGCGGCGATGGCGGCGGACGCCGAACGGCTGGCCCGGGTCGAGGCGAGGCTCCGGACGATCGAGAGCGAGGGGACCATGTCCACGCACGATGTCGTGGTGAAGCGGGTGCCGTCGGTGCGGGCGGCCGAACTGACCGGGGTCGCGGCGAGCTACGAGCCGCAGGACATCGGGCCGGTGATCGGCCCGCTGTTCGACGAGCTCTGCGGGCGGCTGGCGGAGGCCGGCATCGCGCACACCGGCCCGTCCGTCGCCCGGTACGAGGACACCGGCGGCGGTGACGGCTCGGTGCTGATCCGGGTGGCCGTGCCGATCGCCGCCTCGGTCGACCCGGCGGGGGAGCACGGTCTCGCGGTGGTCGACCTGCCGGCGATCGAGGAGGCGGTGACCGTGGTGCACCGCGGCTCGATGGACGACTCCCTGGGTGCGGTCCAGGCGCTGGCGCGGTTCATCGAGGAGAACGGCTACCGCTCGACCGGGTACGCCCGGGAGCTCTACCTGGAGTGCCCGGAGGAGGTGGCGGACTGGGTGACGGAGCTGCAGGAGCCGGTGCTGCGCGGGTAGCCGCCGGTCGTCCGGGCGCTCGCCCTGAAGCCGGTCGAGGGTCCTGGCGTCGCCCGGCACGACGACCACCGAGGCCCCCGCACCGGGCAGCGCCGCCCGCCCGGCGCGTCCTACCTGCCCGCGTCCTACCTGCCCGCGTCCTACCTGCCCGCGTCCTGCCTGCCCCGGGGGCGGCGTACTTGCCGGGCGGCCGGGCGGGCGGCAGAGTGCGAGGACCGGGCGGTGCGAGCGGAGGCGGCGATGAGTGACCTGACGGACCGGCTGGCGGAAGGCCTCCCGCCCGGCGCCCTGGCGGTGGACCCGGACGTGACGGCCGCCTACCGGCACGACATGGCGGACTTCTGCCCGGCCGGCACCCCCGCGGTGGTGGTCTTCCCGGAGACGGTCGAGCAGGTGCAGCACGTCCTGCGGACCGCCACCGCGCTGCGCGTGCCGGTGGTCCCGCAGGGGGCCAGGACCGGGCTGTCCGGCGCGGCCAACGCCGTCGACGGCTGCATCGTGCTGTCGATGGTGAGGATGAACCGGATCCTGGAGCTCGACCCGGTGAACCGGATCGCGGTGGTCGAGCCGGGTGTGGTCAACGCCGAGCTCTCGCGGGCCGCCGCGGCCTCGGGGCTCTGCTACCCGCCCGACCCGTCGAGCTGGGAGTCCTGCACGATCGGCGGCAACATCGGCACCGGTGCGGGCGGCCTCTGCTGCGTCAAGTACGGCGTGACGAGCGAGTACGTGCTCGGCCTCGACGTGGTGCTGGCCGACGGGCGGCTGCTGTCCACCGGCCGCCGGACGGCCAAGGGCGTGGCGGGCTACGACCTGACCCGGCTGCTGGTGGGCTCCGAAGGCACCCTGGGCGTGGTGGTCCGCGCGGTGGTGGCGCTGCGGCCGGCCCCCGCGCCGCAGCTGGCGCTGGCGGCGGAGTTCCCGAGCGCGGCCGCGGCCGGTGCGGCGGTCTGCGAGGTGATGGCGCGCGGCTTCACCCCGTCGCTGATGGAGCTGATGGACGCGGTGAGCGTGCGCGCGGTCAACGAGCTGGGGCGGATGGGGCTGCCGGAGTCCACCCGGGCGTTGCTGCTGGTCGCCTTCGACGGCCCGGACCGGGTGGCCGAGCTGGCCGCGGTCGGGGAGCTGTGCCGGGCGGCCGGGGCGACCGAGGTGGTGCCGGCCGAGGACCAGGCGGAGTCGGAGCTGCTGCTGGAGGCGCGCCGGCAGGCGCTGCCCGCGCTGGACCGGCTGGGCACCACGATGATCGACGACGTGGCGGTGCCGCGCTCGCGGCTGGCCGAGATGCTGGAGGGCGTCGCGGCGATCGCCGAGCGGCACGGGCTGACCATCGGGGTGGTGAGCCACGCGGGCGACGGCAACACCCATCCGATCGTGATCTTCGACGCGGCGGACGCCGAGCAGTCGGCCCGGGCGCAGCGCTCCTTCGACGAGATCATGGCGCTGGGGCTGGAGCTGGGCGGCACGATCACCGGTGAGCACGGGGTGGGGCTGCTCAAGCGGGAGTGGCTGGCGCGGGAGCTGGGGCCGGTGGCGGTGGACCTGCAGCGGCAGCTGAAGGCGGTCTTCGACCCGCTGGGCATCCTCAATCCCGGCAAGGTGATCTGATCCGTCTGATCCCGCACGCCCTGCCGATTTTCGGACTGCCACAGAATGGCCCGAATTTATCGACACGGTAGGTCGACCGAACCGGCAGGGGGCGCGTTCGACTTCGTCGCGCGCCGTGGGGGTGCACCGGCTCGCGGCCAGTCGACCGGTCTGCGTCGCAGGTGGGAGGGGGTGCGAAGGTCGCGCTCTCGGGTCGGTGGCGATTATGCATCGGGCCGCCGGATATCACGCTAAAGGGCGAAAAGGCGGCCGTGAGGTGGTGCTTTGTCGATTTGTTGCGGAAGTCTGTGTCCAGACGTCGCACATCCGCAGGTGTTCGTTCGGTCGGCGAACTCCCGCACACCTGACACGATCACCGTTCACGGGAGGCTCCACCACGACATCGTCCTCGTACCGGTCTTCTTCCTGAGCTCCTGAGCACCGACCGGGTGCCGTCGACGGCGGGGGCGCCGTCGACGGAGGCCCCGGGCCGGGCAGGAGGGAACGGATCGCACAACGCTCTCACCGGGCAGCGGAAAGGGTCACCGCGCACCGGTCCCGTGGGCGGCACCGCAGGTCGGTGCCGCCCACGGGCGCGTCCGGGGGCCGTCGAGAGGTCCAGTCCAGGGCCCGCGCCCGGCGCCGTCACCGCGCGGCGGTACGGTTGCGCTCCGACAGCGCACCCCGCGCCCGGCACGCCCTCCCGGCGACCGGTCCGCCGCGGGGCTGCGGACGCGGCAACCGGAAGGAAGGGCGCGATGGCAGCGGAGGAGGAGGGCCTGACCGGCCCCGGCGAGACCAGGCCGGCACCGGGTCCCGGGCCCGGCGGGGAGCAGGCTCCGGCCGCGCCCCGGTCCGTGCCCGAGCTGATGCTCGGCCGCCCGCCGATGGCCCGCCCGTTGCCGACCTTCGACGCCGAGGCCGCCCCGGCCGAACCGGGCCCGCTCTTCGTGGACTGGCTCGCCACCGCGCTGTACGCCGGGGTGCTGGACCCGCAGGTGTTCACCCTCTCCACGGTCGACGCCGACGGCATGCCGGACGCCCGCGTGCTGGTGCTGCGCGACGTCGACGCCGCCGGTACCGGCTGGGTCTTCTCGACCGCCGCCGACAGCCCCAAGGGCCGTCAGCTCGCCGACCACCCGGCCGCCGCGCTGACCGTCTACTGGCCGCAGCTCGGCCGCCAGGTGCGGGTGCGCGGCACCGTCGAACGGGCCGCCGACCAGGTGGCGGGGGCCGAGTTCGCCACCCGCTCCCCGGCCGCCCGGATCGGCGCGCTGGTCGGACGGCAGAGCGAGCCGCTGGCCTCGCCGGCCGAGTACGAGGAGGCCGTGGCGGTGGCCTGGCGCCGGCTGGAGGCCACCCCGGACGCGGTCGCCGCCGGGCACGCCGTCTACACGCTCTGGGCGAACGAGGTGGAGTTCTGGCAGGGCGACGCGGAGCGCCACCACGTCCGGCTCCGCTACACCCGGACCGGCCCGGTGCGCACCCCGGAGTGGTCGCGCACCCTGCTCTGGCCGTAGCGCCGTAGCGCCATAGCGCCAGGGCGCCGTAGCGCCGTGGCACCGCAGGACAGCGGAACGCCCGGGGGCGCGCATCGAGCCGATGCGCGCCCCCGGGTTCACCATGACACCGTGCCTCAGCGCCGCCCGGTCAGCGTGGCCCCGACGCTCGCCGCCACCACGCAGCCGATGCCGGCCAGCTGCGCGGCGCCCAGCAGCTGACCCAGCACCACCAGGCCGACCAGCGCGCTGACCGCCGGCTCCAGGCTGACCAGCACGCTGAACACCCGCTGCGGCATCCGCCGCAGCGCCGTCATCTCCAGCGCGTACGGGATCACCGGCAGCAGCAGCGACACCCCGGCCACCGCGAGCAGCAGCATCACCGGCGAGGCACCGGGCGCGGTCAGCCCGTCCCAGGCCTGGCCGAGCCCGAACGGCGCCACCGTCAGCGCGCCGACCGTCATCGACACCGCCAGCCCCTGGAAGCCCTGGAACGCCGCCCCGACCTTGTCGGTGAACAGGATGTACGCGGAGTAGCAGGCCGCCGCCCCGAAGGCGTACAGCAGGCCGACCGGGTCGAGCCCGCCGCCCTCCCCGCCCTCGCCGAGCAGCGTCAGCAGCGCCACCCCGCCGGCCGCGAGCAGCGCCCAGAGCAGGTGGCTGGCGCGACGGGCGAAGACCAGGGCGACCGCGAGCGGGCCGAGGAACTCGATGGTGGCGGCGGTGCCCATCGGCAGCCGGTCGATCGCCCCGGCGAACAGCAGGGTCATTCCGGCCGAGGCCATGCCGAGCAGGGCGGCGGCGGCGAGGTCGCGCGGCCGGCGCCCGCGCAGCCGGGGCCGGGTGACGGCCAGCAGGACGACCGCCGCGAAGCCCAGCCGCAGGAAGGTGGTGCCGCTCACCCCGAGCGGTCCGAAGAGCGGCTTGGAGAACGCGATCCCGGTCTGCACGAGGAACATCGCCACGACACAGAGAAGCGGCGCCGGAATTCGCTCCGGGCGCCGCAGCAGGTTCGTGAACCGTCGGCCGGTGGATCGGCCGGGTCGTGCGTCCGGTGGCAGTCCCTCTCCCGGGGACCCGCCTCGTCGCCAGCTGCCCCGCTCGCCGGCGGGCTCGCCCTTGGGGGCGGGCGGCATGGCAAGCGCCTCGGCGACGGCGGCGGCCGGCGTCGGGGCGGAGGTTTCGCTGGGATGGGAGGTGGGCATGATGGCGAGTTTGCCGTAAGGAGCCACTGGGCAGCAAGCTCGTTACAAAAATCGGGACGGATGCGGACGGGTGCGTCCGAAAGGGTGAGCCCCGACGGTGCGCCCGGCGCGGCGCCGGGCGGGATCCGACGGCCCGTCAGTATCAAGGCGGCGTGCGCCATCTCCGCCCCGCCTCGCTCGCCGCCGCCTCCCTCGTCCTCCTGCTGGCCGCCGCCGGTCCGGGCGCGAGGGCCGACGCCGCCGCTCGTTCCTCCGCCGTCCCCCGCATCCGGGCCGCCGTCCTGCCCGACCGGCACGGGCCGCCGCCGGCCCGGCCCCGCGACCTCTACGCCGGCGCGGCCTTCGACGCCTGCACCGCGCCCCCGCTGGAGACCCTGCGGGCCTGGCGCGACGCCTCGCCGTACGGGGCGCTCGGCATCTACACCAGCGGCGGCCAGCGCGGCTGCGCCCAGCCGAGGCTGACCGCCGACTGGGTGCGGCAGGCCCGGGCGATGGGGTGGCGGTTCCTGCCCGTCCACGTCGGCCTCCAGGCGCCGTGCAGCGACCTGACGCACAAGCCCAAGCGGATCGACCCCGCCCGGGCCGCCCAGCAGGGGCGCGAGGAGGCGGCCGAGGCGGTGCAGGGCCTGCGGGCGGTCGGGATCGGCCAGGGCAGCCCGGTCTTCCTGGACATCGAGGCCTACCCGGTGCGCGATCCCGCCTGCGGCCAGGCCGTCGTCGACTTCACCGTCGGCTGGACCCAGGCGCTGCACACGGCGGGCTACCGCTCCGGCTTCTACTCCAGCCTCGACTCCGGCATCGCCGACCTCGCCGCGGCCGCCCGGGCCGGCAGCTCGCCGCTGCCCGACACCCTCTGGTACGCCCGCTGGGACGACCGCGCCGACACCACCGGGGGCGGGCCGCTCACCGCAGATCTCTGGTCCCAGCACCAGCGCGTCCACCAGTACCACGGCAACGTCGAGGAGACCTACGGCGGAGCGACGCTGGCCATCGACCGCAACCAGGTCGACGCCCCGCTGGCCGGCTGACGGACCCGCCGGCCGGCCGGCGGTCACTCCCGCAGCGCGAGTCCCAGCCAGCCCCGGCCCTGGCAGTAGCGGCAGGTCTCGGTGATGTACCCGGTGCCGGTGCGGCCCGCCCGCAGGCCCTTGCGCGCCTGCGTCCGCACCCCGCCGGAACAGCACGGGCACGGCAGCCGGAAGCCGGCCAGACCCCGTCCCACCCGCCGCTCGCCGTGTCCGTCGTCCATGGCCCCAGTATCCCGGCCGCCGGGGCGGGCACCCGGGCCGCCCCCGCCCGACCGGGGAGAACGCGGCCGGACCGTGGCCGGGTCGTGATCGGGGCAACGCGGCCGGGATGCTGACATCCGGGACACGGCGCGGCAGAATCGGGCCCGTACTGCCCGTATTACCGCCCAGTAGCCGTAGTTCGGCCGGGCCGGGGCAGGAGCCGCAGTGCCGCCCAGGTCGAGGAGGACCCGTGTTCAGCACGATGCAGGACGTACCGCTCACCGTCGCCCGGATCCTGGAGCACGGGTCCACGATCCACAGCCGGTCGACGGTCACCACCTGGGACGGCACCGGTCCGGTGGTCCGGACGTACGCGGAGGTCGGCGCCCGTGCGGCGCAGCTCGCCCGGGCCCTGCGCGACGAACTCGGCTGCACCGACGCGAGTGTCGTCGGAACCTTGATGTGGAACAACGCCGAGCACCTGGAGGCCTACCTCGCGGTGCCGTCGATGGGCGCGGTGCTGCACACCCTCAACCTGCGGCTCCCGGCGAACCAGCTGTCGTTCATCGTCAACCACGCCGCCGACCGCGTGATCATCGTCAACGGCACCGTCCTGCCGCTGCTGGCCGCGGTCCTGCCCGAGCTCGCCCCGACGCTCAAGCACATCGTGGTCAGCGGCCCCGGCGACCGCTCGGTGCTGGCCGGCTTCGCGGGCGGCGTGCACGACTACGAGGAACTGATCGCGGACCGGCCGACCGCCTACCCCTGGCAGACCGACATCGACGAGCGCCGGGCCGCCGCGCTCTGCTACACCTCCGGCACCACCGGCGACCCGAAGGGCGTGCTCTACAGCCACCGCTCGGTCTACCTGCACTGCCTCCAGGTCAACACCGGCGACAACTTCGCCTTCACCCCGCGCGACACCGCGCTGCCGGTGGTGCCGATGTTCCACGTCAACGCCTGGGGCATCCCGCACGCCGCCTTCATGTCCGGCGCCAACCTGCTGATGCCGGATCGTTTCCTCCAGCCCAAGCCGATGGCCGAGATGATCGCCGCGGTGCGGCCCACCGTCAGCGCGGCCGTGCCGACCATCTGGAGCGGCCTGCTGGACGAGCTGGACGCCGGCGACTACGACACCTCCAGCCTGCGCATGGTGGTGATCGGCGGCTCGGCCTGCCCGCCCTCGCTGATGAAGGGCTACGAGGAGCGCCACGGCATCCGCGTCCTGCACGCCTGGGGCATGACCGAGACCTCGCCGCTCGGCACCTTCGCCCAGCCCCCGGGCGGGCTGACCCCGGAGGAGGAGTGGCCGTACCGGGTCACCCAGGGCGTCTTCCCGGCCTCCGTCGAGGCCCGGCTGATCGGCCCGGGCGGCGAGCGGATGCCGCACGACGGGGTGTCGGCGGGCGAGCTGGAGGTGCGCGGCCCGTGGATCGCCGGGGCGTACTACGGGGGCGCGGGACAGGACCCGCAGCGCCCGGAGGACAAGTTCTCCGAGGACGGCTGGCTGCGCACCGGCGACGTCGGCACGATCACCGCCGACGGCTACCTGACCCTCACCGACCGCGCCAAGGACGTGATCAAGTCCGGCGGCGAGTGGATCTCCTCGGTGGACCTGGAGAACCACCTGATGGCCCACCCCGAGGTCGCCGAGGCCGCCGTGGTGGCCGTTCCGGACGAGAAGTGGGGCGAGCGGCCGCTGGCCACCGTCGTGCTGCGGCCGGGTGCCACCGCCGGGCTGCCGGAGCTGCGCGCGTTCCTGGCCGGGCGGATCGCCTCCTGGCAGCTGCCGGAGCGCTGGGCGATCGTCGAGGCGGTGCCGAAGACCTCGGTCGGCAAGTTCGACAAGAAGGTGATCCGCGCCGACTACGCGGCGCAGAAGCTGGACGTCACCCGGCTCGGCAAGGAGTAACCGGGAACGGGCAGGGAGCACGAGGGCCGGTCACCCCGGGAAGGGGTGGCCGGCCCTCGGCCGTGCACGGCTGTCAGCCCGCCGCGGCGACGCCCGCCTCGCCCATGGCGCCGATCCGCCCGAGCAGGTCGACGATCCGGGACTGCACGTCGTCGCTGGTCGAGCGCTCGGCGAGGAACAGCACCGTCTCACCGGTGCGCAGCCGGGGCAGCTCGCGCGGGTCGAGGTCCACCGAGGTGTAGACGACGAGCGGGGTGCGGTGCAGCCGGTCGTTGGCGCGCAGCCAGTCCAGCAGGCCGACCCGGCGGCGGCGGATCTGGAGCAGGTCCATCACCACCAGGTTGGGCTGCACGCTGCTGGCCCGGGCGACGGCGTCGTTCTCGTCCACCGCGTGCTCGACGTGCATGCCGCGCCGTTCCAGACTGCCGATCATCGCGGCGGCGATGTCCGGGTCGCCCTCGACCAGCAGGACGCGCGGGGCGTGGTTCTCGCCGTCGCGCGGGGCGAGGGCGCGCAGCAGGACGGCCGGGTCGGCGCCGTACGCGGCGTCCCGGGTGGCCTGCCCGAGGCCGGCGGTGACCAGCACCGGGACCCGGCTGTTCAGCGCCGCGGTGCGCAGCGACTGCAGCGCGGTGCGGGTGATCGGGCCGGTCAGCGGGTCGACGAAGAGTGCGGCCGGGAAGCCGGCGACCTGCGCGTCCACCTCCTCGCGGGAGCGGACGATCACCGGGCGGTAGCCGCGGTCCTGGAGCGCCTGCCGGGTGGCGGGGTCGGGCTCGGGCCAGACCAGCAGCCGGCGCGGTCCGCCGTCGGGGGCCGGGGCGGGCAGCTGGGGGTGCTCGCCGACGGCGTCGCGGCCGCTCGGCAGGGCGACCGGCGCGACGGCCTGCGGGGCTGTCGGGACCGCCGGGGCGGCGGGCGCGGCGGGCAGCTCCAGGGCGGCCCGCGGCCGGGCCTCGGCGGCGGGAGCCACCGGTGTCACCGGCACCACGGCGGCCGGGCCGGGGGCACCGGGCGCGCCGAACGGGCGCGGCGGGGCCAGCTCGCCCAGGCCGGTGCCGACCGGGCGCGGGCCGCCCTCGCGCTGCTCGTCGCCGGGGGCGGCGGGCAGCGCCGGGACGGCCGGCGGCAGCGCGGGCAGCGCGGAGCCGCCCGCCGGGCCGGCTTCGGGCGCGGCCGGGCCGGCCTCGCCGCCGGGCCCGGGCGGAACGGCCAGCCGGCGCCGTCGGCCGGTCGGCGTGGGTGCGGCGGGCTCGGGCGGCGCGGGCGCCGGACCGGCCGGCAGGGCGTGCTCCAGCCCCGGGTAGACGGGGGTCTCGGTGCCGCCGGGCAGGGCGAACCCGCCGGAGGAGTCCTCGGCGCCGGGCAGCGCGCGGCGGCGCCGGGACGGCCGGGGCTCGGCGTCCCCGCCGTCGTGGCCGGCCGGGGCCTTCGGGGCGGAGTCGCCGCCGCCCGGGCCGAGCGCGATCGGGGTGCGTGCGGCGCCCTCGCCGCCGGCGGCCCGGCGCTCGCCGTCACCGGGGACCGCGCCGTTCGGGTCGCCGGGGCGCCCGTCCGGACGCCCGCCGTCGACCGGGACGGCGTAGGCGGTGCCGGAGCGGCCGTCGTCCTTGCCCCAGGGGTCGTTCTGCGGGCGGCTCGGGCCGCCCAGGCTCTGGCGCCCGTACGCGGGGTCGTTGCCGGTGCCGTTCCACTGCTCGGGGACGGCCCGTTCGATCCGGGCGGGGGCGTTGGGCCACTGGTCGGCGGGGATGTCCGGGGCGATGGCGCCGACCGGGGCGGCGGGTTCGGCGGCCTCGCGGCCCGGCTGCTCCGGGGCGGCGGGCGGCAGCTCCACGGCCGGCCGGCCGCGGCGTCCGCGCCGCTGCTCGACGACCGGCTCCTCGCCCGGCGCACCGCCGGCCGGGGACGGTCCGGCCGCGGCCTCGGCTCTCCGGGCGTCGGCGGAACCGTCCGGCGCGCCCTCCCGGGGGGCCTCGGCCGGAGCCTTCGCGGGGGTGCCCTCGGCGGCGGCCGGCTCCTCGGCCGGGGCCGCGGTCGGCAGCTGCGGGATGCCCGGCAGGTCGGGCAGGACGGCGCTGTCGCTCTCCTTCGGCCGGTCGGACCGGCCCTCGGCGGACGCGCGCTCGGCGGCGGCCTTGGCGGCGGCCGGGTCCAGCGGCAGTTCCACGACGTACGTGGTTCCGGCGCGTCCCGGCAGCTCGTGCGGCTGGAGCACCCCGCCGTGGCGCTCGACCACCGCGCGGGCTATCGGCAGGTGGACGGGGCTGCCGCCGCGCCCCGGGCCGCGGATCTCCACCCGGGCGACCTCGCCGCGCTGGGCGGCGGCGAGCACCACGGCCGGCGTGTCCCCGCCGGCCGGCGGCAGGGCGGGCGTGCCGGGGGCGGCGAGTCCGGGGGAGGGCAGTTCGGGGGCGACGTCGTCCAGCGCGAGGCCGATGCCGCTGACGTCGGCGACCAGGTGGGCCAGCGCCTGGGCGAGCCGCTGCTCGTCGGCGATCACCTCGACGGCGGCGGCGTGCACGGAGAACCGCACCCGGCCCGCGCCGACCAGCTCGCCGGCGTGCTCGACGGCCCGGCGGACCACCTTGTCCAGGGCGACCGGCACCCGCTCGGCGCTCTTCCGCCCGCCCTTGCCGTCTTCCGTACCGCCCTTGCCGTCGGCCGCGGCGCCCTTGCCGTCCGCGGCGCCGCTCTCGCCGGCCTCGGAGCGCTGGTGGGCCAGCACGCCCTCGATCAGCTTGCCGTAGCGGCGGCACTCGTCGGCCAGCCGTCGAAGGGTCCAGTTGGCCTCCGGCCAGAGCTGCCCGGCCGGGTCGGCGGCGAGCGCGTCGATCCGCCGGTGCAGCGCGGTCAGCGCACCGCCCAGCTCGCTCTCCAGGACGGCGGTGAGGTGCTCGTTGCGGGCGACCAGCGCCAGCTCGCGGCTGCGGTCGGTGAAGGTCATCACGGCGCCGACCAGCTGGTCGCCGTCCCGGACCGGGGCGGTGGTGAGGTCGACGGTGACCGGGCGGCCGTCCTTGCGCCACAGCACGGTGCCGCGCACCCGGTGCTTGCGCCCGGAGGTCAGGGTGTCCAGCAGCGCGGACTCCTCCAGCGCCAGCGGGGTGCCGTCGGCCCGGGAGTGCTGGATCAGCGGGTGCAGCTCCCGGCCGCCCAGCTCACTGGCCCGGTACTCCA
Organism: Kitasatospora sp. NPDC004723; assembly: GCF_040609255.1. NCBI lineage: Bacteria > Bacillati > Actinomycetota > Actinomycetes > Kitasatosporales > Streptomycetaceae > Kitasatospora > Kitasatospora sp. NPDC004723. The sequence continues at coordinate 325,812 of NZ_JBEXJT010000003.1, read as the reverse complement.
GGATGTGCGCGGCGGCCGGGTTGACCAGCACGCAGCGGCCTTCGAGGTCGACGCCGAGCACGCCCTCGGCGGCGGCCCGCAGGATCATCTCGGTCTGCTTGTGCTGGCGGCGCAGCTCCGCCTCGACGCCGAGCCGGCCGGTCAGGTCGCGGACCAGCAGCAGGAGCAGGTCGGAGGAGCGGGAGCCCTCGCGGTAGGGGTCGTAGGGCGCCGGGGGCGCGTAGGCGGTGCCGGCGCCGGTGCCGGTGCCGTCGTCGTCGAAGTCGTTGCCGGAGACCTCGACCGGGAAGGTGGTGCCGTCGGTGCGCCGGGCGGTCATCCGCACCGGGCGGTCGAGCGCCTCGTCCTCGCGGGCGGCGGGCCGCATCGAGCCGGGGATCCGACTGGGGTCGAACTCCGGGAGCAGGTCGAGCACGCCCATGCCGACCAGTGAGGTCCCCGGTGCCTGGAGCGCCTGGACGGCCGCGTTGTTGGCATCGACGACGGTGCCGTTGCTGTTCACCAGCAGCAGCGCGTCGGGCAGGGCGTCGAGTATGGCGGCGAGGCGAGCAGCGCCTCGGATCGGCCTGCTGCTCACGTCGACAGGTCTCCTCGGCTCAGGGCAGCTCTCTCCGGAGACGGCAGTATCTCATTCTTCTTTGCGGCGGGGACGACCCGCCTAGTAACGTTGGCGGCGGTTGGTGCCGGGCCCCCGGGTTGTGGCATCATCACAGGCACAAGGAACGGGTCCGCGCACGTGGGCTTGCTCCATGTGGAGGAGGCTTCGCCTAGTCCGGTCTATGGCGCCGCACTGCTAATGCGGTTTCGGGGTTATTCCTGATCGAGGGTTCAAATCCCTCAGCCTCCGCCAGCCGAAGAGCCCCGCCGACGATCTCGTCGGCGGGGCTCTTCGCATGTCCGGACGTGATCGGAAGGGCGTTCGGCCGGTGGGTCCGGGGCGCCCGGATCAACCGATTTCGCCCCGCGCCGCAGGTCATGTAATGTTGTCCCCGCACCGCCCCGGAGGAACGTTCGCCAGGGCGAGCGCTCATAGCTCAACGGATAGAGCACTTGACTACGGATCAAGAGGTTGCAGGTTCGAATCCTGCTGAGCGCACCAAACCCCGCAAGACCGGGTCCGCCCGGCACTTGCGCTCATAGCTCAACGGATAGAGCACTTGACTACGGATCAAGAGGTTGCAGGTTCGAATCCTGCTGAGCGCACCAGCGAGAAGCCCCCGGCCATTGGCCGGGGGCTTCTGCGTTTCCCGGGTCCGGCTCGGCCCGGCCGGGGTGCCGCCCGGACGCCCCCTCGGTGGCCCGCGATGGCCGGCAATGGCCCGCGACCCCTCGCGATACCTCGCGCAAGGGGTGAAATGCGGTTCTTTCGGGTACATCCCGTCCTGCCGGACGGAGGACCGCCAATCGGGTGTCATGCGGCCGAGAGTGCAAGTGTCGCCATATGACCGGCTCAGGATCGTGATTCCGTTTTGTCTGATCTTGTGTCCAGACTGCCCGGCCATCCAGGCCGCTCCGGCAGCCGATGCGAAGGAGAGCCGGATGAACCGACAGTTCCCGGCAGCGGCCGGCGCCGCGGTCCTGGCGACCGGACTGGTGATCGGTTGGAATCCGCCGCCCTCGGCCGCCCGGCAGATCGAGCCGGACCGCCCGTCCTCCGGCCTCCATCAGGGCGGCACCACCACGCTCACCCTTTCCGCGTCCACCAACGACCCCGGCATCCGGCTGACCGGCACCGGCGAGCCGGGCGGCACCGTCGTCGTCACCGACCGGTCGTCCGGTGGCCAGGAGGACGACCTCTGCTACACGACCGTCGGGGCCGACGGCGGCTGGTCCTGCCTGCCGGTGGAGAACCTGGTGGACGGGCCGCACCGGCTCACCCCGTTCGCCGCCGACCTCGCCGGGAACCGGACCGCCGGGCAGCCGGCCGAGCTGGTGGTCGACACCGTGCCGCCGGACGGCCCGCTGCTCACCGCGCCCGCCGCCGGGGAGACCGTCCGGGTCGCCCGGCCCCGGCTGGCCGGGAAAGCCGAACCGGGCGCGCGGGTGCTCGTCACCGCGGGGCCGGACCGTGGTGACGGGCCCGCGCGGATCGTCGCCTGCGGAGCGACGGCGGCGGTCGACGGCAGCTGGACGTGCACGGCCAACCGGGATCTGACGGACGGGGAGCGGTGGCTGATCGTCACGGCGACCGACCTGGCGGGGAACAGTACGGCGGCCGAGGCGGTGGCGGTCCGGGTGGAGACGATCGGTCGGCCGGCGGCGACGCCGCAGGTTCCGCTCCCGCCGTTCCCGACGCGGACGCCCACGCCCACGCCGTCGTCGGCGCCGTCGCCGTCGCCTTCAGCGTCGACGGCCGCGGCGCCTTCGCCGGTGGTCACCCCCTCGCAGGCCGCGCCCTCGGCTCCCCGGCCATCCGTGACCGCCCTGTCGCCGGCGGTCACCGCGTCGCCATCGCCGTCGGCGTCGGCGTCGCCCTCGGTCCCGGTGCCGGCGCGGCCGTCCCCTGCCGCTCCCGCTCCCGCTCCTGCTCCGGCCGGCCGGCCGTCGCCCGCCCTGCCGGCGGCCCCGGTACCGACCGTCGCCGTTCCCGCCCCGGTCGTTCTCACGCCCGCTCCGGCCGCGCCCGCGTCCGCCGCCGCGCCCGTCACCGCGGTGGCCCCCGTTCCGAGTGGGCTGCTGCCGTTTGTCGTGCCACCGGCCATCGGCGCGGTGGCCAGGTCGGCGGCCCCCACTCCGGCGCCGACCCCCACGCCCGTACCCACGGCGCCCGGTCCGGCTCCCGCCCCGGCCGCGTCCGCCCCGAGCCCGACGCCCCAGGCGCCGACGGTCCCGGCGGCGCCGTCGGCCTCGGCCGCCGCCCCCTCTGCCCCCTCCGCCCCCTCCACTGCCCCGGACCGGGAGCGGGCCGAGCGGGCGCCGGCCGCGCCGCCGCCGGGCGGAGCACGGCCGACGGTCCGGGCTGCGGGCGCCGCCGTGGCCGAGACCACCGCCGCCGAGGACCCGTCGTCGCCGACGGCCGCCGACCGGCACCCGTCGGACGGCTGGCGGGGCGTGCTCGCCGCGGTCCTGCTGGTGCTCACCGGTATCGGGCTGATCACCCGTCGGGTGATCGGCCGGGGATCCGGTCCCGGGCGGCACTGAGCCGCTCTCCCCCTGTCCGCTCATGTGCCTGCGCGTCAGGTCCGGGCTCGGATGATTCGTCAGTAAATGTCGACACGCACCGGTTCAAATGTCGCATTTGATGACGTATGAACTTAGCCTGGCCCTGGCACTGCCCGTCAGATCCGGGCCGCCCGTTGCGCGACACACTGAACCTGAGGATCCGTGCATGGACGTCACCCGCGATTCTTCGCAGCGACCCGACCACCTGCCCAAGACGTTTCCCCCGGGAATGCCGGAACGTTCCGCCTCGGGCTCCAGCCCGCTGGCGAGGGCGGCGAGGGCATCCAAGCCCGCCCAGCCGACCGACCACGGCCCGGCCACCACCCCGATCGCGGTGGTCCCGGGGCCGGCCGACGGCAGGCACATCGACCTGCGCGATCCGCTGGAGCTGGCGGACCCGGTGGACCCGGCGGTCCGCCCGGCGCCGACCGCCCCGCTGCCGCCGGTGACCTCGACGGCCCTGGCCGCGGACGAGCCGGAGGGCGCCCCGACCGGGGCGGCGACCGCCGTCACCTCGCGCCGGCCCCCGCGCGCCGACCAGACGCTCCGTGAGCACGCCGCCGCCGCCCTGCCCGGCTGGGTCGCCCTGCTCGGACTGCTGCTCGGCACGGCCGCCGTGCTGCTGGTGCTGCTGCGCGACGGCGTCATCCCGCACTGGGACGCGCTGCCCGACCTGCGCACGGAGGCCGCCCGGGCCGCCGGCGGGGCCGAGGTGACCGCCCGTTCGGTGGCCGCCGTGGCCGCCGCCGGGCTGCTCGTCGTGCTCTCGCTCGCGGGTCTGCTGGCCAACGCGGGCGGCGAGACCCGGGTGCTCACCCGCTGGGGCCGCTACCGGGGCACCGTCCGCCGCACCGGTCTGGTCTGGGTCAACCCGCTGCTGCGCCGCCGTCGGGTGGACGTCCGGCTGCGGCACTGGCGCAGCGAACCGGTCAAGGTCGTCGACCGCACCGGCACCCCGATCGTGGTCCGGCTGCTGATCGTCTGGCGGGTCAAGGACACCGCCCGCGCGATGCTGGCGATCGAGGACCACGAGAGCTACCTGCGCGAGCAGGTCCAGGCCGTGCTCACCCGGACCGCCTCCACGCTGCCCTGCGACAGCAACGCGGCGCCCGGTCCCGCGCTGCGCGACGGCCAGTGGTTCGCTGACGAACTGACCAGAGCGCTGGCCGCCGAGGTCGCGCCGGCCGGGCTCGAGGTCTACTCGGTGCAGCCGCTGGCGCTGGACTACGCACCGGAGGTGGCGGAGTCGATGCGCCGCCGCCGGCTGGCCGACCTGGACGCGGGCCTGCGCACCGTGCTGGTGGACGACGCCGTGGAGGCGGCGGCGCTCGCCGTGCGCCGACTGGAGCGCGCCACCGCGCACGAGCTGGACGAGGCCGCCCGGAGCGCGCTGATGGAACAGTTGCTGGTCGCCTTCGTCGCCCCGGCCGGAGTGGCCGCCTCGGTACCGCCCCCGGCCGCCCGGGCCGGGCGGAAGGAAGGACGACCGGCATGAGGATAGCCACCGGCACGGACGCCGCCGCGGTGTTCGCGGATGCGGACGACACGGCGTTGATCGGCTTCGAGGAGAGCCTCGGCACGATCCCGGCGATCACCGGCTGCGCCTGCCCGAACTGCGTGGTGCGGCCGCGCGCCGCCCGCCCGGCGGAGCCGTACGGGGGAGGCCGAATACACCGGGCGGTGCGAAATACCTGCCTGGCCACCACGGTGCTGGCCGGCGCCGGAGTGGTCGGCCTGACGGCGGGGGCCGGGGCCGCGCACGCCGCGCCGGGCAAGCAGGGCTGGGACGGCTCGAAGTACTGGTTCAAGAACGGCGACGGCGAGTGGCGGTACACCAGCCACTACAGCGTGTACACCGACGCCGTGGGGTCCGGCGCCGGCTCGGCCACCAACGGCTCGGCCACCAACGGTTCGGCCGGCTCCGGCGGGATGCGCCAGGGCTGGGACGGCGAGAAGTACTGGTTCAAGAACAGCAGCGGCGAGTGGCGGTACACCAGCCACTACGACGTCTACCTGAGCCGCACCGGCCAGTCCGGTGGCGGTGCGGCCTCCTCGGGCACCACCACCGCGCCCGCCCAGGCCGGGACCCGGTCCGCCGGCCGCATGGAGTCCGCGATCGAGTACGCGCTCGCGCAGCTGGGCAAGCCGTACGTGTGGGGCGGCGACGGCCCCTCCGGTTACGACTGCTCGGGGCTGGTGCAGCAGGCCTACCGGCGGGCGGGCATCAGCCTGCCGCGGGTGGCCGACGACCAGTACGCGGCGACCACGCCGATCGGCGCGGGGCAGCTGCGCCGCGGCGACCTGCTGTTCTGGTCGGACAGCGGCCGGGCCTCGGGCATCCACCACGTGGGGATCTACCTGGGCGACAACAAGTTCGTCGAGGCGCCCCGGCCGGGCAAGACGGTCCGGGTGTCGACGATCAGCAGCGGCTTCTACCCGACCCACTTCGGCCGGCCGTAGCGGCCCGGCACGGGAGGACACGAAGGGGCGCGCCGTCCGGCTGCGGACGGCGCGCCCCTTTCGGGTGACGGTGCTCAGGCGGAGGCGTCGTCCAGCAGGGCGGTCTGCGCCGGGGTGAGCTCCAGCCCGGCGGCGGCCAGCAGCGGCGGGAGCTGGCCGACGGTACGGGCGCTGGCGATCGGGGCGGCGACGGTCGGCCGGGCGGCGAGCCAGGCCAGCGCGACGGTGGCGGGCTCGACGTCGTGCTCGGCGGCCACCGTGTCCAGCGCGTCCAGCACCTTGGGGCCGCGCGGGTCGTCCAGGTAGCGGCCGGCGCCCTCGGCCCTGGCGCTGGCCACCTCGGCGCCGCCCGGGCGGTACTTGCCGGTGAGGAAACCGGAGGCCAGCGCGTAGTACGGCACGGTGGCGAGGCCGTGCGCGGCGATCACGTCGGCCAGCGGGCCCTCGAAGGTGCCGCGGGAGACCAGGTTGTAGTGCGGCTGGACGGCGGTGTACGCGGCCAGGCCCTCGCGCTCGGCGAAGGCGAGCGCCTCGGCGAGCCGCTCGGCGCCGATGTTGGAGGCGGCGACGGCGCGCACCTTGCCCTCGCGCACCAGCGCGTCCAGGGCGGTGACGAACTCCTCCACCGGGGTGTCGTCGTCCTGGTGGGTGTAGTAGAGGTCGATGTGGTCGACGCCGAGGCGGCGCAGCGAACCCTCGGCGGAGGCCTTGATGTTGGCCGCGCTCAGCCCGCGGGCCTCGGGGTGCAGGCCGACCTTGGTGGCGATGACCACGGAGTCGCGGCTGCCGCGGCTGCGCAGCCACTTCCCGATGATGGCCTCGGACTCGCCGCCGGTGTTGCCCGGCACCCAGGAGGAGTAGGTGTCGGCGGTGTCGACGAAGTTGCCGCCGGCCGCCGTGTAGGCGTCGAGGACGGCGAAGGACTCGGCCTCGTCGGCGGTCCAGCCGAAGACGTTGCCGCCGAGGGAGAGCGGGAACACCGAGAGCTCGGAGTTGCCGAGCTGCACGTAACGGGGGGCGTCGCTGCGGGAATCGGTCATGGTCCGAGTCAACCCGATCGGCCGGGCCGGCATTCCGTGAACGAGGCGTACTTCACACGCCCGTTGCACGTCCGCAGCACGGAGACCGGGTGTCGGGGTGGTCCGCGGATTCGTTAGAGTCCCTGCCATGGCTGACAACGAGTACGACCCCGCCGGCAGCACCCAGATGTTCCGGGCCTTCGTCGAGGAGACCCCGGCACCGCAGGCGCCGGGCTCCGTCAACACCTACGGCAACACCGGCGGCGGCAGCCGGACCGGCATGATCGCGGTCATCGCCGTGGTGGCCCTCGCCGTGCTGGGCGCCGTCGTCTGGCTGGCCGTCAAGTAGTCCACGCGGTGGAATGCCTGGCGGTCCGGTGGCCCGCTGGTGCCGGTCCCTGTTCCCTCAGCAGGGCTTCCGCCAGGCGTCCAGTTCGAGCTTCTTCTGCATCGAGCTGAAGCCCAGGGCCTTGGTGCGGCCGCAGAACTTCTCGGTGCCCAGCTTGTACTCGACGTGGAAGACCGCCTTGCCCGCCTGGATGAAGGGGGAGAGGCGGGCGCACTCGTCGAACTGCGCGCACTCCTCGTTGACGGCGAAGTCGAAGTCGTTCAGCAGCGCCGGGACCTGCTCCAGGTCGTTCTTCAGACCGATCGCCAGGCCGCGTTCGTGGGCGAGCGAGGCGAGCATGCGGTTGTAGCGGAGCTGGTCGTCCGCGGTCAGCGGGAAGCCGCTGTTCTGGTTGTAGGCCTCGATGGTGTCGGGCTCGACGGCGTCGAAGCCCTTCTGCCGGCACATGTCGAAGCGGGCCGCCATGAGGGGCTTCAGCTGGTCGATCTTGCGGATGTCGAACCACTTCTCGCCCTTCCAGCCGTTGCCCGAGCCCTGGAGGGCCTGGGCGAAGGCGGCGGAGTCGGGGCGGAAGTCCTCCCAGGAACCGGCGTTGATGTAGCAGATCACCTTGCGGCCCTTGGCGTGCAGGGCCGCGACCACGGAGGCGTCGGTCTCGAAGCCGTCGACGTCGTAGACGGGGACGTCGACGGACTGGTCGACGGAGCCGCCGAGTTGCCACTGCCAGGCGAGGCCGGGGGTGGGCTGCCAGCGCGCGCCGGCCGAGCCGGGCGTGCCGGGGGTTCCCGGAGTGCCGGGCGTGCCGGGGGTGTTGGGCGTTCCCGGGGTGGCCGGGGTGCCGGGCGTGCCGGGGGCGGCGGGGGTGCCGGGCGTTCCCGGGGTACCGGACGGGGCCGACGGCCGGCCGGACGCGGTCGGCGAGCCCGGGCCCGTGGTGGCGGCCGGGGCGTCCGGGGTGACCGGCGTGCCGGGGGTGCTCGGCGCGTCCGGGGTGGCCGGGGTGCTCGGAGTCCCCGGGACGGGGGCGGCGGTGGCCGCCGGGGGCGCGCTCGCGCCGGCGTCGGCCGAGGTGTCGTCCTCGTCGTCCGAGCCGGAGCTGCTGCACGAGGTCGCCAGCAGCGCGGTGGCGGTGGCGAGGGCGAGGGCGGCCCACACGGGCCGGGTAACGCGGGTCACGGTGCACGGACTCCGGATCGGGTCGGATGCGTTCTCAGATGGGTTCGGTGAGCGGCCGTCCGGCGGTCAGCTGGTGCGGCAGGGTGCTCCAGGGGTTCTCCCCGGCGCCCGGCACCGCGCAGCCGACCCCGGCCCGGCGGGCGGCGATCAACGCGGCCACCTCCCCGGCCCGTTCGGCGGGCACGTCGTAGACCAGGTGGCAGAACCGGGCGGCGGCGTGCCGGCCGGTCCACAGCGGCAGGGCCAGCGCCTGGTAGGCGGCCCAGTCGCCCTCGAAGGTGACCAGCAGATCGGCCAGGCCGACCTCGGCGTACCCGGGGTCCGGGTGGTCGCCGTGGCCGAACACCACGGTGGCGCAGCCGGCGGCCCGGGCCGCGGTGGCCAGGCGCCGGTAGTGCGGCAGCGCGCCGGGCGCGGCCGACACCTGGTCGAGGTAGACGCCGGAGATGCCGTGGCGCTGACGGTAGGTCAGGATGTCGTTCACCACGGCCGCGTGCGACCGCCGGCCGTAGTCGGTGTCGGCGTAGCCGAGCAGCGGCAGGCCGGCCTTGCGGAGTTCCTCGGCGGCCTCGGTGAAGACGTGGTCGGGCTCGCCCGGACCGTCGGCGAGGTTGAGCACGACGGCGGCGATGCGCTGGGGATCGGCGGCGGCGACCGCCTGCCAGGCCGCCGGGTCCACCGCGGGGTGGACGTACAGCGGCACCAGCAGGCGGCCGTCGGGGTGGTTGCCCCCGGTCATGCGGTGACCAGCGGTTCGGTGGAGAGCCAGAGGTCGCGCAGCGTCTCGTCGAGTCCGGTCTCCGGGCGCCAGCCGAGGGCCCGGGCGGCGGCCGACACGTCGGCCTGCTGCCAGGAGACGGCCGCGGAGCGCTCGGAACCGGCGCCGCTCTCGTCGATGCGGCCGGCGAACCCGGCCGCCGCGACCAGACCGTCGGCGATCGCCCGGACCGGCCGGGCGTGCCCGGAGGCCAGGTTGAGCACCCGGGGCAGCGCTTCCCGGGCGGTCACGGCGAGCGTGACGGCACGGGCGACGTCCCGGGCGTCGACGAAGTCGCGGTGGGCCGAGAGGTCCCCGACCCGCACCACTCCGTCGGCACCCTCGGGCGCGGCCCGGCGCAGCTCGGCGGCGAGCCGGCCGGGCAGCGAGCCGGCCGGGGCCCCGGGGCCGACCGGGTTGAACACCCGCAGCACCACGGCGTCCAGCGGCGAGCCGGCCACCGCGAGGGAGCCGGCCAGCTTGGTGGCGCCGTAGACGCCGACCGGGCGGGCGTCGGCGTCCTCGGCGAGCGAGCCGCCGGGGGCGCAGACGCCGTACTCGCCGGCCGAGCCGATGTGCACCAGCCGGGCCTTCGGGGCGCCCTGGCCGAGCGCCTCGCAGAGCACGGCCGGCCCGCGGGCGTTGACCTCGGCGAGGGTGACGGCACTGCCGGAGACGGCGCCGGCGAAGTTGACCACCGCGTCCGGGGCGAGCGCGGCCAGGTCCTCGCCGAGCGGGCCGGCCTGGGCGGAGGCCAGGTCGAGCCGCAGGTCGTGGTCGGGCCGCCGCCCGGCGGTCAGCACGGTGGCGCCGGGCAGTGCCCGCAGGGCGGTGGCGGCGTGCCGGCCGAGGAAGCCGTCGGCGCCGAGCAGCAGGATCCTCACGCGGCCCGTCCGTCGTTCTCGGGGCCGGCGGGCACGGTCGCCGCCGTGGCCGCGGTGGCCGTCGGCTGCCCGGCGGCGGCCTCGGGGGCGGTTCTGGCGGCGGGGATCGGCAGGGCCTGGCCGTTCGGCACGGCGTACAGGCCCTCCCCGGCGGCCGGGGCGGCGCCGGCCGGCTCGCCCGGGAGGAGCAGCGAGCGGTTGAGCGCGAACTCGGCGTTGGCGCGGTCGTAGTCGTCCGGGCGGCCGATGTCGAGCCAGTAGCCGTCGAACTCGTAGGCGGACGGCGGCGTCTGGGCGCCCAGCAGGTCCAGCACCAGCTCGTCGAAGCCCAGCGGCAGGCCCGGGGTGTACCGGGCGAGCGCGGCGCGGGAGACGCCGTACACGCCCATCGAGACCCGGTAGTCGATGCTCGGCTTCTCCTGGAAGCCGGTGATCGCCCCGCCCTCGGCGGTCAGCACGCCGAAGTCGATCTTCACCTGGCGGGCGTAGGTCGCGATGGTGAGCGGGGCCCCGGACGCCTCGTGGTGCTTGAGCACCCCGGCGAAGTCCAGGTCGGTGAGGACGTCGCCGTTCATCACCAGGAAGTTGTCCGGCAGCCGGTCCTGCATGGTGAGCAGCGGGCCGAGGGTGCCGAGCGGGCTGTCCTCGACGGCGTAGCCGACCCGCAGCCCCCACTGGGAGCCGTTGCCGACGTAGGCGCGGATGATGTGCCCGAGGTGGCCGATGGCCAGGGTGACGGTCTGGAAGCCCGCGGCGGCGAGCTGGCGCATCACGATCTCCAGGATCGCGTGCTGGTCGCCGATCGGGACGAGTGGCTTGGGAAGCGCGGTGGTGTACGGGCGGAGGCGTACGCCCTTACCGCCGGCCAGGATCACTGCGTGCATGTGGTTCCCCCACAGAAGTCGGTTCGACAAGGGGCCTTCGGTGCCGGAGCGGACGGAAGGCGGAGCCGGGTCAGACGTTGTAGATGTCGGTCTTGTAGCGGGCCAGGTTCGCCGGGTCGCGGAAGAACTCGATGGTCTGCTCCAGACCCTCGTCCAGCGAGAACCGGGGGGCCCAGCCGGTGGCGGTGCGCAGCCGGGTGGCGTCCGCGACCAGGCGCATGACCTCGGAGTTGGCCGGGCGGATGCGCTGCTCGTCCTCCTTGACGGTGACGTCCACGCCCATCAGCTTGCCGACCAGGGTGACCAGGTCGCCGACCGAGATCTCGCCGCCGGTACCGGCGTTGAAGGTCCTGCCGACCACGGTCTCGGCGGGGGCGGTGCCGACCGTGCGGAAGGCCAGCGCGGTGTCCTTGACGAACATGAAGTCGCGGGTCGGGCGCAGGTCGCCGAGGGTGATCTCGGTCTCGCCGGCGGCGAGCTGGGCGATCACGGTCGGGATGACGGCGCGCATCGACTGGCGCGGGCCGAAGGTGTTGAACGGGCGCAGGGTGACGACCGGGGTCCCGAAGCTGGCGTGGTAGCTGTCGGCCAGCCGGTCCCCGCCGGCCTTGGAGGCGGCGTACGGGGACTGGGTGTTGATCGGGTGGTCCTCGGTGATCGGCACGGTCTGCGCGGTGCCGTAGGTCTCGCTGGTCGAGGTGTGCACCAGGCGGGGGATCTCCTGGTGGCGCACGGCCTCGAGGACGTTCAGGGTCCCGGTGACGTTGGTGTCGACGTACGAGTGCGGGGCCAGGTAGGAGTACGGGATCGCGATCAGGGCGGCCAGGTGGTAGACCGCCTCGGTGCCCTTGACCAGGCCGTTGACGGAGCCGGGGTCGCGGACGTCGCCGAGGACGATCTCGACGGAGTCCAGCACCTCCTTCGAGAGGGTCTCCAGCCAGCCGAACGACGAGAACGAGTTGTACTGGACCATCGCGCGGACCCGGTGGCCGTCGGCCACCAGGGTCTCGACGAGGTGGGAGCCGATGAATCCCTCGGCTCCGGTGACGGCGACGCTGCTCATGGTGAATCGCTTCCTGTGTCTTCAGGGGACGTGTCGTGCGGGCCCGGCCGGGTGGTGCGACGGTTGTGGTGACCCGGCCGGGCCGGTACGGGTGGTGCTGTTCCGTCGGTGCTGGTTCCGTGGTGCGCTGTTCAGCTGTTCAGCGGTGCCCGTTTCAGCGGTGTCTGGTGGTGCGGCCGAGCACGGGCCCGGCGGTGCTGGTGAGGACGGCCGCCGCACCCCCGCAGCCGATCAGCTGCAGGACGGTCGGGTCCCAACCGGTCAGCAGCCCGGCGCACTCGGCGCCCGCGGCTGCCAGACAGATGAGGGCGGTGCTCCAGCTGAGCCCGAAGGCGTTCAGCAGCAGCGCCAGCCAGAGCGAGCCGCCGAGCAGCAGCAGCGCGCCGAGCTCCGGGACGCCCAGCGCGGGGGCGCCGGGCCAGAGCACGGTGGCGGCGGCGTCGAGGGCGGCCACGGTGGTGAGGTAGATGAACAGGCAGCCGAGCAGCACGCCACCGGTGCGGCGGGCGAACTCGACCGGGGTGTGACTGGTGCGCAGCGCGGCCACCGCCATCGCCCGGTAGCGGAAGAGCAGCCACTCCGCGAGGCCGAGGCTCAGCGTCAGGGCGATCATCGCCGGGCCGGTCGGGCTGGCCGAGGCGCCCTGGGCGCTGCCGGTGCTCACCGCCTGGTGGACGGTGACCCCGAGTCCGGCGATCAGGGTCAGGGTGCCGACCGCGAGTCCGAACAGCAGGTGCGGGATCTCCTGGTGCAGCGGCAGCCGCAGCGGGACGGGTTCCGCCTCGGCGCGCCGGCAGCGCAGCAGCTCGCGGGCGGCGAGCCCGACGGCCAGGCCGAGCGAGGCCAGCAGCACCGCGGTGCGGACGGCCTGCGGCACGGAGACGGCGAGCACCACGCCCGCGCCGACCGCCGACGGTGCCAGCGCCAGCAGCAGGAACTTCTCCCGGCCGAGCACCAGCAGCACGGTGGCGGCCGCCAGGTAGCCGGACTGCCCGGCGGCGAAGCAGAGCGCGCCCAGCGGCCCGCCGACCACGTACCCGGCGGCGGCCGCGGTCAGCGCACCGAGCGGCGCCCCGATCGCCAGGCAGGCCGCGGCCGACCGGCGCCGGCCACGGCCGAGCCAGGCGTACGCGCGGTGGGCCAGCGCCTGGTTCCAGGACCAGCTGACCAGGGTCGCGACGGACAGCGCGAGCATGCCCGAGGGCAGGCCGAAGCGCATCCGGTCGGCGGCAAACAGGTTGGCGCCGAGCAGGTAGCCGAGGCCGGGCAGGGCGAACACCAGGCCGCGTACGACGCACCGCCAGGGATCGGCCCGCCAGGGGTTGGCGAACTCGGCGCTCGGCCCGGGGTAGCGCCGCTCGACCCGTTCGAACAGCTCCTCGGCGACGGTGAACGCGTCGGGGCGGCCGTAGAGCAGGCCGGCCTGTTCGTCGGAGAGGCCGTCGGCCTCCAGGAAGGCCGCGATCTCGTAGGGGTGGACGGCGTCGGCGCAGATGTCCTGCAGCCGATCGGCGAGTTCGTCCAGCGGGTCGGGGGAGAGTTCGAGCTGGTCCGCCTCCGGCCCGGGGCGCTGCTCGGGCAGGGTCGGGCGGCGCCGCTTCAGCGGGAGTACCCGCAGCTGGACGGTCTCGTCGGCCTCGTTCGGTACGAGCCGCAGGGGCCCACTCATGCGCCCACCTCGCTGCGCTCGGCGGCCGCTTCGCGGGTCACGCACCTGTCGATGATGAGTTCGCTGCGCTCACTCATGCGCCCACCTCGCTGCGCTCGGCGGCCGCTTCGCGGGTCACGCACCTGTCGATGATGAGTTCGCTGCGCCCACTCATGCGGTCACCTCGCTGCGCTCCTGCTCGCTCGCGGGCTGCTCCCAGTCCGGGTCCGGCGGTCCGTCGGTGACGGCGACCACGCCCTCGGGCAGCCAGCGGGAGGTGCCCAGCAGTTCGGTGTAGATGCCGCGGAAGCCGTCGATGTTCTGGCGGAGCGTGAACTGCTCGATCACCCGCAGCCGGGCCTGCTCGCCGAGCCGGGCCCGGCGCTCCGGGTCGCGCAGCAGCTCGATCGCCGCGGCGGCCATGGGTTCGGGCTCGCGCGGCGGGACGACCAGGCCGGTGTCGCCGACCGCCTCGCGCACGCCGCCGACGTCGGTCGAGACGGTGGAGCGTCCGCAGGACATCGCCTCGATCAGGGTGAACGGGAAGCCCTCGCTGATCGAGGAGAGCATCACCACGTTCCCGGCCGCGTAGGCGTCGGTGATGTCCGCGACCCGGCCCTCGAAGACCACCGAATCGCCGGTGCCGAGTTCGGCGGCCAGCGCCTCGCAGGCCTCGCGGTAGGCCTCACCGCCCTTGGGGGTGCCGCCGAACAGCCGCAGCCGGGCGTCGGGTATCTCGCGCCGCACGAGAGCGAACGCGCGGATCAGCGTCTCCAGGTCCTTGATCGGGTCGACCCGGCCGGCCCAGCTGAGCGTCGGGGTCTCGGGCTCCGGCCCGGCGGGCGGGAAGGCCGCCGGGTCGACGCCGTTGTAGACGGTGCGGATGTGCGCGGAGGGGGTGCCGCCGCGCTCCTCCCAGCGCCGGTTGTACCGGTTGCCGGGGGTGACCAGCGCGGCCCGCCGGTAGCTCTCCTCGGCGAGCATCCGGTAGAAGCCCAGCAGCAGGGCCTTGACCGGCCAGCGGTAGGGGCCGGTGCGGTAGCCGAGGTAGCGCTCGCGCAGATAGATGCCGTGCTCGGTGAGGAGAAACGGTACGCCGAACTGCTGAGCGGCTATCAGCCCCGGGAGCGTGGCCAGACCACCGCTCGCGGCGTGCGCCACGCCGTCGCGCGGCGGCTCGACCGACAGCGGGCGCAACGCGTGCTCCAGCAGGTCGGTGGCGTTCAGCGCGTCGTGCATGGTGGGCCGGGAGACGGCGGTGGAGAGGTAGTCGCGGGTCCAGACGTGCTGGAGGGTGCGCAGGGCGCGCTCGCTGCGCAGCGCCGGGCTGAGCAGCCCGCGCTGGGCGAGGTCGGCGAAGCCGTAGAGCTCGGTGCCGAAGTGGGTGGTGTAGACCGGGTCCAGGAGGGAGTGCAGGAACCGTTCGTAGGCGTTGAGGAAGCGGCGCATCTCCTTGCCGCGTGGGGCCTTCGCCTCCGAGGCCGGGCCCCACAGCGGGGCGGTGGTGACCGACCGCACGTTGGCGGGCAGTTCCCAGGCCAGTGGTTCGTGGCCGGTGCCGGTGACGGCGATGATGTCGAAGTCGACGTCCGGCATGCCTTGCACGAGCTGGTCGCACCAGACACTCACACCGCCGTGCTGGTGCGGGTACGTCCCCTCGGTGAGCAGGGTGACGCGCATCTGTGTCCCCCCTCCTGTTCTTGCCTCAAGCTCCCGGCCGAGCAGGCCGGATCGGGTGGTGCCGGTGGCGGCCGCTGTGCCGCGGTCCGCTACCGGGTTCACCTGTCTAGCGGTTGCCGGGCGAGCCGGCGGTCTTCCTCGCGGGTTCGGCCTTCCCCCCGGAGGCCTTGCCGTGCTGCTGCGGAGTGCCGCCGTGGCCGACGGCCTTTCCGTCGGTGCCGCTCGCCGTACCCGAAGTCGTACCAGCAGAGACGTTCCTGCCGGCAACCGGGGCCCCGCTACCGGGGATGAGAGTCGGCGCCTCGGTGCGGTCGGTGTCGCCCGGACCGGCCGGGACGGCGTCCACGGTGCCCTGCGGGACGACCTTGGTGTCGGCCGGGGCCGGGGCCGGGACGGACTTGGCCGCGAGGCTCGGGCTGGTGCCGGCCGGGGCGGCCGGGGTGCCCGTGGCGGGCAGCGTCAGCAGGACGCCGCTCTGCAGCTGGCCGGGCTTGACCCAGCCGGAGAGCGAGCCCGCGTAGGCGGTGCCGAAGCCGGTGGTGCCGATGGCGAGCTGCTGGACGGTGCCGGTCGGCATGGTGGCCTCGATCTGGACGCCGGCCGGGGCGCTCACCATGACGGTGTCGCCGGTGCGGTAGGCGGTGACCTGGCCGGAGGCGAGCGCGGCGTTCCAGGCTGCCCGTCGCTGGAACTCCTGGCCGATCTCCTTCTGCGCGAGATTCACGACCGGGGCGTTGTCGGCGTGCAGCGACCGGTAGGTGGAGAGGATCTTCTCCAGCACCGGGTAGACGATCCGGTCCTCGGACAGGTTCGACTGGTGGATGAAGTGCGGCCGCGGGTCGTTGTTCAGCACGTGGCCGAGGTCGATCCGGGCCTCCAGCGGCACGATGTACGACTGGTAGCCGGTGTTGACGTCCAGCGGCGTCGGCAGGCAGGTGGAGTTGGCGCTCTGGCAGATGCCGCTGCCACCGTTGGCGACGCTGGTGTAGATCCAGTTGTACTCGTCGGCCTCCTCCTTCGCCGTGGCGGCGTTGTAGAAGACGTTCATCGGGTAGCGGGGCACGGTCAGCGCCGAGCCGACGGCCCGCTGGCCGGTCTCGCGGGAGGCGTCGCTGGCGGTCCACTTGACCCCGTTGGCGGCGAGCGCCGGAGCCAGGTACGGGTTGTCGCTGGTCTCCTGAGGAGCGGTCAGCAGGCCGGAGTGCTCGCCGGTGACCAGCTCGGTCTTGTCCAGCTGCAGGCCCCGGGCGGCGGCCCAGTCCAGGTTGTTCTTGATCTGGGAGGAGATGGTGGCCTGGTCGACCCAGACGGTGCTGCCCGAGGAGGTCTTGGTGCACTTCCACGGGACCACCGAGACGTCCTGGAGGCAGCCCAGGTACGGGTGGGTGTACGTGTGGTTGATCCACCGGTAGCTGGTCTGGTCGGCGATCATCTCGTCCACCACCGGGTCGGTGGTGGTCTCGTGGTCGGACTTCCAGTCCTCGCTGCCACCGCCGTTGAACACCATGTCCAGGGTGAAGCCGTGGTCGAGCTGCCACTGCTTGGCGTACTGCGCGTCGGCGACCGTCATCCGGATCGGATTGGCGGTCTCCGGGGTGCCGGGCGGGCAGGTGACGTCACCGGGGGTGCACTTGAGCACGGTGTCCCAGCGGTCGTCGGACAGGAAGACGTCGTCGACGTGGGCCGCGAAGTAGTTGCGGTCGTAGCCGAGGTGGACGCCCTGGGTTATCCAGTCGACTATGCCGCGGGCCAGCAGGCGGTACTGCTGCTGGTACTGGTTGTAGACGAAGGTGACGACCAGTTCCTTGCGGCCGGCGTGCTGGTACTCGCCGACCAGCGAACCCTTGGCGGTGCTGTTCGGGATCGGCACCTCGACCAGCGGGGTGAAGCTGGAGCCGGCCGGCAGGGTGGCCAGCGGGGTGGCCAGGTAGCCGTAGCTCTCCGAGACGGTCGGGTCGTTGTCCTCGAACGGGATCGCGCCCTTGAGGTAGTTGAACGGTCCGCTCAGGCCGGCCGTGGTGACCTGGCCCTGGAAGCCGTCCAGGGTCCCCATGTAGCCGGGGTTGACGGCCCAGTTCAGGCCGACGTCGGGACGGGCGTAGGTGTACGCGTCGACCTGACGGACGTTGAACGCGGCCTCGTAGGCGGCGATCGCGGTCATCTCGGCGGAGCCGGCCGCGAACGGGTTGTCGTTCGGCAGCACGATGCCCTGGTACTTGCCGCGCGGCTGGCCGTTCAGCGTGTCGCTGAGGAAGGCCGCGTCGATCACCGGGCGGTTGGCGTCGTTGAGGTCGACGAGCTTGTACGGCGTGCCCTGGCTCTTGAGTTCGGCGGCGATCGCGGCCGTGGCCGGCCCGCCGTCGCTGATCACCAGGACCGTGAGATCGATCCGCGGCGTCGTGGTGGCGTGCGCGAGGGACGACTGCAGGCCTCCGGCCAGCAGAACGGCTGCCGCACAGGCGGCAACTCTTCGGGTCGCTCGACCCATGTTTGTCTTCCTCCCCTGGGCAGGGCGCTCCGCTGCTTGCGCTCGCCCGCCCTCGTAGCTGGTCGCGGGCAGCAGGCTGCCCGGCGCCCATCCTGATGGAACATCCGTAGCAGGAGGGACCGAACGGGCAGGAGTGCAGCGAATCTGTTACCAACGTTCATGGTCGTGCCATGAGGGCGCTGATTGTGGCCGAAAGCGCATCGGCCACGCAAATAATGAATTAAAAATTAAAACCCGGAACCTAGCGTTACCGCTGTTCACCCATCGTGCGATCCGGTGGCTGAACGGGACCCTACACTGGCGGCGTTGCCCCTGACACTCTCGCACATCCTGCCGTTTCAGTGGGCAGGTTCATGCAATATCGCTCACGGTTGTGCAACGTCACCGTTCGAATATCCAATGGAGGCCGCCGAGTGACCGAGCCGCAGACCGAAACCGCCGCAATTCCGGCCGCCCGCAGCCTGGGTCTGCTCGGTGCCGTGAACGCCCGCGACCTGGGCGGCTACCGGACCGCGGAGGGGTCGCTGCTGCGGGCCGGCGTCGCCCTGCGCAGTGACGGCCTCAGCCGGCTCACCGACGAGGACCTCACGCGGCTGGCCGGGCTGGGCCTACGGCGGATCGTCGACCTGCGCAGCCCGGCCGAGGTCCGCGAGGCCGGTGCGGACAGGATCGTCGACGGCATGGCGGTCCATCAAATGCCGGTGTTCGCGACCGACTTCGACGTCCACGCCACGCTGCGCGAGGCGCTGGCCGACCGTGATCCGGGCAAGCAGCGCGCCCTGCTCGGCGGGGGCCGCGCCGACGCCATGATGACCGGCCTCTACCGGTGGTTCGTGACCGATCGGATCGCACGCGAACGGTTCGCCGGCGTGCTGCGGCTGCTCGCCGATCCGGACGGCGCTCCGCTGCTGTTCCACTGCTCGGCCGGAAAGGACCGCACCGGCTGGACGGCGGCCGTGCTGCTGACCGCGCTCGGCGTCGACCGGGAAACGGTGGTGACGGATTATCTGCTCACCAACGAGCGTTCCGCCGCCGTCGTCACGACGGTCCTGGAGGGGTTCCGGACCCGCGGGCTGATGGACGAGCCCGAGCTGCTGCTGCCGGTCTTCCGGGCCGAACGGAGCTACCTGGAGGCGGCCTTCGAGGAGGTCGAGACCGGCTGGCCGGACTTCGGGGCGTTCTGGGCCGACGGCCTCGGTCTGGACGAGGCCGTGCTGGCGGGTCTGCGGGCCAATCTGCTGGCACCCTGAGTCCCGCGGGCGCCCGGACGCGGCCCCGGGCGCGGCCCGTGGGCTCGTCCGGCTCGTCCGGATCCGGGGGCCCGCCCCGGGCCCCGCCGGGCCGCCGTGCTCAGCCCTCGGCGGTCAGGCCCTCGCGCAGCTGGGTGAGCGTGCGGGTCAGCAGCCGCGAGACGTGCATCTGCGAGATGCCGATCTCCTCGCCGATCTGCGACTGGGTCAGATTGCCGAAGAACCGCAGCATGATGATCCGGCGCTCGCGCGGCGGCAGCTTGGCCAGTAGCGGCTTGAGCGACTCCCGGTACTCCACGCCCTCCAGCGCGAGGTCCTCATAGCCCAGCCGCTCGGCCAGCGGGCCCTCGCCGTCCTCCTCGCTCGGGCTGGAGTCCAGCGAGCTGGCGGTGTACGCGTTGCCGACCGCCAGGCCCTCCACCACGTCCTCCTCGCTGACGCCGAGGCAGGCGGCCAGTTCGGCCACGGTGGGGGAGCGGTCGAGGCGCTGGGAGAGCTCGTCGCCGGCCTTGGTGAGCGCCAGCCGCAGCTCCTGGAGCCGCCGGGGCACCCGCACCGACCAGCTGGTGTCCCGGAAGAAGCGCTTGATCTCGCCGACCACCGTCGGCATCGCGAAGGTCGGGAACTCGACGCCGCGCTCCGGGTCGAACCGGTCGATCGCCTTGATCAGCCCGATCGTGCCGACCTGGACGATGTCCTCCATCGGCTCGTTGCGGCTGCGGAAGCGCGCCGAGGCGTAGCGGACCAGTGGCAGGTTGAGCTCGATGAGGGTGTCGCGGACGTAGGTGTGCTCCGCGCTGCCCGGATCGAGGGCGGCCAGCCGCCCGAACAGGGAGCGGGAGAGCGTCCGGGTGTCGAGCCCGGCGTCCGGCGCGGCGGCGGCGCGCTGGAGCGGGATCTCCGCGGCGCCGGCCGGTGCAGCGTGGATCTCCGCAGTGCCCACATCTGAGGACATGCACCCACCCCCTCGTGACTGACGGTCCAACGGGTGCCGCCGTCGGAACGTTCCCGTGCGCGCGCCGGCCCCCTTTGCACCCTCCATACCGGCTCACGGTCCCCGGCAAACCCGAGCGTCGCAAGATGTCACGCCGCGGTGACGCGCCGCTGTCACGGCGTCACAACCGAGGTGCGGTCAGTCCTCCCAGGAGTTGCCGGTCCGCAGCCTGGTCAGGATCCGCGAGAGCAGCCGCGAGACGTGCATCTGGGACATCCCCAGCTCGGTGCTGATCTGCGACTGCGTCAGATTGGCGAAGAACCGCAGCATGACGATCCGGCGCTCCCGCTCGGGCAGCTGCACCAGCAGGTGGCGGACCATGTCCCGGTGCTCGACCTCGGCCAGCGCGGCGTCCTCGTAACCGAGCCGGTCGAGCAGTGCCAGCCCGCCCTCGTGCTCCTGGGCGGCCTCCAGCGAGGCAGCGTTGTAGGCCCGCCCGGCGTCCAGGCAGGCCCGGACGTCCTCCTCGGGGATCCGCAGGCTGGCGGCGATCTCCGGCACCTTGGGGGCCCGGCCGTGCACCACGGTCAGCTCCTCCATCGCGCCGCTGACCTGCACCCAGAGCTCCTGGAGCCGGCGCGGGACGTGCATGGTGCGGACGTTGTCGCGGAAGTAGCGCTTGATCTCGCCGAGGATGGTCGGCAGCGCGTAGGTGGGGAACTGCACGCCGCGGCCGGGGTCGAACCGGTCGATGGCGTTGATCAGGCCGATGGTGCCGACCTGGACGACGTCCTCCATCGGCTCGCTGCGGCTGCGGAAGCGGGTGGCGGCGTAGCGCACGAGGGGGATGTTGACCTCGATCAGCGCGGCCCGGACCCGTTCGCGCTCGGGGGTGTCCGGGGGCAGCTCGGCGAGCCGCTCGAAGAGCACCCGGGTGAGGGTGCGCACGTCGACCGCGGGGCGGCCGCCGGGGCCGCGCAGGCGGTCCGGGCGGAGCTCGCCGGCCGGGCTGATCACGGCGGCCAGCACCTCGTCGTCCGGCGCGCTCCCTGGTGTCCGCACGGACACGTCACCCCTCCCATAGTCGACAACGGTGGGACCTGCGGACCGGGTGTCGCGTCTCGTCACCGCCTTCGCCATGTCCGGCAAAACCGGTCATAGCATCACAAGGCGGGCGCATGTCGGGCAAGTACCGCGCGGAGGTGTGTTGGTGTGCCGCCGGGCCGGGCGGGGCGCGCCGGCGGTGCGGGGGAAGGGCCGGGCCGGGACAGCGCAAGGCGCCCCGCCCGAATGCCGGGCGGGGCGCCGTGGGCCGTCGGGCTCAGACCTCGATGTCGGCGATCACCCAGGTGGCGAATTCGCGCCACTGCGCGGCCGCGGCCTGGTGGGCCGGGTGGGTGAGGTACGCCTGGAGCGCCTCGCGGTCCTCGACCAGGCTGTTGATCGCGTAGTCGTGGGCGATGTCGCGGTCGGTGGTGTTCCAGCCGCACTCCCACTCGCGCAGCTCGGGTACGAGCGGGCCGAGCTCGGCGAAGGCCTTGGCGCCGGCGAGCGCGCGCTCGTCGTCCTTGCTGACGCCTTCGTTGAGCTTGAACAGGACCAGGTGGCGGATCACGGTGCCGCTCCTCGCGGACGGGGTCGGGTGTCGGGCCCACCGTAGCCGGTGGGGCGCGGGCTATTTCACCAGGCCGGTCATGAAGGTGCCGACGGCCTTGGCGGCGTTCGAGATGCCTTCGAAACCCAACTGGACCAGCTCGGCGGCCCGGGCCGGCGAGGTGATGATCGTGTAGAGCACGAAGATGAGCAGGAGGACCATTCCGATCTTCTTCGCCTGCGCCATCCGTGACCTTCCTCCCTGCCGTGGGCCGTCGTCGCTCGGTCCCCGAGCGGCCCGGTGCAACGGGCAGCTTATCCACCCGGACGGCCTATCAAGTGAGCGACGCGTTCACCTGCCGGGACGAAGGTCCCCGTGACGGGGGCCTTTCTCCGGGTGCCGGAGGCGCCGGAGGGCGGCAGGATGGTTGATGTACCGAGGATCTGGCAGGAATCCCCGGTACGTGGATCCGGAGCTCCCCGCTGTGGGACCGGGCGCCGCGGCTTCCCCCCGACGCGGCCCCGGTTGTGGGACTCCGCCGGGGGAGCGGTCAGTCCCCCCGAACCGCTCCCCCTCTTCCAGGCTCCGTACTCGACAGGCGTTGGTGGTCATCGGCCGACGGGTACGGAGCCCTTTCCGCGTTCGAGGGTGCGCGGGAACGCCGAAGGCCCGTCCGGTGAACCGGACGGGCCTTCGGGCCTGCTGGCGGTAGCGGTGGGATTCGAACCCACGGTGGAGTTGCCCCCACACACGCTTTCGAGGCGTGCTCCTTTGGCCGCTCGGACACGCTACCGAGGGGAACTCTACCGGACGGGTGGCGCGGGAACGAAATCCGTTCCCGGGGCGGATTCAGCGGTGGGTGTCGAAGAAGGCGCGCAGCTGCTCGCCGCACTCGTCGGCGAGGACGCCCCAGATCACCTCGGGGCGGTGGTTGAGCCGCCGGTCACGCATCACGTCGAAGAGCGATCCGGCCGCGCCGGCCTTCTCGTCGAGGGCGCCGTAGACCACACGGTCGATCCGGGAGAGCACGATCGCGCCCGCGCACATGGTGCAGGGCTCCAGGGTGACGACCAGCGTGCACCCGCTCAGCCTCCACTCGCCGAGCTTCGCGGCCGCCTCGCGGATGGCCACCACCTCGGCGTGCGCGGTCGGGTCGCCGACGGCCTCGCGCTCGTTGTGGCCGCGGCCGAGGACCTCGCCGTCCGGGCCGAGGACGAGCGCCCCGACCGGGACGTCCCCGGTGGCCGGCGCCAGTGCGGCCTCGGCGATGGCGAGGCGCATCGGCGCCGCCCAGCGGTCGCGGACCGGGTCGGGGCGGACGGGAGCGGGCAGCGGCGGGATCGGGCGGACGGACTGCATGGCATCCAGTGTCGGGCATGGCGCGGGTCCGGCCGTCCGGACGGCGGACACGGGGCGTTACCGGACGGCCTCCAGGACCTCGCCGCAGCCGAGCGCCTCGGCGATCTCCTCCAGGGCGTCCCCGGGCACCGCGCCCTCGCCGCTGAGGGCGATCAGCTCGTCGGCGGCGAGGCCGAACTCGGTCAGCAGGTGGGCGTCGCCGAGCGGGCCGACCGGGACGCCGCCGGGGCCGTCGCCGTCCTCCTCGTCCTCCTGCTCCTGGGCCTCGGTGCCGTCCTCCAGCTCGGCGACCAGGTCGTCGAGGTCGCCGAACTCGCTCTCGCCGGCCTGGTCCACCAGCTCGTCGGTGAGGACGGCGCCGTAGGAGCTGCGGGCCGCGGCGGCGCCGTCCGACACGAAGATCCGCGGATCCTCCTCGCCGTCCACCCGGACGATGGCGAACCAGGCGTCCTCCTGTTCGATGAAGAGCAGGACGCTGTCGTCGTCCTGGGCCGCCTCACGGGCCAGGTCGGCCAGGTCGGCGAGGGTTTCGACGTCGTCGAGCTCCGTCTCGCTCACATCCCACCCGTCCTCGGTGCGAGCAAGCACTGCAGCGAAGTACGCCACCAGGGACACTCCCCAAGATCTCGGTCTCGGCTGTCGGCGCTCGCGGGCGACGCGGTACTGGCCGCCCCCGCGCCAGAGGCGGTCCGCTGTTCGGACCGTCCCATCGGAATCGTGACAGAAAGCAAGGCTCTGCGGGGGGTGTTCTGCAGCGCGTCTTTGCAGGTCGTGTCGGAAGGGTTGGCCGTCGGACGGTGAACGGACGACCGGGTGGCAGCGGGAGTGTGGAGAAGCCGTGGAGGGCCTGTCAGAAGCGGAAGGTTCGCATCCGCATGGCCTCGCGCATCCGGCGCTCCTTGGTCCGGCGGGGCTGCACCCGCTCGCGCAGTTCGCGGGCCTCGGTCAGCTCGCGCAGGAAGACGGCGCGGCGCCTGCGGCGCTCCGCCTCGGTCTCCGGCCGGTCCGGGGGCGGGCCCGAGAGGGGGCCCGACGGGGCCGCGGCCCCGTCCGCCGAGCCGTCCCCGGGGTTCGGGTTGCTCGTCATAGGACCTGACTTTCCCAGATCGGCCGGATTGATACCACAGGAGCCCGATCCGTCCGGACGTTCTCGGCGGGTCACGGCGCGTGACGGCGGGTGACGTACGACCGTCACCCGCCCGGGGCCGGGCGCGGGGCGCCCTGGCACGGCGTGTCGTACGGGCGTCCGTACCCGGGCTAACCTCGATGCATGCGGATCCACGTCGTCGACCACCCCCTGGTGGCCCACAAGCTCTCCACCCTGCGCGACGAGCGCACCGACTCGCCGACCTTCCGTCGCCTGACCGACGAGCTGGTGACCCTCCTCGCCTACGAGGCCACCCGGGACGTCCGCACCGACGAGGTGGAGATCACCACCCCGGTGGCCGTGACCACCGGCACCCGGCTGTCCTACCCGCGCCCGCTGGTGGTGCCGATCCTGCGGGCCGGCCTCGGCATGCTGGACGGCATGACCCGGCTGCTGCCGACCGCCGAGGTCGGCTTCCTGGGCATGGTGCGCAACGAGGAGACCCTGGAGGCCTCCACCTACGCCACCCGGATGCCGGACGACCTCTCCGGCCGCCAGGTGTACGTGCTCGACCCGATGCTGGCCACCGGCGGCACGCTGGTCGCGGCGATCCGGATGCTGATCGAGCGCGGCGCCACCGACGTCACCGCCGTCGTGCTGCTGGCCTCGCCGGAGGGCGTCGCGGTGATGGAGCGCGAGCTGGCCGGCCTGCCGGTCACCGTGGTCACCGCGGCCGTCGACGAGCGGCTGAACGAGAACGGCTACATCGTCCCGGGCCTCGGCGACGCGGGCGACCGGCTGTACGGCACGGCGGGCTGAGTCCCTGCGGCCCACCCGAACGAAGACGAAGCCCCCCGGCGCGGTGCCGGGGGGCTTCGTCCGTCCTGCGGGGTCCGGTGGTCAGCAGCTGCCAGTGCTGCTCGGGGCCGGGACCGGCTTGGTGGCCAGGGCCAGCGCGGCGGCGGCCTGGGTCTCGTCCAGCAGCGCGTTGTAGCTGTCGCCGATGACGAAGTCCACGGTGGTGTCGGTCCGGGCGTCGGCGGTGCTGGTCGCGCCCGCGATCACCGAGCCGACCAGGGTGGACGCCCCGGCGCCGGCCGCTCCGGCGATCACCTGGGCGGTGCCGGGCACCTTCTTGTCGAGCTCCGCCGGGGCGTTGCCGACCTTGCCGATGGTGAAGCCGCGCTTCTTCAGCTCCTCGGCGGTGCGGGCGGCCAGGCCGGCCTTGGCGGTGGCGTTGTAGACGTTCACGGTGACCGCCGCCGGCTGCGGGACGGCCTTCGGGTCGATCGGCGCGGTGGCCGAGCCCGGCGCGGTCGGCGCCGCCTCGGTCGGGGCGGCCAGCGGCTTGCCGGACGGGGTGGCGCAGGCCTGGGCGGAGGCGCTCTTGCCCTTGCCGCTGAAGATGTCCCAGAGCTGGACGCCGCCGAGGCCGATCAGGGCCAGTGCGAGCACCGCGCCGATCAGTGCGAGCACCCTGCGGCTGCGCTTCGGCGGGCGGCCCAGCCTCGGGTAGGAGTTGCCGGTGATCCGGTACTGCTTCCCCTTCAGGCCTTGGGGAGTCAACATGCTCACGGTTTGTCTCCCCCTCGTGCCGGGGCGGGGATCGGGTGACGGTGGGCCGGGCGCGGTGCCCGCGAAAGCGGTGTCACGCGAACGCGGTCGCGGCCGTAGTCAGCAGATTAGTGCCGTACAGCGGTGAAGGTACTAAACGATCATCATCAGGAGTACGCCGGTACCCGAATGGCGGCACCGCGACCGCACCCGGGTACGAACGGAACCGCCCCCCGGGATCAGCCGGAGAGCGGTCCGAACGCGTACGGGGCCGGGTCGGCCGGCCCCCGGTCATTCCATTTCGAGGACGCGGGCGTGCAGCACCTGGCGCTGCTGGAGCGCGGCGCGGACCGCGCGGTGCAGTCCGTCCTCCAGGTACAGGTCACCGTGCCACTTCACGACGTGCGCGAAGAGGTCCCCGTAGAAGGTGGAGTCCTCCGCCAGGAGGGTTTCCAGATCCAGTTGTCCCTTGGTGGTCACCAGCTGGTCCAGTCGCACCGGGCGCGGGGCGACGTCCGCCCACTGGCGGGTGCTGGTACGGCCGTGATCCGGGTACGGCCGCCCATTGCCGATGCGCTTGAAGATCACACGGAAAGCCTACCGTTTGGGCGGCGGATGGCGCAGCAGCCGCGACGCCGCCACGCGCACCGGTACCGGCTGCGGGCGGGGGATTGCGGCTGTTTCATGGGAAATGTCGTGTAGGTCCCGCGTGGCCGCTGCCCTTTCGTCCGGTCCGCCGTACCGCTGTGGAGGGTGACCGATGTCCGCTGCCGTTCCGACCGCCGTCCGGGAGATCGCCGACGGGTACGCCTTCGCCGGTCCCGCGCTGGACCTCGGCGCGGTGCTGCTGGACGGCACCGCGTACGCCGAAGCCCCGGTGCGGGTGCCGCTCGGGGTGCTCAACCGGCACGGGCTGGTGGCGGGCGCCACCGGCACCGGCAAGACCAAGACCCTCCAGCTGATCGCCGAACAGCTGTCCGCCCAGGGCGTGCCGGTGTTCCTCGCCGACATCAAGGGCGACGTCTCCGGGGTGGCCGCGCCCGGTGAGCCGGGCGAGCGGACCGCCGCCCGGGCCGCCGAGGTCGGCCAGGACTGGACGGCCCGGGGCTGCCCCGCCGAGTTCTACGCGCTCGGCGGCCAAGGCACCGGCATTCCGCTGCGGGCGACGGTCACCAGCTTCGGGCCGCTGCTGCTGGCCAAGGTGCTGGACCTGAACGAGACCCAGGAGTCCTCGCTCGGCCTGGTCTTCCACTACGCCGACCGCAATGGCCTGGAGCTGTACGACCTCAAGGACCTCACGGCGGTCATCACCTTCCTCGCCTCGCCCGAGGGCAAGGAGGAGCTGAAGGGCATCGGCGGGATCTCCGCCGCCACCGCCGGGGTGATCCTGCGCTCGCTGACCCTGCTGGAGAACGAGGGCGCCGGGGCGTTCTTCGGCGAACCGGAGTTCGACACCGCCGAGCTGCTGCGGCGGGCCGAGGACGGCCGGGGGGTGGTCTCGGTGCTGGAGCTGCCCGCGGTGCAGGACCGGCCGAGGCTCTTCTCGACCTTCCTGATGTGGCTGCTCGCCGACCTCTACCAGGAGCTGCCCGAGGTCGGCGACCTCGACCGGCCGAAGCTGGTCTTCTTCTTCGACGAGGCGCACCTGCTGTTCAAGGGCGCCTCCAAGGCCTTCCTGGAGGCGATCACCCAGACCGTGCGGCTGATCCGTTCCAAGGGAGTGGGAATCTTCTTCGTCACCCAGACGGCGAAGGACGTGCCCGGGGACGTGCTGGCGCAGCTGGGCAACCGGGTGCAGCACGCGCTGCGGGCGTTCACCCCGGACGACGCCAAGGCGCTCAAGGCGACCGTCTCGACCTTCCCGAAGTCGGCCGCGTACGACCTGGCGGAGCTGCTGACCTCGCTGGGGACGGGCGAGGCGGTGGTCACGGTGCTGTCCGAGAAGGGCGCGCCGACGCCGGTCGCGGCGACCAGGCTGCGGGCGCCGCAGTCGCTGATGGGGCCGCTGGAGCCGGGGGCGCTGCGCGCGGCGGTGGACGGGTCGGCGCTGCTGGGGCGGTACCGGGACGCGATCGACCGGGAGTCGGCGTACGAGAAGCTGGCGGCGCGGGCGGCCCGGCCGCAGGCGGAGCCGGTGCCGGCGGGGGAGCGGGAGCCCGCGCGGGAGCCGGCCGGGGAACGGGAGCCCGCTCGGGAGCCCGGGGCGCGGCGGGAGAAGGCGGACGCCGGGCTGCTCGGCTCGCTGCTGGCCAACCCGGCGCTGAAGTCCTTCGCCCGGTCCGCCGGGACGCAGCTCGGCAGGGAGATCTCCCGGAGCCTGTTCGGCACGTCCCGGCGGCGCCGGTGAGGGACCGTCGCCCCCGGTGTCAGCGCAGCGCGGCGCCGATCCGGTCGAGGGAGGAGAGGCGCATCAGGCCGTAGTTGTAGAACTCGACCTCCGGCACGCCCAGTGCGCGCAGGACGGCGATCTTCTCCGCGAGGTTCGCCGGGCCGTCGCAGTCCGAGGCCATCGGGCGCAGGATGACCGCCATGTCCTGCGGGCGCACCCCGTGCAGGGCGAAGGCGGCGACCTTCTCGCGCACCGCCTCCGGGGTGCGCGCGTAGCCGAGCGTCTCGATCTGGTGGGCGGCCTTCGCCAGCCCCGGCAGGTCGATCCCGGACAGCCAGCCGGTGCCCGGCCCGCCGCCGTCCATGAAGGTCAGTCGCATGCCGTGCCGCGCCGCCTCCTCGGCGACCTCGGCGGCCAGCGAGGTCACCGTCGCCGCCGAGGCGTCCACGTAGGCGGCGACGGCGCCGTCCGCCAGCTCGTCCAGCGCGGCCGGCTCGGCGGCGGCCGACTCGTCGGCCAGCCGGCGGCGCAGCTCGGTGCGGACCGCCGCGGCCACCTCGTCGGCCGGCACGCCCGCGCGGACGGCCGCCGCCCGGCAGTGCGCGCAGAAGCAGAGGCCGAGCAGTGCCTCGGCGGCCGGGCCCAGCTCCTCGAAGTAGCGCTCGTGGTGGTAGCCGTGGCGCAGGCCGTGGAAGTGCAGCGACTCGGCCCGGATCGCGTCCACGCCGTACCGGGCCAGCTCCGCCACCAGGGTGCGGGCGTACTCGCGGACCTCCGGGTGGGCCGGGCACAGCTCGGTGAGGTAGCGGTCGCCGAAGGCGTTGGCGGGCGCGCAGTCCGGGTGCTCGAAGCCGAGCCGGTCGTTGTGGCAGAACACCGTCCAGGCGTGCAGCTTCAGCCCGCGCCGGCGGGCCTCCTCGGCGGCCTCGGCGAAGGGGTCGCGCTCGCCGATCGCGGTGGACGGCACGGGCCGCAGCCGCCGGCCGGACCAGCGGGCCGGGTCGGGGCGGAAGTAGGCGGCGCCCGGCTCCAGGTAGCGGATCACCCGGTGCGGGTTGTGCGGGAAGACGTCCCGGGCCTCGTGGTAGACCGAGGCGAGGGTGACGCCGCCGACCCCGGCCCGGTCGGTGAGGTTGCCGAAGAAGGTGTCGGCGCCCTCGTCGAGGAGGTCGGTGGCGAAAGCGAGGACGGACGACTCCACGGTGCGGCTCCGGAGCAGGGGGCAGGTGCCTGCTCACGCTAACCGCCGTGGTGGGAATGGTCTATACCTGGCCGGGGTGGCGCGCTCAGATGCCCAGGTCGTCGAGTTCCTTGAGCAACGCGGAGCCCGGGCCGGCCGGGCTGGAGGCGGTCTTCGGGCCGCTCTTCGGGCCGCTCTTCGAGGTCCGCTCGCCCCGGTCGCGCAGCAGCCAGGCGCCGGCCAGGCCGCCGATCAGCCCGCCCAGGTGGCCGAGCCAGCTGACGCCCTGGGCGCTCGGCAGCACGCCCAGCAGCAGGTACGAGTACATCGCCGCGACGACCACGCCGATCACCGTGTCCACCAGGTTGCGGTCGAAGATCCCGCGCAGCACCACGTAGCCGAAGTACCCGTAGACCACCCCGCTGGCCCCCGCCGTGACGGTTTCGGGCCGCTCGAAGAACCAGACCGTCAAGCCGCTGGCCACCACGATCAGCACCGTCGCCAGCAGGAACCGCTTCATGCCCCGGTACGCGGCGAGGAAGCCGAAGGCGAACAGCGGCCAGGAGTTGGCCTCGATGTGTTCCCAGCCGAAGTGCAGCAGCGGCATGGTGAGGATGTCCGGCAGCTCGTCCAGCCGCCCGGAGTTCACCCCGTACTCGTAGGAGAGCCGGTAGTCGTCGAGCCAGTTCGCCACCTGCACCGCCCAGATGACGGCCAGTGCGCCGAGCATCGTGAACAGCGCGGCGCGGGAGTCACGGAGCAACCGGGCGAATCGCGGGGACATAACCCGACTGTAGGGCCGGGGTGGGTGGTTGGTCACCCCACTAAGGTGAATCCTGCGCATCCCGTCCGACGGCCCGCACCCGGGTCCGGGCGGCCCTTATCCCACCGTGCCGAGAGGTGACCCTCCATGAGTGTGCGTCCGCCGCTGCCGTACGAGTTCCTGCCGCAGGTGCCGTCCTTCCCGCTGACCAGCGAGGACATCACCGAGGGCGGGACGCTGGCCAAGGAGTTCAGCTACGGCGGGGACAACCTCTCGCCGCAGCTGGCCTGGTCCGGCCTGCCGGAGGGCACCCGCTCGATCGCCGTCACCTGCTACGACCCGGACGCCCCGACCGGCTCCGGCTGGTGGCACTGGCTCGCCCTCAACCTGCCCGCCGACACGACCGGGCTGGCGCGCGGCGCCGGCGCGTCCGACGCCGACCTGCCGGGCGAGCACTCCTTCCACGCCCGCAACGACTTCCCGGGCAACAAGTACGACGGCGCCGCCCCGCCGCCCGGCCCGGCCCACCGCTACGCCTTCGCCGTCCACGCCCTCGACGTGGACGCCCTGGACGTCCCCGCCGACGCCCCGCCGGCCCAGGTCGGCTTCAACATCACCTTCCACACCCTGGCCCGCGCCGTCATCACCGCCGAGTTCGGCGCCTGACCCGCCGCCCGGAGCCCTGACGCCGCCGTCCGTGACCGCACGGGCGGCGGCGTCGTCTGTTCGGCCGGGCACTCGGGCCGGATGCTCGGGCCGGGAGCTCAAGCCGGGCCGGCGGCGTGGGTGGCGCGGCTGGCGAGGGCGCGCAGGCGGGTGCGCATCTCGGGGGGTGAGTGGACCTCGAAGTCGCAGCCGAGCATCAGGAGGCGGACGGCCAGCCAGTCCGGGGCGTCGGTGCGGGAGCGGAAGCGGCAGCTGTGCTCGTCGATCGGCTCGATCTCGTCGGCCTCGCCGTAGCCGCCCATGCGGTGGCGGGCCTCGTCGGCGGGCAGCTGGAGGGTGGCGTCCAGGGTCGGGGTGGGGGACTGGCGGCGGAGCTTGCTCGCGACGTACGCGGCGGCGTCCTCGGCGGGCAGCGGGCGCGGGGTGAAGCGGGCGCCGGTGGCGAAGGGTTCGCCGATCCGGTCCACCCGGAAGAGCCGCCAGTCGTCCCGGTCGAGGTCGAAGCCGACCAGGTACCAGCGGCGGCCGGCCGAGACCAGGCGGTCCGGCTCGACCTGGCGCCGGGTCTTGGCGCCGTCGCCGGCCCGGTAGGCGAAGCGCAGGCGCTCGCGGTTGGCGACCGCGCCCGCCAGGACGGTGAGGTCCTCCGGGTCGACGGTCGGACCGTCGCCGCTGAGCAGCGGCAGGGTCGCCCGGTCGAGGGTGGCGACCCGGTGCCGGAGCCGGGCGGGCAGCACCTGGAGCAGCTTGCCGAGGGCGCGCACCGAGGCCTCCTCGATGCCGACCACGGCGTGCCCGGCCGCCGCCCGCAGGCCGACCGCGATGGCCACGGCCTCCTCGTCGTCGAGCAGCAGCGGCGGCATCGCGGTGCCCGCGACCAGTCGGTAGCCGCCGACCGGTCCCATGGTGGCCTCGACCGGGTAGCCGAGGTCGCGGAGCCGGTCGATGTCGCGGCGGATGGTGCGCGGGCTGACCTGGAGCCGGTCGGCGAGCTCGCTGCCGGGCCACTCGCGCGGGGTCTGGAGGAGGGAGAGCAGGCTGAGGAGTCGTGCCGGGGTGTCCGTCATGGGATCCAGGGTGCCGGAAGTAGCGGTCAGGATCTGACCTAGATGCCCGTTAGTTTCGTCGACGTGCTGAAGAGGAACGGCGACGAGGAGCGTGTGGTGGGCAAGGGCAAGGTGGCGGATCCGGCGGCGGACGCGGCGGCGGACCGGCGGAGGTGGATCGCGCTGGCGATCGTGATGACGGCCTCGTTCATGGACCTGGTGGACGTCACGATCGTGAACATCGCGATCCCGAGCATCCAGGAGTCCACGGGCGCGTCGTTCTCCGCCGTGCAGTGGGTGACCGGCGGCTATGCGCTGGCCTTCGCGATCGGATTGATCACCGGCGGTCGGTTGGGTGACATCTACGGTCGCAAGCGACTGTTCCTGATCGGAATGGCCGGTTTCACGCTCGCCTCGGCCCTGTGCGGTTTCGCGAGCGGTTCCGAGATGCTCGTCGCGATGCGGATCCTGCAGGGCGGGACGGCGGCGCTGATGGTGCCGCAGGTGCTGTCGATCGTGCACGCGACCTTCCCGGCGGAGGAACGCGGCAAGGTGTTCGGCCTGTTCGGCGCGGTGGTCGGACTCGGCGCGGTCAGCGGCCCGCTGATCGGCGCGGTGCTGACGGAGTGGGACGTGTTCGGCCTCGGCTGGCGCCCGATCTTCCTGATCAACCTGCCGGTCGGCATCGCCGGCCTGCTGCTCGGCCGGGTCTTCATCGGCGAGTCGAAGGCCGAGCGGGCCCTGAAGCTCGACCTGCTCGGCGTGGTGCTGGCCAGCGCCGGACTGCTGATGCTGATCTACCCGCTGACCCACGGCCGGGAGGCCGGCTGGCCGCTCTGGGGCCACCTGGTGATGGCCGGCAGCCTGCCCGTGTTCGCGCTGTTCGTCGTCTACGAGCGGATGAAGACGCGGCGGGACGGCTCGCCGCTGGTGGAGCTGTCGCTGTTCCGGGTGAAGTCCTTCGCGGCCGGCATCGGCGTCCAGCTGACCTTCGGCGTCGTCACCGGGATCTTCTTCCTGGTCTGGACCCTCTACATGCAGCTGGGCCTCGGCTGGAGCCCGCTGAAGGCCGGCGCGACCGGCATCCCGTTCTCGCTCGCCTGCTCGACGGCGGCCGGCGTCTCCGTGCAGCAGCTCGTCCCCCGGTTCGGGCGCAAGGTGCTGCAGGCGGGCGCGCTGGTGATGGCGTCCGGTGTGCTGGTCTACATCGCGGAGGCGCACCGGTACGGCACCGGCATCGCGCCCTGGCAGATGGCGCTGCCGCTGGTGCTGATGGGCGCCGGGATGGGCCTGATCGTCGCGCCGATCACGAACGCGGTGCTGGCGGAGGTGCCGCGGGAGCACGCCGGCTCGGCGTCCGGCCTGATCAACACGGTGAACCAGGTGGGTCTGGCGCTCGGCCTGGGCCTGGTGTCGGTGGCGTTCTTCGGTGCGGTGCCGACCGGGACGGTGGCCGGCGAGCCGTTCGTCGGAGCGTTCCAGCACGCGATGTGGTGGGTGCTCGGGGTGCTGGCGGTGGTGTTCCTGCTGATGTTCGCGCTGCCCGGGCGGCGGAGCACGGCGGGTACCGGTCCGGCGGCGGTGACGGATCCGGCGCAGGAGGAGGAGCAGGAGCAGGAGCTGGTCCTGGTGTAGCCGCCGGGATCGTACGGAGGCCCCGGTCGCGCGGTGTGTGCGCGACCGGGGCCTCTCGTGTGCGCACCGGGGGAGTCCTCAGGCGTCGGCGCGCCGGTAGCTGCTGCCGTCCTGGGCGCGGGTGAGGAGCCGCCCCTCGACGAGGTAGCGGCGCAGGGCCGGGAAGTCGTCGTGGACCGTCCGCAGCACGTCGTTGACCTCGCGCTCGGTGTAGGAGCGGTCCGGCTCGAAGAGCGTCCGGGTGAGGTGGTCGAGCAGCTGCTCGCGGCGGGCGGCACGGCGGGGTACGGCGATCAGCCGGCCGTCGGGGGCGAACAGCGCGGACACGGCGGGGGCGACGGCGGCATCGGTCATGCCCCGAGCGTCGCGCGCGGGGCGGCGGCGGGCAACGGGTTTTCGGCGCCCGACCGTGGTGTCAGACCCGGGCCTTGGCCTTCGCCTGGGCCTCCTTCGCGGCCTTCTCCTCCTTGGCGGCGCGCTTCACCTCCTGCTTGGTGGCGCGCACCTGCTCCAGCGAATCCGGCCCGGTGATGTCCGCGACCGAACGGAACGCCCCCTCCTCGCCGTACACCCCGGCCGCCTCCCGCCAGCCCTCCGGCCGCACGCCGTACTGCTTGCCGAGCAGCGCGAGGAAGATCTGCGACTTCTGCTTCCCGAACCCCGGAAGGGCGTTGAGCCGGCTGAGCAGTTCGCGCCCGGTCGCCACGTCCTTCCACAGAGCGCCGGCGTCCCCGTCGTACTGCGCCACCAGGAACTGGCAGAGCTGCTGCACCCGCTTCGCCATCGCCGCCGGATACCGGTGCACGGCCGGTTTCTCGCACAACAGCGCGACGAACTCCTCCGGGTTGTAGGTGGCGATCTCGTGCGCGTCGAGGTCCTCGTGCCCCAGCCGCTGCGCGATCGTGAGCGGCCCGGTGAACGCCCACTCCATTGGCACCTGCTGGTCCAGCAGCATCCCGACGAGCGCGGCGAGCGGGCTCCGGCCGAGCAGTTCGTCGGCCTGGGGCTGCTGCGCGAGCCGCACGGTGACGTTCATCGGATGGCCTCCTCGAAGCGTGGACTCGGGTCGCGCCCAGTCTGCTGGACGGGGGGTGAGGCGGCCGCGTCAACACGCCATGACCCGGTGATTCCTTGGAACCAGGCGGTGGTTCGTCGGCGGAACTATCCGGTCCGGAAACACTGGCGGTGGAAAGGCGGGTGGTGAACGGGTGAGTCGAACCGCACTCGATCTGGACGACGGGCTGCTCGCGCAAGCAGCCCGGGTACTGGGTACGGCGACACCGGCCGAGACGGTGGAGAAGGCCCTGCGCGAGGTGCTGGTCGCGCGGAGGCAGCCGGCGCCGTCGGCTACTCCAGACCGAGGGTCATGTGGGGGTAGCCGAGGTGGATCCGGTCGCCGAGCTTGATGTCCAGGGCGGCGATGAACGCCTCCAGGTGGGAGGTGGCCTGGTCGACCGTGTCGGCGTCGCCCTTGAACTCGAACTCGACGAAGTCGCCGAGGCCGGCCACGCTGTCGAAGGCGACGGCGATCCCGTCGACGTGCCACTCCTCGCGGGTCTTGTCGACGACGGTCAGCTCCGCGAAGTCGAGCGAGCCGAGCAGCCGCCTGACCGCCTCGGCGTCGCCGATGCTGCTCTCGTACTCGTCGCAGTGCGTCTTGACCGGCGACGCGATGGGATGGAACCGCTTGAAGTTGACCGAC
This sequence comes from Kitasatospora sp. NPDC004723, assembly GCF_040609255.1. NCBI lineage: Bacteria > Bacillati > Actinomycetota > Actinomycetes > Kitasatosporales > Streptomycetaceae > Kitasatospora > Kitasatospora sp. NPDC004723. The sequence continues at coordinate 291,143 of NZ_JBEXJT010000003.1, read as the reverse complement.
GCCCCCGCCCCGTCCTCGACCCGCACGCGCAGCCACTCGGAGACGACGTCGTTGTCGAGGAAGTCCCGGTGCGGCGCGTTGTAGTACGTGTCGACCTGCCGTGCCGGCCGGCCCGGCGTCGCGCCGAGGGCGGTGAGCTGAGCCTTCAACTCGGCGGAGGGGCTGAGGAGTCGGAACTTCTGCTCGACCTCGATGTACTGCACGGCGCTCAGGCCCCTTGTCTGTTGTGCGGACGGTACAGACCAGCGGTCAACCCCATTGTGGAACAGGGGTGTCGGGGGAGTCGAGCCACGACGTCCGGCCGGTCGGTTTGATCGTCGGGCCGAAGCGCTCCTGACCGGGACGCCCTCGATCGTCCCACCAGCGGTAGGAGGCCTCCGCCTGCTTCCAGCGCCGCGCGGCCCGGTCGGTCCGCAATCCGAGCCGTAACCTGGCCCTACGCGAGCTGACGGTCCGTCATCATCTAAGGGAAGTTGTCTGCCGTCACGGTGGGACCGGCGCTCCGGCGTCCGGACCCACCCGCCGTGCCACCCCACCGGAGCGCAACCAGCATGATCCGCGCCATCTTTGACAATCAGACCGGGCTGTTATGGGCGGTCCTCGTCACTCTGACAGTCTCCGCCGCCCTTGCTGCGGTCATCGCCAGGCGGCGTTCCGCCCCGGTCCTGCTGTCCGCGCTTGCTGGGGCGTGCACCGCCCTCGTTCTCGTCGCCACGCTCTACCCCATCCGCTCCGGTGCACCGGCGCCCCTGATATGCACGGTCCAACGTGACCTCATCGCGGCGATGTCGACCACCCAGGGGCTCATGAACGTAGCCCTCTTCGTCCCGGCGGCCTTCTTCGCGACCCTCCTCGTGCGGCGCCCCGTCGGCGCCGGGGTCGCCCTGATCCTGCTCGCCGCTGCCGTCGAAGCGATCCAGGCCGTCACGCCGGGCGTTGGCCGTAGCTGCGACACCGCCGACCTGTGGGACAACGCCCTCGGGGTAGCGGCCGGTTGTGGCCTGGCGTTCCTCTTGATCCGGGGGCGGAGCGGCATGTCACCGGTCACCGCCAGGCGGGACCTGGCGCGTGGATCACTCGCCCTCTGCGGAGGGACCGCCGTCATCGTGGCCGCCACCGTGCCGTTCGTGACCGTCGTCCCCGCCGATGCCACGGAGAACACCCGGGCCGGGGCGGCCAAGGCCTTCCAGGACTTCTTCGGCCCGGGTGCCGAAGTCACCTCCGTCCAGTACGTCCGCGGCTCCTTCGAACAGCCCGGCACCGTCAGCGTCACTGGCGCAGCGGGCAGTCTCACCCTGGCCTGGCCCGGCGGCGAGCCGGTCTCCGGGCTCGTCGGGCCACTTCCCGGCCAAGCCCCGGGGGAGATCACTGATGACGCAGCGGCCTTCTCGGCGACCCGGTTCGCGCAAAACCACTTTCCCTGGGCCCTCACGGGTGGCTACACCCGCATCGACCCCCAGCCGCACTCAGGTGGGGCCAGGACGGTTCAGTGGCGCTCCCGCATCGACGGTGTCCTCATGCCGATGCGCCTCGACCTGCTCGTCACGGGGAACGGGCAGATCAGTTCGTTCTCTGCCCGGCATGTCGAACCCCCGGCCCTTCCCAGGACAACCGTGGTCGAGGAGACCGCGCGCAACACCGCGACCGCGGTGAATCCCGGGTTCGTCGTGACCAGCGCAGAACTGCTTGCCCAGGCCGACCGCAGCGGCACGTGGCATCCGTGCTGGGTGATCCGCATGGAGAGGCCGGCGAGCCAGCAGCAGGCCGGGCTCCTCGTCACCCTCGTCGATGCTGTCACCGGTGCCGTTGTCACGACCTAGACGAGTAGTTGGGAGTGTCAGGCGTCGAAGTCGCCGGTGCGGAGGGCGGTGAGGAAGGAGGCCCAGGCGGCGGGGGTGAAGGTGAGGGCGGGGCCGTCCGGGTCCTTGCTGTCACGGACGGGGACGGTGTGGGGGTAGCCGGGGGCCACCTCGATGCAGTTTCCGCCGTTGCCGCCGGAGTAACTGCTCTTGCGCCACGGGGAGAGGGCTGCGGTCTGGGGCATCGGATCAGTCCTCACGGGAGTGGAGCGGCTGGGAGCGCCACGGCTCGGATACGACGTAGGGCGGTGGTGACCTCGGGTCCGAAAAGAGTCGAGGACCTAGGAGGCTTCGGTGAGGTCGCCGGATTCGGACTGGAGCAGCCAGTCGCGGAGCATCGAGCGGCAGCGGACGTAGGCACGGGCGCGGCCCTGCTGGAGGACCGGGCGCTGGAGGCCGAAGACCTCGATCGTGGCCTCGCCCTTGGGGACTTCAGGTCGCGGCGGACGGTCCGAGCCCGCTTCCACCGCTCGCGGGCCAGGTCCGTGTTGGCCGGGGCCGCCAGGATCGGGCTGGACGCCCGGGTGAGGCGGGACTGGAACCTGTTGTCGATCGGTGAGCGCTGGAGTGGGATCACTTGCCGCCACCGCTGAGGCGCGCGGCCACTTCGTCGACCCGGGCGGTGCTGGAACTCGACAGGATCCCGGCAAGCTCGTGGTAGCGAGCGGTCTGGCGCTTGGTGGCGGTACCCGCGAACACGGCCTCTTCGAGTGCGATCAGCTCGTGGCGGAGCTCGTCGGCGGCCGGTGAGTAGGGGGAATCGAGACCGAAGAGTTCGGACAGTGCCGCGTCGTCGCCGCTGCCGTAGATGATGCGTTGGTAGAGGTCCTGGCCGACGACCTCGGGGGAGCGCTCCTCGCCGGGGCCGGCGAGGCGGATGAGGCCGCCCGGGTCGGCAGCCTGGCAGGCGTACGGGCTGTGGGTGGTCACGATGAACTGGATGTTCGGGAAGTGGGCCTTGAGCCAGCCGCCGATCCGCTTCTGCCAGGAGATGTGGAGGTGGGCGTCGATCTCGTCGATCAGCACCACGCCCGGGTTGAGGATGGTCTTCTTGGCGATCTTGGAGCGGCCGACATCCAGGTCGCGGTGGACGTCGTGAAGGCTGTGGACGAGGTTGAGGACGAGCGCGGTGACGCTGCGGTAGCCGGCGCTCATCTCGCCGAGGGGAAAGTGTCCGTCCCCGTTCACGACCCAAAGGCCTCGGGAGTCCACTCGGGAGATTCGGTACCCGTCAGGGAGAAGCCCGTCGCCGAGCAGGGAGAGGACGGTGTTGAGAAGACCGCTGGCACCGGGGCGCTTCTCCAGACGCTGGAGATGGAGGTTGAGGAGCCAGGCCATCCCTTCGACCAGAGTCGCCTCCTCATTGAAGAGAGTGGCGACCCTGCGGCTGGCGTGGATTTCCTCGGGAATTCCGGCCGTGGCCGGGCTGAGCGAGATGCTTGACGAGAGGCGGCGGAACGGTCCGTAACCCGCGACGAGGAGCGCCCGGCTGCTCGTAGCGTGGATTGCGATCTCCCCCTCGGAAGAGGCCCAGGGGTTCGGTGTGACAAATCTGGTGGCCTCGGGCCCGATGGCCGCCAGCGCGATACAGCGGAGAATGGAGGTTTTGCCGGAGCCGTTGCGTCCGGCGAGGACGGTCCAACCCGCATGAGTGCCGTCGGGGCGTTCGAAGCTGAGGTCAACATTGCGGGGGCCACGGAATCCGAGGATCTCGGAGATCCTCAGTTGAGTGATGTACATCCCCGGACTCCTTCTTAGGCGTCGAAGTCGCCGGTGCGGACACCGGTGACGAAGGAAGCCCAGGCAGTGGAGGTGAAGGTGAGGGACGGGCCATGGGGATCCTTGCTGTCACGGACGGGGACGGTGCGGGGGTAGCCGGGGGCCACCTCGATGCAGCCGCCGCCGTTCCCCTCGGAGTAGCTGCTCTTGTACCAGCGTGCGGTCGACAGATCGATGGCCTCGGACATGGTTCGACAGTCCTCTCATGATGCGGCTGATCAGGTCGACCGACTCCGACACCGACAAGGCCGCGGCTCTGGCCCGATCATAGACAGCGTCCCAGAGGTCCACCTCGACCTCTTCGTCGATGAAGTGGCCACGGTTGATGCTCTCCGAGTAGACGCGTCGGCGGCCGTCGATTGTGTCAAGCATCATCATTTCCTGCATGCGGATCACCTCCGTCGCGGAGAAGGGCAGAACCTGCACGGTGACGTGCGGGAGCTGCATGACGGTGAGCAGATGCTGGAGTTGGCCGAACATGACCGCGGGGCCGCCGACGGTCCTCTCCAGGGTTGCTTGCTCCTGGATGACCAGGACGCGGGGCGGGGCTGTGGACCAGATCACGCGCTTCTGCCGTTCCACTCGGCGCTGAACCATGGTGTCGATCTCATCCGGAGTGCGATTCGGCACCTGTGCGGTGAACAGGGTGCGCATGTAGTCCTCGGTCTGGAACAGGCCGGAGATACGTCCGGCTTGCAGCTCGCGGACAATCCTGGCCTTCAGCTCTGAGCGGGTGAACTCCTCGAACCAGTCGGGATAGTAGTCCCGAATGTAGGGCGCCACGAGCTCGAAGCTGCGGACGAGTTGGCCGCCCGCTCCCACCGCCGCGTCGAACAGCTCGACGTCTCGTCGAACCGGGAAGGCCTTGCCCAGCTCGAACTGGGAGACCCGTGTCTGATGCATGTTCACGATCTGGGCCAGCTCCTCCTGGCTCAGGCCGGCCGCCTTCCTCCAGAACGCCAGCTCATCACCCCACTGCCTGGGGCGGTCTCCGGGCTCGACCTTGCGGCGGGCCATCGTCCCCCACCTCTCCCCGGCGTCAAGAACGCCTGAAGTCTCTTGTGGAATCGCTTGGTTACCCAACGCTCACAGGTCGAGACTCATTTCGCAACCGATTCCGGGAAACCCACCCGCTCTCATTTTCGATAGCGGATGTGGATCGTCAGCGAATGACAGGAGAACTAATATGACCAGCAATCAGGAAGCCCCCTCGATCGTCATCGAACGCAACTTCCCCCCGTGCCGCTGCCCCCGCTGTGGCGACGCCGTCCCCGAGGCCCGCTTCCGCAGCGCCGACCTGCTGCCCGCCGCTCCCGCCGCCGTCCCCCGCCCCGTCGCCCCGGCTCGCCCCTACCGCCCCGCCCAGCAGGGCGAGGTCGTGTTCGACGCCCGTACCGCTCGGTGGGGCGTGTTCATGGGCGAGCAGCGCGGCAAGGTCCACCTGCGCCCCCGGAAGGGTGGCATCGAGTGGGAGGCCGACCCCCGGTGGCTCGTCCGGGCCGACGGCGTGCAGGGGGAGTGAACGGTCGCGTGAGCATCCTCGGACGGCCGGTCGAGCCCGAACGGCGGTGTGCCGCAGCCGTGTTCGAGGGGATCCGGGCCGCGCTCGCGGCCGTTGGCATCAAGCTTCCCCCGGTCGGCCCGGCCCGTAAGGGGCTTCGGGCGTGAAGCCACACGTCCGGACGGAGGTGTGCGCTGTCCTGCTGATCGTCGCCGCCTCCGTCGGGCTCTCGGCCCTCGCCGCGCTGCTGGTGGATCCCGGGCGGCCCGGCATGCGTCGGCTGGCGTGGTGGGCGGTGAACTCCGTCGCACTGATGATCGGTATTCCGGCCTGGGAAAGGAGGCGACGAGGAGGGGAGGCCGACCCGGCGAACTCGGTTTGTCCGCAAGGCGAGTAGCCAATTTGTCGGCACGGCGGAAAAGAGGAAACGGGAAACGCCCGCATTCCCCGTTCGGCCCGCCGATGCGCGTGCCACCATTCTTGGCGGAAGCAGGGGAGAGTCCGCTTCCGGTCCCGGGACGACGACAGGTGACCGGGTGGTTCCCGAGGAGGGGGTTGGCATGCGCATGTCCAGTTCGCCCGCGAGTGAGTTCGGCCCCGAGCTGCGCAGGCGGCGGCTCGCGGCCGGGCTGACGCTCACCCGGCTCGCGGAGCTGCTCAACTACAGCAAGGGTCACCTCAGCAAGATCGAACGCGGGCAGAAGGTCCCGCCGCCCGACCTGGCCCGCCGCTGCGACGCCCAACTGGGCGCCGGCGGCGAGCTGGAGAGACTGGCGCCGCCCGAAGGCCCCGCCGGGCGCGGAACGGGGGCGGGCGACATCGCGGCCGACGAGGAGTCCGTACTCCTGCGGGTCGACCGCGACGGCGTCCGCTGGCCCGGCGGCCTCGGGCGGCGCCAACTGCTCGCCGCGGGTGCGACGTCCGTGCTGGGGCTGGGCGTCGCGGGGGCGGCCGGAGCGGGCCGGGCGGTGGCGCAGGAGGTGCAGGGGGCGCAAGGGGTGCAAGGGGCCTGGGAGGTGTCCCGGCCGGACGTCTCGCCGACGGAGATCTTCCGCGCCCAGTTCGAGCAGATGCGCCTGCTCGGCCAGAGCACCGACCCCGCCCTGCTGCTGCCCATGCTCACCGTGCAGACCCACACCCTGCGCGAACTCGCCCTCCAGGCCGACACGGTGGCCCGCGTCCGGCTGCTCGGCCTCGCCGCGCGGTACGCCGAGTTCGCCGGGTGGATGGCCCAGGAGGCCGGCGACAACCCGTCCGCGCTCTGGTGGACCGCCCGCGCCGTCGAGCTGGCCGAGGGCGGCGACGACCGGGACCTCGGCTCGTACACCCTCGTCCGGCGCGCCCTCGTCACCTTCTACGCGGGCGACGCCGCCGCCACCGTGGGCCTGGTCGACCCCGTCGCCCGGGACGGCCGCCTGCCGCCGCGCATCCGCGGCCTCGCCGCCCAGCGGGAGGCCCAGGGCCACGCCCTGGCCGGCGACCACACCGCCAGCCTGCGCAGCCTCGACCGGGCGCGCGAGCTGTTCGACCGGTCCGCCGCCGACGGGGGTGGCGGCGGACCGGTGCTCGGCACCAGCAACCTCGCCGACCCGGCCGCCATGGTCACCGGCTGGTGCCTGTACGACCTCGGCCGCCCCGCCCAGGCCGCCGAGGTGCTCGACCGCGAGTGCGCCGGGATCCCCGCGCACGCCGTGCGCACCCGCGCCCGGTACGGCCTGCGGCGCGCCCTCGCCCACGCGGCGGCCGGCGAGGCCGCGCACGCGTGCGCGATCGCCGCCGAACTGCTGCCGCTGGTGACCGGGTTGCGATCGGCGACGATCGCTACCGACGTCGCCCGGCTGGACCGCGAGCTCTCCCGCTTCCGGGCCGACCCGGCCGTCCGGGACCTCCAGCCGGCGCTCGCCGCCGCACTCCACCCCAGGTCCTGAGGACCCCGCCGTCGCGCTTCCCCGGCGCCGACCCGACCCGGCCACCCCGGCCGACCCGGCCGTTCACCGGCATCCCCTTCACCGGAGAGGTGTTTCCGCCATGCCCGACATCTTCGTGAACTACCGCAGCAGCGACGAGGACACCGGCGCCGCCATGATCGAACGCGAGCTCTCCCGGCGGTTCGGCAGCGAGCGGGTGTTCCGCGCCAGTAAGTCGATCAAGATCGGTCGCCGCTTCCCGCAGGAACTCCTCACCGCCGTGCGCCGCAGCAGCGTACTGATCGCCGTCATCGGCGACCGCTGGGCCGACGCCCGCACCGCCGACGGCTCCCGGGCGCTCGACGACCCCGAGGACTGGACCCGGCGGGAGATCGTCGAGGCCTTCGAGAGCGGCGCCCTCGTCGTCCCCGTGCTGATCGGCCGGGCCACCCGGCTCAACCGGCACGAGCTGCCGCCGGAGCTGGCCGAGCTGGCCGACTGCCAGTACCGCCGGCTGGACACCCGCAACGCGGACGGCGACCTCGCCCGGATCGGCGACGACCTCGCCGAGGCGGTGCCCCGGCTCGCCGAGGCGCAGCGGGAGATCGCGCGCAGCGCGGACGCCGGCGGCGACGTGCGCAACCGGGTCGGCCGGGTGGACGGCAGCGTCGTCCAGGCCCGGGACTACACGCACCGCCAGAGCGGCGGCATCGGCAACGTCGGAGGGGACGTGGGGACGTTCATCAACAACGCCAGTGGTCCGGTGCACACCGGGGACGGGCCGCAGCACAACGACCTGCGCAGCGGCGGCGTGCACTTCAACGGCGACGGCGGCAGCTTCGGCGGCAACTACGTCGAGCGGGGGACGGCGCAGCAGTGGTCCGACGGCCGCCGGGCGGAGCGCGAGGACCGGGACCGGTGACGGACGGCGAGGGCGGTACCCGGATCGAAGAGGCGCGGGGGCCGACCCACACCGGGTCGGGGCCGCAGTTCGTCCTCTACAGCGCCGCCGAATTCCAGGTACCCCGGCCCAAGGTGGACCCGGCCCAGGTGGCCCTTGAACACCGCCGCTGGTTGCAGGGGCGGTTCGTTCCGCCGCCCGGTTTCGGCGAGGCCCAGAAGCGGCTGGAGAAGCCCGGCACCACCGTCCTGTTGACCGGACCTCCCGGCAGCGGTCGGCGAACGGCCGCGGTGATGCTGCTGCACAGGGTGGAAGGTACGACGACGTCGTTCGTCGAACTCTCCTTCTCCTCCAAGGACGAGGACAAGACGGCTCCGGAGGCGGGTCATCGGCTGCTGCTGGACCTCTCCGGCATCGCCGAGGAGGACTACGAAGCGATCCAGCAGCATCTGTACGGCTACTGGGCCAGGGTGGAACAGGCCGGCGCCCGCATGGTTGTCGTCCTTCCGTCGGGCGGGCAGGAACTGCTCTCCGCGCTCCAGCAGTTGGTGGTCCGAATCGATCGGCCGCGGGAACTTGCGGTGCTCCGAAGGCACTTGGCTGGCTCCCAGGTCTGGTTGGCTCCGGACGACCTTCGTGGGGCCGAACTCACGGAAAACCTGCGCGAATTCGCCATGCGCGACGTGCAGCGATTCGCCGGCTTCGTGGCCCAGGCGAGGACGACCGCGCCGACCGGACCGGCTTCCGACTGGATCAGCCAGGCGCTGAGCGCGCTGAGCGACCGTGCAGGGGAGGTGGCACAGCGGGTCGCCGCCCTGGAGTCGGGCCCGCAGCGCGCGCTGCTGCTGTCGGCCGCGATGTTGGCCGGTGCCTCCGCGGACGCGGTCTTCCATCACGCCGACCAGCTGCTCGGCCTCGTCCCGCACACCCCGGACGAGAAGCCGCTGCTGGAGCGGGCCGACCTGGCCGAGCGGCTCAAGGCACTGCCGTCGCTGGAGGTCGACGCGCGCGGCCGGATCCGCTTCGCGGCTCTGGCGTACGACGCCGCCGTCCGCACGCACTTCTGGACGTACTTCCCCGGGCTGCGGGAGGGGCTCGGCCGGTGGGTGGAGGACGCCGTGCGAGCGCCGCACCCCGCGCTCGGGACGGCGGACCGGCAGCTGCTGGTCGAACGCTTCACCGAACAGAGCCTGCGGGTAGCCGACTGGCGAGTGCTCCATGGGTTTGCGGAGAAGTGGGCCTCCGACCCCCGGCGGGCGGACGAAGCGATGACGGTACTCAGGCTCGGTCTCGAACACGAGCGGTACGGCGCCGGTTTCCGGTCCAAGATCTATGAGTGGGCGACCGGATCGGCATCGTCGGGCCTGGCCAGCGTACTGGCCCGGGCCTGCGGCCAGGTTATGGCCCGTAGACACCCGGACCAGGCACTCGTCCGACTGCATCACCTCGCGCGTCGAACCGGTGTGAGGGGACCGGCAGAGGTGTGCGAGACGCTGTACGAGCTCGTGCGGCAGGACCGACGGCTGTACCTGAAGTTGCTCGCCCGGTTCTGGGCCGGGCTGACCGCCGAAGAAACTTGCCTGGCCGACGTCCGGCTCTTCCTGGAGCTGGTGGGTGAGCCGCCGCCCCGGCGTACGGTGCCGGACGACGCGCTGGCCGCCACCTGGGCCAAGGTCCTGGCGGTGGCCCGGCGGGAGCAGTGGGAGGAAGCGGTGCAGCGGTGGCTGACGGCCGCCCGGGTGGAGCCGCAGGCCGGTGAGCGGCTGCTGGACGTGCTGGTGGAGGCCGCCGAGGCGCGGCCGGAGCGGCTGACCGCGCTGTACCTGACCGCACACGCGTGGGCCGTCGACGGCCCACGGGACGAGCGGTCCGCGCGGGCCGAGGTGGCGTCGCGCTTCTGGCAGAAGATCGACATCGCGCAGGGCATCGAGCCGGACGACCCGGTTCAGGCGCTGCGGTCCGAGGAGAGGACCAGGTGAGCTCCATGGAGAAGACGCGCACGGCGGCGCTGGCCGTCGCTGCCGGGGTGGTGCCCGCGGCGCTGGGGCTGGGGATGGGATGGCCGGCCTGGCTCTGGTCGTCGGCGTCCGCGGCGGTGGTGGCGGTGGTGCTGCTGACCTCGGTGGCGCGGGTGCGGCCCGAGGTCCCGCCGGTGGTTCCGCCTCCGCAGGCCGCCGCACCGGTGCCGCCCTACATTCCGCCGCCGGTTCCGGAGCCGCCGGTCGAGCAGCCTTTCCGGTCGACCTCGGTGACGGGTGTGGCCCTGCCGAGCGCGGTGCCGGACTACGACTTCCTGTTCTCCGCGACGGTGTGGTTCCGGGAGTTGGGAAACCCGGGCGGTGTCGCCCACGCCGCGCCGGGCAGTCTGGCGATCGACGCGGTGCTGGCCCGCGCCAGGGCCGTCACCGAGCGCGAGCACCCCGGGCGGCCGGAGCTGGTCCGGCACCAGTTGGACGGTGTGCTCGGTACGCCGAGCCCGGACGGCTACGGGATCGTGGTCGCGATGGCCGGGCAGGTCGGTCTGGAACTGCCGGAGGCGGACCGCCGACGACTGGAGAAGCTCGCGGAGGTCCGCAAGGCGGAGGAGATCTGGGAGCAGGAGCGGAGGTACGAGCGGAGCAAGCGCACGTACCTCGGTGAGGACGTGCTCAAGACGCCCGGCAGCGCGGTGGTGTGGTGGCTGTCGCGGAACGACGAGGAGGTGCGGGGGGCGGTCGACATGATCGGACCGCTGGCGCAGCTCGCGGCGGCGGCCAACGACCAGGCGGTGGACCTGCTGTACGAGCACTTGGTGGCGCCGGCCGCAGGGCGGGCGGATGAGGTGCCGTTCTTGAACGGTGTCGCGCCGATGGCGGCCGCGGGCGGCGGTTCGGCCGGAGCTCCGGGGCCGGTGTTCGGCGGGGAGCCGGTGTTCGGCCCGGTGCGGCCGCAGAACCAGGAGCCTTCGGTGATCGGCCCGTTGAACAACCTGATGCGCGACATCAAGCTCGCGCAGGCCGATGAGCAGAAGGTCTACGCCCACCGGGTGGCCCGGATCACCGAGGCGGCGGGCCGGCCCGAGGAGGCGGCGCGGATCCGGGCGACTCTCGGGGACGATGACGGGGGCGCGGCAGAGCCTTCGCCGGACGCGGCGCCGCCGGACGCGCCCGGTGGGGTGCCGGGGCAGCGGGTGTTCGTGGTGGGGCCGGTGCAGCCGCAGGGTGGGGGCGAGGCCGAGTCCGGGCCGGTGACCTCGGCGTGGGAGGTGCTGCGCGGTTCCGTCAACGGGGATCCGCGGGGGGCGGGGGGCGGGACCGAGGAAGGGTGGGGTGGGGCCGACCAGTCGCACGAATGATCTAGTCGGGGGTGGCGAGTTGGGCAGATGTTCGAGTGGGTCGGTAAATCTCATATGACTGTTCCGGTTCTCCGGCTGAGATCGTTCAACTCGGGTAAAGCTGAGTCGGCCTTGTCGACGCGTCCAGAAAGGCTCGCCCGGTGTCCCAGCCGTTCGAACTGCCGTCCTTCTACGTGCCGCACCCGGCGCGGCTCAACCCGCATCTCGACCAGGCCCGGGCCCATTCCTCCGGATGGGCCCGGGAGATGGGCATGCTGGAAGGGTCGGGGGTCTGGACGCAAGCGGATCTGGACGCCCACGACTACGGACTGCTCTGCGCCTACACCCACCCCGACGCGTCCGCCGAGGCGCTGGCGCTGGTCACCGACTGGTACGTCTGGGTGTTCTTCTTCGACGACCACTTCCTGGAGGTCTTCAAGCGGACCAACGACCGGGTGGGCGGCAAGGCGTACCTGGACCGGCTGCCGCTGTTCATGCCGGCCGACCCGGACGCGGCCGTGCCCGAGCCCACCAACCCGGTCGAGGCCGGGCTCGCCGACCTGTGGCGGCGGACCGTGCCGGCGATGGGCGAGGACTGGCGGGTGCGGTTCGCGGAGAGCACCCGGAACCTGCTCAACGAGTCGCTCTGGGAGCTCGCCAACATCAACGCGGGCCGGGTCGCCAACCCCGTCGAGTACATCGAGATGCGCCGCAAGGTGGGCGGTGCGCCCTGGTCGGCCGGGTTGATCGAGTACGCGGCCGGGGCGGAGGTGCCGGCGGCGGTGTCCGGCTCGCGGCCGCTGCGGGTGCTGATGGACGCCTTCTCGGACGGCGTCCACCTGCGCAACGACCTGTTCTCGTACCAGCGCGAGGTGGAGGACGAGGGCGAGCTCAGCAACGGCGTCCTGGTGCTGGAGAAGTTCCTGGAGTGCACGACGCAGGAGGCGGCCGAGGCCGTCAACGACCTGCTCACCTCGCGCCTCCAGCAGTTCGAGAACACCGTCGTCACCGAGCTGCCGCAGCTGTTCACGGACACCGGGCTGGACCCGGAGGGCTGCGCCGGGGTGCTGGCCTACGTGAAGGGGCTGCAGGACTGGCAGGCCGGCGGGCACGAGTGGCACCTGCGGTCCAGCCGGTACATGAACGACGGCGGGGCGGCGGCGGACGCGTCGGGCACGGCGGGGGCGGGCGGGGCCACCTGGTGGGACCCGTTCGCGATCGGCGGGGTCGGCACCTCGGCGCTGGACGTGCTGAAGTCGAACGGCGCCCTGGACGACCTGGCCGACGAGCTGGGCTCGTTGAGCCGGTCCGGGCCGGTGACGAAGGCCTGGGCGCCGACCGTCGGGGAGTCGCCGGTGGCCGCGCTGCTGGGGGCGCTCGGGATCGGGGCTCCCGGGGCCCTCGGGCTGGGGGCGACGGGTTCGGGCGCGTCGCTGGAGTCGCCCGGGACCGGTCCGGTCGGGGGTTCGCGCGGGGACGTCGACCCCGGGGTGCGGCGGGCGCGGTCGCACGCGCACGTGCCGTTCCAGGCCGTCGGGCCGTCGCAACTGCCCGAGTTCCGGCTGCCGTTCAAGGTCCAGCTGAGCCCCTACCTGGAGTCCTCGCGACTGCACACCCTCGACTGGGCGGGCCGGACGGGCCTGCTGGAGATCCGGCCGGACGACCCGACCGCGGGTGTGTGGACCGCCGAGAGCATGGCCGACTACGACCTGGCGCTCTGCGCGGCCGGCATCCACCCGGACGCCAGCTCCGACCAACTCGACCTCACCACCGACTGGTTGGCCTGGGGCACGTACGCGGACGACTACTTCCCGGTGGCGTTCGGCCGGACCGGCGACCTGGCCGGCGCCAAGGCCGCGCACGAGCGGTTCCAGCTGCTCATGCCGGTCGACGGTGAGCCGGGGGCGGAGCCGCTCACCGCGCTGGAGCGCGGGCTGGCCGACCTCTGGGAGCGGACCGCCGGGCCGATGACCACCGAGGCGCGCGGCAAGCTGCGCGAGGCCGTCGTCACGATGACGCTGAGCTGGATCTGGGAGCTCAACAACCAGGTGCAGAACCGGATCCCGGACCCGGTCGACTACCTGGAGATGCGCCGGGCCACCTTCGGCTCCGAGCTCACGATGAGCCTCGCCCGGCTGGCGCACGGGGCCGTCGTACCGGCCGGGGTCTACGTCAGCGGCCCGATGCGTTCGCTGGAGAACGCGGCCGCCGACTACGCCTGCATGATGAACGACCTGTTCTCGTACCAGAAGGAGATCGAGTTCGAGGGCGAGGTGCACAACGCCGTCCTGGTGGTGCAGAACTTCTTCAACTGCGACTACCCGGCGGCGGTGCGGATCGTCGACGACCTCATGCACGCGCGGCTCGACCAGTTCCGGCACGTGGCGGCCGAGGAGTTCCCGGTGCTGTTCGAGGACTTCGCGCTGGACGGGCCGGCGCGGGCGGTGATCGCGGGGTACGTCAAGGAACTGGAGAACTGGCTCGCCGGGATCCTGGGCTGGCACGAGGGCTGCCGGCGGTACCGCGAGGAGGACCTGCTGCGGCACTTCGGGCGGGAGGCGGCCGAGGCGCCGGGCACCGTCGCGGAGGAGGCCGTCGAGCCGGGCGGCGGGGTGCCGGGCGCGCTGCTGGTGCGGCCGACCGGACTGGGGACGTCGGCGGCCACGCCGGCGGGCGCGATCGGCCGGGTGGCGGTCGGGTAGCGAACCGGCCCGGCGGTCGGCCGGGCAGCCGGTCGGCCGGAGGGTGCGCGGCGGTCCGTCGGGGGTTCCGGCCCCGACGGGCCGCCGTTGTGCCGCGCTGCGCGCGCGGACGGGCGGCGGACTGGCTAGGGTGGCGAAACGGGGCGGATCGTCACATACGAGAGGGCTTCGTCATGGCTGTGCCACCCGAGGGAACGCCCTGCTGGGCCGACGCGATGTTCGCCGACCTGGAGGGCGCCAAGGCGTTCTACGGCGACGTGCTCGGCTGGACCTTCGGCGAGTCCTCCTCCGAGTACGGCAACTACACCCAGGCCTACTCCGACGGCAAGGCGGTCGCCGCGATCGTCCCGCCGATGCCGAACCAGGAGGGCGAGGCGGTCTCCGCCTGGTGCCTCTACCTCGCCTCGCCCGACGCCGCCGGCACCGCCGAGAAGATCCGCGGCAACGGCGGCGAGGTGCTGATGGGCCCGATGGCGGTCGGCGAGTTCGGCTCGATGGTGATCGCCAAGGACCCGGCGGGCGTCGTCTTCGGCGTCTGGCAGGCCGGCACCCACGAGGGCTTCGAGAAGCAGGGCGCGCCGGGTGCCTACACCTGGGCCGAGGTGATCACCCGCGACGGGGCCGCCGCGGACGGCTTCTTCCCCGCCGTCTTCCCGTACGCCGTGAAGCGGATGGACTCCGGGCAGGTCGACTACAAGATCTTCCACGTCCGGGAGCAACCGGTGCTCGGCCGGATGCAGGCGGGCCCGAAGGACCTGCCGCCCGAGGCGCCGAACTACGTCAGCGTGTACTTCGCGGTGGACGACTGCGACGCGACGATCGCCAAGATCACCGAGCGGGGCGGGAAGCTGTACTTCGGCCCGATGGACAGCCCGTTCGGCCGGTTCGCGGCCGTCGGCGACCAGCAGGGGGCGGCGTTCGGCGTGATCGACCTCGGGAAGACGTCCGGGGACGTGCCGGGCCTGGTGGCGGAGTGACCTCCGGCGGTGCCGTGCCGCACGGCGAGCGGGCCGACCTGCTGCAGACGCTGGACAAGCACCGGGGCTTCCTGCGGCACACCGTCCGCGACCTCACCGACGAGCAGGCCGCGCTGCGCACCACGGTCAGCGAGCTGTGCCTGGGCGGGCTGATCAAGCACGTCAGCGGGACGGAGGCGCGCTGGATGCGGTTCGTGGTGGGCGGCGCGGAGGCGATGAGGGCCGAACCGGGCGGACGGGCGGACTGGCAGGCGCAGTTCCGGATGGCCGAGGGCGAGACCCTGGCCGGGCTGCTCGCCGGCTACGAGCGGGTGGCCGCCGAGACGGACGCGCTGGTGGCGAGCCTGCCGGACCTCGACCGGGTCCATGCGCTGCCGCAGGCGCCGTGGTTCGAGCCCGGGGCCGTCTGGTCGGTGCGGCGGGTGCTGCTGCACGTCATCGCCGAGACGGCGCAGCACGCCGGGCACGCCGACATCATCCGGGAGGCGCTGGACGGGGCGAAGACGATGGGCTGAGCAGGGGACGTGGAGGGTTCGAGGGCCCGGCGCGGCTCGGCCGCTCAGAGCGTGACGCCGAGGAGGTCGCGCAGGGCGCGGTCGCCGTCCGGGGTCACCCGCAGGGCGCGGCCGGAGCCGATCCGCTCGACCCAGGCCCGGTCCAGCGCCGTCCGGCAGAGCACCGCGCCGAACGCGCCGCCCAGATGGCTGCGCCGCTCCGTCCAGTCCAGGCAGGTGCGGACCACCGGACGGCCGCCGGAGCGTCCGGCCCGGGGCGGCAGTTCCACGCCCAGGTCGGCCAGCCAGGACCGGCCGCGGTCGGTGAGAGTAGGGCCGTCCTCGTCCGCCACCAGGCCGCGGGCGAGGGCGGCGTCGCGGACGGCCACGCCCAGGCGGCCGGCCAGGTGGTCGTAGCAGGTGCGGGCGCGGGCCTCGGCGCTGGTCCGGGTGGCCTCGCGCAGGGAGCCGGGGACGGGGGAGGAGGGCCGCTCTCCCGGTCCGGCCGGGAGCGGGAAGGACGCCAGGTCCTCGATCAGGGTGGCGGCCTGCGGGCCGGCCAGCCGGACGTACCGGTGCCGGCCCTGGCGGTCCTCGGCCAGCAGACCGCCGGCGATCAGCCGGGACAGGTGCTCGCTCGCCGTGGACGGCGCCACCCCGGCGTGCCGGGCCAGCTCACCGGCGGTCCAGGCGCGGCCGTCGAGCAGGGCCGTGCAGAACGCGGCGCGGGTCGGATCGGCGAGCAGAGCGGCGAGGTGGGCGAGGGACATGGGTCCATGGTGCCGCGGACACGGTTCGGCGGAGGCCGAAACGTTTCGGTCCTAGCGTGGCGGACATGGCCGATCCCACCGCTTCCGCCGCCGTTGCCGTGCTCTCCTTCACCCGGTACGAGGACGTGACCGCCGCGCTCGCCGATCCGGCGCTGGTGCCGCCGCCCGCCGAGTCCGGGCCGGTCGGCGGCATGGCCTGGCTGCGCGCCACGGTGGCCCGGTTCAGCACGGGCGAGCGGCACGCCGTCCGGCGGGCCTTCGTCGAGGCGGACCTCGCCGGGCTCGACCCGGACGCGCTGCGCCTGGCCGCGGCGGCCGGGTTCGAGGCGGACGTCCGGGGGCGGGCGGTCCGGGTCCTCGCGCACGCGCTCGGGCTGGCGGAGCCGGAGGCGGTGGCGCGGGCCGTCGGGGTGGTCGCGCGGTCGTACTTCGTGGAGCGGCCCGAGGACCCGGAGGCCGACGCGGCGGTCGCCTGGCTGCTGCCCCGGATGCTCCCGGGGAGCGAACACGCGGGGGACGCCGAGGACGCCGAGGACGCCGAGGACGCCGAGGACGCCGAGGACGCCGAGGACGCCGAGGACGCCGAGGACGCCGAGGGCGTGGAACGCGCGGCCAACCGGATCGGACTGCTCGTCCAGGCCTGCGACGCCACCGCCACCCTGGTGGAGCACGCGCGGGCGGCCGGGGCCGGGAGGGCGGATCCGCTCGGCGCCGCGCTGCGGCACGACCCGCCCGTGCGGACGATGCGCCGCCGCGCCGCCCGGCCGACCGAGGTGGGCGGGGTGCCCGTGCCGGCCGGGGCGGACGTGCTGCTCGACGTCGCCGCCGCCCAGGCCGACCGCCCCGACCTGCCGCCGCTGACCTTCGGCGCCCCGCCGAGACTCTGCCCCGGCCGGACGCACGCGCTCGCCGTGGCGGCCGGCATCCTGCACGGCGCCTCGGCCGTCCCGCCGGCCGACGGTGGGGCGTCCGACGGTGGGGCGTCCGAGGGCGAGGCTTCGGCGGCCGGGGCGTTCGCGGCCGAGCCCGTTCCGGCCACCGACGACCGCGACCCCGTGGGGCTCGTGCCCGCCATGGTCGAGCACGTGCTCGCCCTCGCCGAGACGTGGACCGGGTGGGACGGCCGCCCGGTCACCGCCGACGGCCGGACGTACACCCCGCACAAGGCGATCCGCCGGGTCACCGACCATCTCCTCGACCACCTGGCGGAGTTGGAGGCCCGGCTGGCCGGTGAACCGACCCGGCCCGACCACTGGCACGCCTCCGCCGTCACCACCCCCGCCGACCTCGCGCCGTTCACCCCGGCCGACCTGGACGAGGCCCGCAGCCGGCTCACCCGGCTCGCCCGGATCTGGTCCGCCCGCCTCGCCGCGCTCGACCCCGACCAGCTCGACCGCTCGCCCGGAACCGGCTGGTCGTTCCGCCGGATCGCCTTCCACGTCGCCGAGTCCGCGTACTACGCGAACGCCGTCGGCGACCTCCGCCCGCACGAGAGGACCACGCCCCGATGAGCCGCGCCCTGCTGAGCCCCGCCCCGATGAACCACGTCCTGCTGGACACCCCGTTCGCCGCCCTGCACCGCCGCCCCGGCGAGCCGCTGCTGCTCCCCAACGCCTGGGACCACGCCTCCGCCGCCGTTCTCGCCGAGCAGGGCTTCGAGGCCGTCGGCACCACCAGCCTCGGCGTCGCGGCGGCGGCCGGGCTGCCCGACGGCGCCGCGGCCACCCGGGACGAGACGCTCCGACTGGCCCGCAGGCTCGGCCGTTCCGGGCGCTACCTGCTCTCCGTCGACGTGGAGAACGGCTTCAGCGACGATCCGGCCGAAGTCGCCGCGTACGCCGTCGAGTTGGTGGAGGCCGGGGTCGTCGGCATCAACCTGGAGGACGGTCGCCCGGACGGCACGCTCACCCCGACCGCGGTGCACGCCGCCAAGATCGCCGCGATCAAGGCCGCCGTCCCGGCCCTGTTCGTCAACGCCCGCACCGACTCCCACTGGCTGGCCCTGTCCGGCCCCGCCGAGGAGACCGACCGCCGTCTCGACGCCTACCAACTGGCGGGCGCCGACGGCCTGTTCGTCCCCGGCCTGACCGATCCGGCGGCCATCGAGCGGCTCTGCGCCGGCCTCGCCCGGCCGCTGAACATCCTCTGGACCCCGACCGGCCCCACCCTCCCCGAACTCGCGGCGCTCGGCGTCGCCCGGGTCAGCCTGGGCTCGTACCTCTACCGCACCGGCCTCGCCGCCGCCGTCTCGACGGCCCTCGCCATCCGCTCCGGGACCTCGGCGGTGCACGCCTCCGGCGGCACCCCCGGCTACGCCGCCGTCCAGGCCCTGTACGCCGACGGGCGGTAGCGGCGGGCGGCAGGGGCGGGCGGTAGCGGGGGCGATCGGCCGGGGTCAGCCGTTGGTCAGGTACCGGCGGCCCGGTATCTGCTCGAAGATCAGGTTGGTCCGGGTCTGCGCCACCGCGGGGTGGGTGGTGAGGTGGTCCACGACGAAGTCGCGCAGCTCCTCCGGGCCGGCCACGCCGACGTGCAGCAGGTAGTCGTCGGACCCGGCCATGTGGAACACCGCGAGCACACCCGGCAGGTCGGGGGCGGTGCTCCGGAAGCTCTCGTTCTGTTCGCGGGTGTGCGCCCGGAGCCGTACCGAGATCATCGCCTGCAGCGGCAGCCCGATCGCCGCGGGGTCGATCTCGGTACGGAAGGCGCGGATGACGCCGCGCTCGCGCAGCGCGCGCACCCGCGCCAGACAGGTCGAGGGCGCGATGCCGACGGACTCGGCGAGCGCGTTGTTGGGCGTGCGGGCGTTCTTGGCGAGGACGCGCAGGATCGCGCGGTCGATGTCGTCGATGGGCGCCCGGTGGGCCTGCGGAAAATTCGGCACGCGGGTCAGAGTCCCCGACCGGGTCGCAGATCCGCAAGGCAAGGGTGCCTGTTTCCGAATCTTCTGCGGAACGCTTTCGCTCGAATGGTGGAAAGTTCCATCCTTTCGAGTGAGCGGCCCTGGGCCGACCCCGTCCCCAGTGAACCCGGAGCGCCGCACCCATGAGCCCGACCACCGCCCCCGTCGTGCCGGTCCGTACCGCCGCCGCCCCGGTGCACATCGACGCGGAGCCCGAGAGCGGGGACTTCGCGATACCCGCCGAAGGCCTCACCGACGGCGAGCGGCTGCGCGCCCTCGACCGGATGGACGGGTACCTGACGCGCAAGCGCCGGCACCTGGTCGGCTACCAGGCCACCCAGGAGCTCGCGGGCAGCGCCCTCGACCTCGCCCGCTTCATGCTGAGCAACATCAACAACCTCGGCGACCCGTTCCAGAGCGGCGGCTACAAGCCCAACACCAAGATCGTCGAGCGCGCGGTGCTCGACTACTACGCGCGACTCTGGCACGCCGGGCGCTCCTACGACCCGGCCGACCCCGAGTCGTACTGGGGCTACATGCTCTCCATGGGCTCCACCGAGGGCAACATGTACGCCCTCTGGAACGCCCGCGACTACCTGACCCGCCCCGGCGCGCCCCGCCCGGTCGCGTTCTACTCGGAGGACACCCACTACTCCTTCGCCAAGGCCGTCCGGGTGCTGGGCGTGGACACCTTCCACGCGGTGGGCACGGCGGACTACCCGGGCGAGTGCCCGCTCGGCGGCGACTGGCCCGCCGAGGTGCCCTCGCTGCCCGGGCCGTCCGGCCACTCCTGGGACGGGCCCGGCGCCGTCGACGTGGACGCGCTGGCGGTCCTGGTGGAGTTCTTCGCGGCCAAGGGCCACCCGATCTTCGTCAACTTCAACCTGGGAAGCACGTTCAAGGGCGCCCACGACGACGTCCGGGGCGCGTGCGAGCGGCTGCTGCCGGTCTTCGAGCGCCACGGTCTGCTGCCCGCCGGCGGCGGTGACGAGCGCCGGGGCTTCTGGATCCACGTCGACGGCGCGCTCGGCGCCGGGTACGCCCCCTTCCTGCGGATGGCGGCCGACGACCCGGCGGCGTACGGCTGGGCGCCCGAACCCGCCACCGGGACACCCGAGTTCGACTTCGGCCTCACCCTTCCGAACCGGACCGGCGAGGACGTCGACCTCGTCGCGTCGATCGCGATGAGCGGCCACAAGTGGGCCGGCGTGCCGTGGCCCTGCGGCGTCTTCATGACGAAGGCCAAGTACCAGCTCGAACCGCCGACCCGGCCCGAGTACATCGGCGCGCCGGACAGCACCTTCGCCGGCTCCCGCAACGGCTTCTCCCCGCTGGTGCTCTGGGACCACCTCTCCCGGCACTCCTACCGCGACCAGGTCGAGCGGATCCGCCGCTCCCAGGAGCTGGCCGGCTACCTGGAGCGCCGGCTCCACGAGCTGGAGGCGGAGACCGGCGTCGAACTCTGGCCGGCCCGCACCCCCGGCGCGATCACCGTGCGGTTCCGCAAGCCCAGTGCCGACCTGGTCGCCAAGTGGTCGCTGTCCTGCGAGAACGTCCTGACCACCCCCGGCGACCCGACGACCCTGCGCGGCTACGTGCACGTCTTCCTGATGCCCTCGGTGGACCGCGCCAAGCTGGACGCCCTGCTGTCCGACCTCGCCCGCGACCCGGTCATCCTCGCCACCCCGGCCTGACCGGCACCCGCTGGGCCAGCACGTCGGCCCCTGCCGCCCGGTCCGTCAGCCGCCTGGACCGGGGGAGTCCATGAGGCGGGACTCCCAGGCCCAGGCGGCGATCTCGACGCGGTTGCGGAGGCCGAGCTTGCTCTGGACGGTCGCCAGGTGGCTCTTGACGGTGCTGAGGGTGATGAAGAGGGCGGCGGCGATCTCCTGGTTGGTGCGGCCGCGGGCGATGGCGCGGATGACCTCGGTCTCGCGCGGGGAGAGCGGCTGGGCGGGGCGGGCGACCGGCGCCGGGCGGGTCGGGGCGAGGTCGCGCAGCAGGCGCAGGGTGATGGCGGGGGAGAGCAGGGCCTCGCCGGCGTGGGCGGCGCGGACGGCCTCGACGAGCAGCGCGGGGGCGGCGCCCTTGAGGACGAAGCCGACCGCGCCGGCGCGCAGCGCGCCGTGGACGTACTCGTCCAGGTCGAAGGTGGTGACGACGACCACCCGCAGCGGGTCGGCGACGCCGGGCCCGGAGAGGGCGCGGGTGACGTCGATGCCGTCGAGGCCGGGCATGCGGATGTCGACCAGGCAGACGTCGGGCCGTAGCCGGCGGGCGAGTTCGACGGCGGTGGCGCCGTCGGCGGCCTCGCCGACCACGGTGATGTCGTCCTGGTCCTCCAGGATGAGCCGCAGGCCGCCGCGGATCATCGCCTGGTCGTCGGCGAGCAGGACGCGGATGCTCAACGGGCCCCCTTCCCGGGGAGCGGCAGAGCGGCGCGGACCGACCAGCCGGTGTCCGGGCGCGGTCCTGCGGAGAGCCGGCCGCCGAGTGCCTCGACGCGTTCGCGCATGCCGATGAGGCCGTAGCCGCCGGGCTGCTTGTGCGGCCGGGCGCGGCCGGGCGCGGCGTCGTCGGTGACCGTGACGGTGAGGGTGTCCGCTCCGTGCGCGATGTCGACGGTGGCGGCGCGCGCGTGTGCGGCGTGGCGGGCGATGTTGGTGAGGGACTCCTGGACGATCCGGTGGACGGTGGTGGCCACCTCGGGCGGCCAGGGGGCCGGCTCGGCGGGCAGCCGCAGCTCCACCGCGGGGCCGTGGCCGTCGAACCGCTCGACGAGACCGGCCAGTTGCTCGGGCCCGGGGACGGCGGGGGCGGTGCTGGCGACGTCCTCGGTGTCGCGCAGCAGGCCGACCACCCGGCGCATCGAGGCGAGCGCCTCGCCGCCGGCGTCCTCGATCCCGGCGAGGGTGGCGTCCAGACCTCCGGGCTGCCGCCGGGCCATGATCCTGGCGGCCTGGGCCTGGACGACGACGCCGGTGATGTGATGGGCGACCACGTCGTGCAACTCCCGTGCCAGGGCTAGGCGTTCCTCCCGGCGAACGGCCTCGACGGCGGCCCGGCGACGGTGGTCGAGCAGACGCAGGCCGAGCCCGGCCGCGAGCGCGAGGATCCAGACCTCGATCCCGACCCGGAACGGCGTGCCCGGCCCCTCGACGGTCAGCAGTCCGGCCGCCATCAGGGCCAGCCCGGCCACCGCGACCGCGGCCGCCTGCCACCGGGCGAGCGTCCGCACGGCCGCGCCGCCGAGGACGAGCAGTCCCAGGACGGCGGCGGCCCCCGGTTCGCCGGGCAGGTGGGCGAGCCGGGCGGTCACCGCCGCGGCGCCCGCGAGCGCCAGCCCGAGGGCGGCGGCCCAGCCCGGGTGGCGCCGGCGGCCGAGCGCGACCAGGCAGACGGCGGTGCCCGTCGCCGTGTCGAAGGCCCAGACCCGGCCCTGGGCGGCGTACTGGACGGCCATGACGACCAGGGCCAGGGTGAACAGCACCGCCAGTGCCGCGTCGACCCATGCCGTCGAACGCTTCGCTGAACTCACCCGGCTCACGCTAGGGGATCCGGGGCCGGCGCCGAACCGGCCGAAAGTACGACTCGGCGGGCGCGGACCGTCCCTTCGGCCGCTGCGGCGGGCGGCGGCGGTTGCCCAGGCTGGGGCGCATGGTTGATCTCAGTTCCGCACCCACCCTGCTCGCCGACCTGCTGGCGGTCCGACCCGAGAAGACCGAGCGCAGTCCGCTGCTCTACGCATGGTGGGCGCTCAATCTGGCCGTCCTGGTCGCGGCCGGCTACGGCCTGTTCCGCCTCGTCCGGTCCTGGCGCGGCAAGCGCGCGCGGCGCGGCTGACCGGGGGAGCACCATGACACCGGTACTGGAAACCGTGCGGCTGGGCAAGCGGTACGGCCGCCACCACGCGCTCGTCGACGTCGACCTGAACGTCCCGCCGGGCCGGGTGACCGGACTCGTCGGCCCGAACGGCGCCGGCAAGTCGACCCTGCTGCAGCTGGCCTGCGGACTGACCGCCCCCAGCTCGGGCACGATCCGGGTGCTGGGCGCTCCGCCCGCCGCCGGGCCCGCCCACTTGGCCAGGGTCGGCTTCGTCGCGCAGGACACCCCGGTCTACGCCGACCTCTCCGTCGCCGACCACCTGCGCCTGGGCGCCCGGCTCAACCCCGGCTGGGACGAGGCGCTCGCCCGCCGCCGGCTCGCCCGGTCCGGCCTCGACCCCCGGCGCAGGGCCGGCCGGCTCTCCGGCGGCCAGCGGGCGCAGCTCGCGCTGACCGTCGCCGCCGCCAAGCGGCCCGAGCTGCTGATCTTCGACGAGCCCGCGGCGGCCCTGGACCCGCTGGCCCGGCACGCCTTCCTGGACCACCTGCTGGAGTCGGTGGGCGAACTGGGCGCGGCCGCCGTGCTCTCCTCGCACGCGCTGCCGGACGTGGCGCGGGTGTGCGACCACCTGATCGTGCTGGCCGACGGGCGGGTCCAACTGGCCGGTGACGTGGCCGACCTGCTGGCGGGTCACGTCCTGGTCGTCGGCCGGCGCCGGGACCTCGCGGCGCTGCCCGCCGGGGCGGAGGTGATCGCGCCCGTCGAACCCGCCCCGGACGACGTCACCGCCGGGCCCGTCACCGCGGTGGTGCGGGCCGACCGCTCGCTGCTGGCCGGCGGTCCCTGGACGGTGACGGACGTCGGACTCGAAGAGCTCGTCCTCGCCCACCTCGGCCGGGCCGCCGGCGCCACCACCCCGACCTCCGTGGAGGACCACCGATGATCTGGCTGACCTGGCGCCAGTTCCGCGCCCAGGCGCTCGTGGGGCTGGCCGCCCTGCTGCTCCTGGCCGGCTACCTCGTCGTGCTCGGCACGCAGATCCACGACGCCCACGCCGACACCCTCGCGCACTGCGCGGGCGGTCGCGCCGACTGCGCCGGACCGCTCGGTGCCTTCGCCGACCGCTACCGCCTGCGGGCCGATCTGCTCGGCTACCTGCTGCTCGCCGTCCCCGGCGCGATCGGCGTGTTCTGGGGCGCCCCGCTGGTCGCCCGGGAGCTGGAGGCCGGCACGCACCGGCTGGTGTGGAACCAGAGCGTCACCCGCGGCCGGTGGCTGGCGGTCAAGCTCGGCCTGGTCGGCCTGGCGGGCGTCGCCGCCGCCGGCCTGTACAGCCTGCTGCTCACCTGGGCGACCGGCCCGGTGACCGCCGTCCTCGGCAACCGCTTCGAACCGGTGCTCTTCGCCTCGCGCGGCCTCGCCCCGCTGGGCTACGCGGCCTTCGCCGTCGTCCTCGGCGCGACCCTGGGCCTGTTCCTGCGCCGCGCGGTCCCCGCCATGGCGGCCACGCTGGTGGTGTTCGCCGCGCTGCAGATCGCCGTGCCCGCGCTGGTCCGCCCGCACTACCAGCCGCCGGTGCGCACCTCGGTGCCGCTCACCGCCGAGCTGATCGGCCGGCTGACGAAGATCGGCACCTACGGGGACATCGGGGGTCTGCGTGTGCCCGGCGGGCCGTGGGTCGTCGAGACCAGCCCGATGCTCGACGCCGCCGGGCAGGAGGTCGGCCACTCGGCCTGGTTCCAGGACTGCATGGACCGCAGCTCGCTCGCCGAGCTGCCCGGCTGCCTGGCCGGGGGCGGCGTCCACGTCGAGATCGCCGAGCAGCCGGCCGGCCGCTACTGGGACTTCCAGCTCCGGGAGACCGCGCTCTTCGCCGCGCTGACGGCGCTGACGGCCGGCCTCGCGTTCCACCGCGTCCGGCGGCATCCCGTCTGACGGGGGCGGTGGGGGCGGTGGGGGCGGCCTGTGGGCGGCGGAATTCGGTGGCACGGGCGTTGGCGGCATTGTTACGCTCGCCGCTCCGTTCCGTCTGCCACGGGCCGCCGTGCCCTTCGAGAGGGTGTCTTGATGTCCCGGACCGCGCCGAGTGCGCCTCGCCACACAGCCTGACGGATCGTCGTCGAGGCCGCTCGGCCTGCTCTTGCTGTCATCGTTGACCTCCAGCAAGGAGCACCCCGGGTGTCCAGCACCACCAACACCACCAGTAACACCGGTAGCGCCCTGAAGACCGCCACCTTCGGCTGCGCCTGGTGCGGTCTCACCGTGTCCACGTTCGCCGCCGACGGCGCGCGGCGCAACCACTGCCCGTCCTGCCTGCACTCGCAGCACGTCCTCGACCACGTCGAGGGCGGCCCGAGCGCCTGCCACGGGCGGATGTCGCCGATCGCCATCGCCGTGCTGCGCACCGGCGACTGGATGCTCGTCCACCGCTGCGTGCGCTGCGACGAGTTGACGTCCAACCCGGTCTGCCGGGACGACAACCAGCTCATCCTGATGCGCATCGCCGTCCGGCCGCTGGCCCAGCCGCCGTTCCCGCTCGAAGCCTTCGGCTCCCTCTGAACCGCTTGCGCGAGAAGGAGGACCGACCGTGCCACGACAGAGGAACACCAACGGCCACCGCCGCCGGCAGCGCCCCAAGGACGTCCTGCACGCCCGGGGCGGGCACCGGGCGCACGACTTCCGGTGCGTCGGCTGCCGGCTGGACGTCCCGCTGGACGCCCCCGGCACCGCGCACCGCAACCACTGCCCGAACTGCCTGGCCAGCCTGCACGTCGACCGCCGGATCCCCGGCGACCGAGCCGCCGACTGCCGCAGGCGGATGGAGGCACTGGGTCTCGCCGTCCGCGCGGACGGCGAGTGGATGATCGTCCACCAGTGCCTGTCCTGCGGGGAGTTGAGCACCAACCGGACCGCCGGTGACGACAACCCGCTGCCGCTGCTGCGGCTCGCGCTGCAACCGCTGCGGGACGCGGGCTTCGCCCGTCGTACGCTGCTCAGCCTGTGACCCCGCCGGCCTGGTCACCGCCCCCCGCACGGGCGGTGACCAGGCCGGACTCGTAGGCCGCGATGACCGCCTGCGCGCGGTCGCGCACGTCGAGCTTGCCGAACAGACTGGTGATGTGGTTCTTCACGGTGGAGTGGCTGATGTCCATGGAGCGGGCGATCCCCGCGTTGTCGAGTCCGGTGGCCATCAGCCGCCACACCTCCACCTCGCGGGGCGTGAGCTCCCCCGTCGTGACGGCGGGCGGCGGCGGGGCACCGAGCGGCGCGCGGACGTAGGCGGAGATCAGCCGGGTGAGCAGGCGCGGGGCGACCACCGCCTCCCCGGTGTGGACGGTGCGGATCGCCGCGGCGAGGTCCTCCGGCGAGACGTCCTTGGGCAGGAACCCGTGCGCGCCGGCGCGCAGCGCGGCCACCACGTACTCGTCCATGTCGAAGGTGCTGAGCGCGAGGACCCGGCACAACGGCAGGGTGCGGGCCAGCTCCTCGGTCGCGGCGACCCCGTCCAGGACGGGCATCCGGATGTCCATCACCACGACGTCGGGGCGCAGCCGGTGGGCGAGCGCGACGGCCTGCTGCCCGTCCTCGGCCTCGCCGACCACCTCGAAGGCGGGGTCCGGGGAGAGGATCAGCGACAGACCGCGCCGGACCAGCGGCTGGTCGTCCACGATGAGGACCCGGATCCCGGGCGTCGCGGCCGTCACCGGTGGACCGCCTCTCCGTGCTGGACGGCCGCCTCTCCCCGCTGGACGGCCGCCTCGGCGGTCTCCTCCGCCGCCAGCGGCAGCTCGGCCAGCACCGTGAAGCCGCCCTCCGGCCGGGGCCCGGCCACCAGGGTGCCGCCGTGCAGGGCGACCCGCTCGCGCATGCCGATCAGGCCGTAGCCGCCCCGGCCCGGCTCGGGTTCGGTGTCCCGGGGCGGTGCGCCCCCGCCGTCGTCGCTCACCTCGACGGTGATCCCGTCCGCGCGGTACGCCAGCAGGACGGAGGCGCGGGCCGGTCCCGCGTACTTGCGGGCGTTGGTGAGGCCCTCCTGGACGATCCGGAACACCGTCAGCCCGAGCGTCGGCGGCAGCGGACGCGGTGAGCCGTGCACCCGGAGGTCGGTCGGCAGTCCGGCCCGGCGGGACTCCTCCACCAGCCGGCCGAGGTCGTCCGCCCCGGGCTGGGGCGAGACGGGAACGGCGTCCGGGACATCGTCGGCCCGCAGGACGTTCAGCAGCTGGCGCATCTCGCGCAGCGCCAGCCGTCCGGAGGACTCCAGGGTGACCAGGGCCTCCCGGACCACCTCCGGGTTCGCGAGGTTGGCGCGGGCGCCGCCGGCCATCAGCTGCATGGTCGTGATGTGGTGGGCCACGATGTCGTGCAACTCCCGTGCGATGCGGCGGCGTTCCTCGGCCACCGCGCGGTCGGCCAGCAGTCGGCGGTTGGCCTCCACCTCGCGCTGCCAGCGGGCGACCGCGAGGCCGGCGCCGGCCACGATGGCGGAGGACGCGGCGGCGGCGGTGCCCGCCTCCAAGGAGGGCACGCGGAACGCGCTCTGGCCCAGCATCGTCATCAGCGCCGTCGCCGCGGCGGCGCCGGTGACGACCGGCCAGGCGCGGTGCCGGGCGACCGAGTACAGCGCGACCGTCACGACGGTGCCGAAGTGGGTGCCCATCGGGGTCGTCAGGTCGACGGCGGCCTGGAGCGGCAGGACGACGGCGAGCGCCTGGACGGGGTGGCGGCGCCGGGCGAGCAGGGGCAGGCCCGCCAGCGCGAGGAGGACGAAGTCCGGCACGCCGACGCTCCGGGTGCCCGCCACCTCGCTGAGGAGCAGGTGGGCGAGCATGTCCAGGGTGCCGGTGACGACGGCCACCAGGGCGTCGGCCTGGGTCCACGGGAGGCCGCCCGTGCGGTACGTGCGGCTCGTGCGGCTCCGCGGCTTCTCCGGGTGCTGCGGCACCTCGTCCACGACTTCCGCCCCGGGGCGCTGACGCCCGTCCATCCTCGTCCTCCCGGCAGACCAGCGCTGATGCCCCCATTCTGGCACCCGCCCACCCCGCCCCGGATGGTCCCTCCGGCCGAACCCGGGCGGGCCGGAACCAGGAGCACGGTCCTGGTTCCGGGCCGCCGGGGGGACCGGAGGCCCCGGCGCGGATCGTCCGCTGCCCGGACGCCCGGCACCCCCTCCACCTGATGGTCTGGAAGCCGGCCGGGAACCCCCGGCCGGCTTGGCCGACGCTCGCGTCCATCAGCCGGAGGGCACCGTGATCCGCGCACTGACCGGATTCTCCACCAGAAACGCGTGGAAGGTCATCGTCCTCTGGGCGGTCCTGGGGCTCGGGCTGACCGCGCTCGGCCCGATGCTGCTGGGCCGGGTCACCGACGCCCAGACCGCCGGCTTCCTGCCGAAGAGCTACGACTCGGCCGCCGCCCTGCGGATCGCCGAGGAGCAGTTCGGCGTGAAGCCGGACGCCACCACGGTCACGGTGCTGGTCGCCCGGAGCGACGGCAAGGCGCTCACCGACGGCGACCGGCAGCGGATCGAGACCGAGGCGGCGGAGCTCGGCCGGCGCCGGGTCGTCATGCCCAGGGCGGAGGACGAGCCGTCGTTCCTGCTGCCCGACCGCTCCCAGACCCCCCGGGTCGCCCCCGCGATGACGGCGCCCGACCGGAGCTTCGAACTGCTCTCCGTCGAACTGACCGGCAGCACCGTGGACGAGGGCGTCCAGAAGGTCTACCGGGTCTTCCGGGATTCCGCCCGCGCGCAGTTCGCCGACGCCGGGATGCGCACCGGGTTCACCGGCGGCCTCGCCGAGGCCGCCGACAGCGCGGACGACAACCGGACCGCCGCGCTCATCGGCAGCAGCCTGATCATGGCGCTGATCGTCCTGCTCAACGTGCTGGTGTTCCGCAGCGTGCTCGCGGCCGTGCTGCCGCTGCTCGTGGTCGCGCTGGTCGGCGGCGTGGCCGGCGGCGCGGTGGCCGGCGCCGCGGCGCTCACCGGCCTGCGGCTGGACGCCTCCACCCCGAGCCTGATCTCCGTCGTCCTGCTCGGCATCGGCGTCGACTACCTGCTGTTCCTGCTCTTCCGGTTCCGCGAGCACCTGCGCGCCCGGCCCGACCAGCCCGCCCGCGAGGCCGCCGCCGAGGTGTCCGCCCGGGTGGGCACCGCGATCACCTCCGCCGCACTGACCATCGTGGCCGCCTTCGCCACCCTGGGCGTGGCGAGCTTCGGGCAGTTCCGCTCGCTCGGCCCGGCGATCGCCGTCGCCGTCCTCGTCATGCTGCTGGGCAGCCTCACCCTGATGCCGGCCCTGCTCGCCGCCTGCGGCCGCGGGATGTTCTGGCCCTCCCGCAGCCTGGACCGGGAACCGCGCGAGGGCGTGGCCGCCCGCTACGGCGCCTTCGTCGCCCGGCGCCCGGTGGTCCTGCTGCTCGGCTCCGTCGCGCTGCTCGGTGCCCTGACCGCGGGGATGACCGGGATCCGGATGGACTACGGCCAGGGCGGTGGCTCGAAGACGGCGGCCGCGGCCACCGCCGCGGAGATCTCCCGCGCCCTGCCGGCGGGCGTGTCCGATCCGACCACCGTCTACGTCACCGCGCATGACGGCGGCACCCTCGACCCCGCCCGGCTCGACGGCCTCTCCCGCGGCCTGGCGAAGGCCGACGGTGTCGGCCAGGTGGGCGGCACCGTCCTGAACGAGGACCGCCGCGCCGCCCGGATCGACCTCTTCCTCACCGCCGACCCGCAGAGCGCGCGGGCCCGTGAACTGGTGTCCGGCCCGGTCCGCGCCGCCGTCGCCGCCCACACCCCCGCCGGAACGAGCGCCCACGTCGGCGGCACGGCGGCGATCTTCGCCGACGTCTCCGTCGCCGTCGACCACGACCTGAGGGTCGTCTTCCCGGTCGCCGCCGCCCTGATCGCCCTGATCCTGCTGCTCCTGCTGCGCAGCGTGCTCGCCCCGGTGGTGCTGATGCTCGCCGTCGGGCTCGGCTTCGCCGCCACCCTGGGCGCCGCCACCCTGCTGTTCCAGCACGTGCTGGACGAGCCCGGCGTCAACTTCACCCTCCCGCTGGTGCTGTTCCTGTTCGTCGTCGCCCTGGGCACCGACTACAACATCCTCATCACCGACCGGATCCGCGAGGAGATGCACCGGCCCGGCCCGGCCCGCGCCGCCGTGGCCCGCGCCGTGCGCCACACCACGCCCGCCGTCGCCACCGCCGGCCTGGTCCTGGCCGGCTCCTTCGCCACCCTCGCCACCACCCCCGGCAGCGCCCAGATCGCCTTCGCGCTGACGCTCGGCATCCTCCTCTCCGCCGTCGTCCTCTCCCTCGCCCTGGTCCCCGCCCTGGCCACCCTCCTCGGCCGCGCCCTCTGGTGGCCCCTGCGCCCCACCCCGGCCCCCACCCCCACCTCCACCCCGACCCACCCCCCGACCCACGTCCTCACCCCCTGACCGGGCGCCCGCCTGCCCCGAGCGCCCACGGAGGCCCGGCCCCCCACCCCGAGGGCGCCGGGCCTCCGGCCTTCACCGTCACGCGGGGCCGGTGCGGAGCCGCTTCTCGTCGGTCATGCCCGTGAGCCGTTCCCAGAGGCCGGCTTCGGGCATGACCGCGCCCAGCATCGCCAGGACCGTCGGTCCTTGGGGGCTGAACGACCTCGGGCCGCGCCCCGCCCCTCGGACCCGTCATCGGCCGACTTCGATGTGGCCGCCTGCCCGGGCGGCGCGGCCCGACGTGCGCCCGGGGCCGTTCAGCCGAGCAGGAGTTCCGCGGCCGGGGTGTGGTTTCCCGGTCGCGGAGGGGCCGGCCATGGCCGAGGCGGGGTTGCCGGACCGGTGCCGTGCACAATCGGTTCAGCACCCTCAGCGGGCCCAGGTCGACCGGGGGCGCGGTACTCCGCGACCGTCAGGGGCTCAGGGCGCCAGGCCGCCGTCGGAGGCCGACACGACTCCCGACTCGTAGGCGGCGATCACCAACTGGGCGCGGTCGCGGGCGGCCAGCTTGGTGAGGAGACGGCCGATGTGGGTCTTCACCGTGCCCATGCTCAAGTGCAGGCGGGCGGTGATCTCGTGGTTCGACAGGCCCCTCGCGATCAGTTCGAGGACCTCGTGCTCCCGCTCCGTCACCCCCGCCAGCGTGCCCGGGCCGTGGCCCGGGTCACGGCCCGGGCGGCGGGTGAACTCCTCGATCAGCCGGCGGGTCACCGACGGAGCCAGCAGGGACTCGCCGGAGGCGACGACCCGGATTGCCGCCAGCACTTCGGCAGGCGGCGCGTCCTTGAGGAGAAAGCCCGCCGCGCCGGCCCGCAGGGCCGAGTAGACGTACTCGTCGAGGTCGAACGTGGTGAGGATCAGCACTCGGACCCCGGCCGTCTCGGGGGAACCGCAGATCCGCCGGGTCGCCTCGATGCCGTCCATGACGGGCATCCGGACATCCATCAGGACCACGTCCGGTCGGTGCAGGCGGGCCAGTTCGACGGCTTCGGCTCCGTCGCCCGCCTCTCCGACGGCGGTGAGACCGGGCTCGTTCTCGACGAGGATCCGGAAGGAGCCTCGCAGCAACACCTGGTCGTCGACGACGAGCACACGCGTCGCGTCGGTCATGAGGTCCTCCCTGTGCCGTCCTGCGGCAGGCGGGCGGAGACCGCGAAGCCCCCCTCGGAGCGCGGTCCCGCGCTGAACGTCCCGCCGTACATCATCACCCGCTCCCTCATGCCGATCAGGCCGTGCCCTCCGGGTGGTCCGTGGCCCTCACCGCGGCCGTCGTCCGTAACATCGATCCGTACCTCGCGCAGGTCCGCCTCGACCGAGACCCGGCAGTGGGCGGGGGCCGCGTGCTTCACCACGTTGGTGAGAGACTCCTGAACGATCCGGTGGACGGCGACGGCGATGCCGGCGGCCAGGCCTCCATCGGGGACTCGGACAGTCATATCGACCTCCACGCCAGCAAGTTGAGCCTGATCGGCCAGCAGTGGGAGGGCGTCGATGCCGGGCGCCGGGCCCAGCGGGGTGTCGGCGGGGTCCGCGCGTAGTACACCGAGAGCGCGACGCATCTCGGTCATGGCGGCCCGGCTGGTCTGCTCGATGACGAGCAGCGCGTCCACCGCCTCCTCGGGGCGGCGCTGGGCGACGTGCCCGGCGACGCCCGCCTTCACGGCGATCAGGCTGAGGCTGTGCGACACGATGTCGTGCAACTCGCGGGCGATCCGCAACCGCTCGTCGATCACGGCGCGTTCGGTGCGGCGGTTCGTGCGGTCCGCTTCCCTGGCCCGGCGGGTGCGTACGGCGAAGCCCGCAGCCCAGCCTCCGCCCACGACCAGCCAGACGGTGGCGGCGACGCCGGTCGCTCCGCTCCAGGTCTCGGCCGGGGTCACCAGGGCCTCCCCGGTGAGGACGGCGACCGCCGAAGCGGCGAGTGTGGTGGCCAGCAAGGGCACCGAGCGACGCGGGAGTTCGGTGAGGGAGACCGTGTACAGGGTGAGGCCGACCGCGAGGTGGGGCTCGCGCGTGATGTCCAGGAGGGTGGCGGCGACGGCTCCGGCGAGGGCCGTGACCGCGGCCGGTACGGGCCACCGCCGACGGGCCGCCACCGGGAGGCCGACGGCTGCGGCCACGAGCATGCCCGCCCACACCGGCCCGGTGTAGACGGGCTGGGCGTCGCCGTCGGACATCCGGGCGAAGCCGATGTACGCGGCGGTGATCAGGAGCGCGGCGGCCAGGTCTGCCACGAGCAGATGGCCGTCGTGGGGCCGCCGTAGGGGACGCATGGTCCGACCGTATCCCGTCAACCGGCCTGTCCGATCAGGGTCATGAGGATCACTGTGGCCGTGACTGCGGCGCTCCAGCGCAGGACGGAGGCGCGGCGCGGTGCCGGGCCTTCGCGCAGAACGGTGACCCCCAGCGGAACAAGGGCGAGGCAGAGACCGCCGACGGCCACGACCGACAGCGGGGTGGTGCCTTTGAGCACGCCGAGCGGCAGTGCGGCGGTCGCTGCGAGCGCGACGGCACGGACCGGGCCGAGCACGTGCGCCCGCCAGGCCCCGACGGCGAGGAGCAGCCAGCCACCCATGATCGCGAGGCTGAGGGCGCTGAAGACGTGGAAGGCGCCGTACGTCTCGCCGATGAACCGGGTGGCGGCCTCCGCCCCCTGCCGATGGGCGAGTTGGAAGGCGAGGTGGTCCACGCCGGCGTGGAAGGTCCGGGCGAAGAGCCCGAGGACGGCGAAGATCCCGCCCCACAGAGCCAGCCCGGGGCTGTGACGGCCGGTTCGGGTCGCGAGTACGGCCAGGGCCGGCCACAGCAGAACAGTCCCGGCGGCGAAGGAACCGTAGGAGGCCGCGATCAGGCCGGGGTGCTCGACCCGGGCGGCGAGCTGCTCCGGGAAGAAGAAGTGGAAGGGGAGCCGCAGCAGGACTCCGGCACCCAGGAGCAGCGGGGCGGCCACCATGGCGACCCCGCCGGCCCACCGGCCGGGGAAGGGCGTGTCGCCGGACCACTCCACCGGCAGCAGCCGGGCCTTCGCCGGGGTGGTGATGTCCTGTGAGAGGGGAGTGCTCCGCGTTGCCGTCATGCGTGAACGATCCCGCCCGGGAGGGTTCCACCGCGTCGGAGCACGGTCCGCTTCCCGCCATCGGCCCCAGGTCCGACCCGGCTCCTGCACGGCTCCCGGCATCAGACCGCGGTCCGATGCCGGAGCCGCGCCGGAGCCGCACCACCGGCCTGCGGCGGAGCGGCTCCCCGGCGCGGTGTTGAACGGTGCCGGAGGACGGTGAACGCAACCGGAACTGCCACCGGGCGCCGCATCGAGGTGATGGTGATCCCGGCCGGAGCTATGAGGGCATCACCCCGTGGATGCGGGAGAGGGTGAACACGCGGTCGTCATCGCGCAGGTGGCACCAGGCATGGAGGTAGGGGGCGTCCAGTTCGAGTCGGCTGAGCGTGCGGACCGTCGTGTTGCCCGAGGTGGCCACGTACTCGATCGTGACGGCCTGCCCGTCGTTGACGGCATGGGCCAACTGGCGGACATCGGTGAAGGAGAGGTTGCGCGCCCACCCGGCGATGATCTCCTCGGTGTCGCTGGCGTAGGGGCGGCCGTCGTACGGATCGGGCTCCGGGACGTCCTGTGGGGCGTCCCGCAGACGGGCGGCGAGGGCGCCCAGGTCGACGGCGGTCCGAACGTCTGCGGAGCGGTCGCCCGCCCGCTGCGGGCGGGACCTGCCGCGGGGAAGGGGGGCCGGGCTCGCCGCGCGGGGGCGTTGGGCCCGCTCGATGCGGACGGACCCGTCCGGCTGCTCGGCGACGGGGGCGTAGCCCGCGGACCGCAGTGCCGCGAGCGTCTTGTCAGGTGGGGTCCGGCTGATCAGCACGGTCGGCGCCAGCAGCCGCAGTCCGAGCTGGGTGAGCTTGCGGTGCGCGGCCAACTCGGCCAGGAGGGCGGGCTCCTCGCCGTGGATCACACAGGCGGTGGCGACGACGCGCATCCGGCCGTGGCCGCGCGCCGTGTCGTGGATCAGGTACGAGAGCGGCTGGGGGAGCGGTTCGACGGCGACGTCAGCCAGATCGGCCGTCAAGGTGTCGGGGGTCAGTCCGGCATCGAGGGCGCGGCGGACACTGGCCGGGCTGAACCGCCAGACGGACGCCGTCCCGACGCTCTCCCGGTCCGCGACGGCGTCCAGCAGCGCGAGGAGATGCGCAGCCGGTGTACCGGCGACCACGGCGGTGAGATCGCTGCCGAAGCGGGCGGTCCTGCTGGCGGCGGGCAGTAGCCGTCGACAGGCATCGGTCAGGGCTACGTCGTCGTCGGCCAGCAGGGCGGTCCCGATAGGGGACAGGGCCCCGCGGGCGAGTGCGCCGAGCAGTTCCGCTTCGCGGATCAGGGTGGCGAACGGCGTGGCGTCCTGGGGGAGTTCGTCGGCGAGCGGGCGGAGCCAGACGAGTAGCGCCCCCAGTTCCGCCGGGTTCGCCGAGCCCTCGCCGGCCGGGAGTCGCGCCGCAGCCGTCAGCAGCCCGTGCCGAGCCTGAAGACAGCCTCCACAGGCCGGCGCCCCGGTGAGTGCCGGCAGAGCCTTCCCGTCCTCGTCGCGGTTCCCGCCAGGGGTCAGCGGCAGTGTCCACCAGGCCCGGAGGAGCACGGCGAGCTGATCGGCCGGTTCTTCCACGGCCCAGGTGTCGTAGGTGGCGGTGGCCGCGACCCGGTCGCCGTTCCGGGTCAGTAGCCCGGCCGCGCTCGCCGCCTCCAGCACCAGACGCACCACGATCTCGTCGCACCGTGCTGCCTTGCCGATCCGGGACAGCTCACGGGCGCCGACCCCGCCGGCCTTCAGCCGAGCCGGGGGAGCGACGGCGCACACCCCGAGGACGGACACCGCATGGGCGGCGAACGCCATCAAGGCGGAAGTGGCCTCCCGGTCGATGTCCGAGACGGTGGTGGGCACCGACCGCACACCTGGCGGGGCGGGCGTGAAAGGGGCGTGCCAGCCGGAGCCGCGCAGCGCGAGTGCCACCTCCGCGGGCATACGGGCCGGCCCGTACCGGTGGCGGTCCCGGATCAGCAGCCCCCGCTCCAGCGCCCACTGTTCGCCGGGCGCGGAGTCGGCCGGAGTCCCGAACATGATGAAGCCCGGTCGCTCCGGAGCCGCACGTGCCCGCCGCTCAAGGAGTTTCCGGGTGACTACGGGGGCCTTGGCCACCAGCGCGGCGACCCGAGCCGGATCGCTGTGATGGTCGACCAGCGCCGCCAGCCGGCTCTCCTTTCTGCTGGCGGCGGGTTTGACATCGAGTTTCGCCAACATGCGGCCCAACTCGTCGGAGTTCGAGCCTGCGAGCAGTCGTACGAGCGGTGCGTCGAGCCCCAGGGGCGAGCTCCACGCGTTTCGCAGCGGCGCCGCCATGAGCAGCAGCCCATTGTCGGCCGGCCACACCAGAGCACGATCGGCCAGCGCCTCCAGGGCGGCGTCCAGTCCGTGGGCGCGGTCACCGTGGGTCGCGTCCAGGAGACGTTCCAGATCCTCCCGTGACCCGGTGGTCAGCGCGGCGACGGCCTCCGCCACCTGAAGGCACGGCAGCGCGAGCCGGGGCAGGGCCAACGCCACCGACGCCGGACGCTGGAGCCTGTCCGCCAGTTCACCGACCGACCGAGGCTCCGGAGCCGACACGGCGTCCGGGCGCGCCGCCAGGACGCGTTCCAGCCCGGCCGCGTCCAGGCCACGCAGCCATGCGGCCAGCGTCGATCCGCTCTTCGTACTGATGGGGCACCTCACTACACCGAAGGACATCCATGGCCTGCCGGAACCAGCCGGAAGCACAAGGATGACGTGTCAACGGAGCGGTAGCGACGAGTGCCCGGACCACTGAGCGGTCCGGGCACTCGGTTGCCCTGGCGGGCAGCGGTGGAGGATACGGGATTCGAACTCGTGAGGGTTACCCCCAACACGCTTTCCACATGTTCGTCCGGCCGTGTGCCGTGTCGTGCTCCCTGCGTCGGCCGGTCGCACGAGCACGCTCGCGGCAGCGACCACTTGTCTCGGCGTTCCGCACGCGACTTCCCGGGAGCGGGGATCGGTCGGCAGCCCTTGCCGGACAGCACACCCGGCGCCGTCAAGCCCTGAACGGGGGACGCCGCCGGTCGCTCAGCCCAGGCCGGCGCAGGTTCCGGCGTCGACGAGGCCCTGCCACGCCTTCCCGACGGCCTCCCGGTCGGAGATGTCGTAGAAGTTCACGGACACGGCGAACTGGCGCCGTCCGTCCGCCGAGCCGAACATGCCGGTGCTGTAGCCGGGGATGCCGCCGGTGAGGCCCCAGTACAGCCCGCACGGCGTGTCGTACCGCATGAGGCCCAGGCCGTAGTCCTTGCCGTCGCCCAGGCCGGTGGTGCGCTGCATCTCGGCGAGTTCGGCGGGGCGGAGCAGCTTGCCTCCGAGCAGGCCGGCGATGAAGCGGTTGAGGTCGGCGGTGGTGGAGATGCCGCTTCCGGCCGGGCCGGCCCAGGAGGGGTTCTCCAGGGTGACGTCGACCGGCCCGGTGGGCAACTGGAGGTATCCGTGGGCGTGCGGGCCCGGTACGAACGGCGAGCTGACGGGCATGGAGGTGTGGGTCAGGCGGAGCGGGCGGATGATCCGGCGCTCCACCTCCTCGTTCCAGGGGTGCCCGGTCACCTTCTCGATGATCATCCCGGCCAGGACGTAGTTGGTGTTGGAGTAGCTCCACGCTGCGCCGGGAGCCGAGGACGGCGGGAAGGTGTTGGCGATGTCGACCAGGTCCTGAGCCCGGTAGTTCTTCCACCGGCCGCTCTCGGCCCAGTCGGGCTTGCTGACGTCGAACGCCGGGGCGCCGGTGTGGTTGGGCAGGCCGCTGGTGTGGTTGAGCAGCTGGCGGATGGTGATGGCGGCGCCGTTCGGCACCTCGCCGGGCAGGAGGCGCTCGATCGGATCGTCCAGGCCCAGCCGGTGCTCACCGGCGAGTTGGAGGACCACCGTGGAGACGAAGGCCTTGGTGACGCTGCCGATGCGGAACCGGCCGTTCTCGTCGACCGGTGCGCCGGTGGCGACCTCGGAGGTGCCGGCCGCGCCCCTCCACACCGGACGGGAGCCCTCCCGGACGGCGCCCAGAGCGGCCGAGGCGCCGCCCTGCTTCACCATGGCGGCCACGGCGGCGTCCAGGGTGCCCCGGTCCACCCGGGCGGCGCTGCTCCCGGCCGTCGGGCTCGGGCCGCCGTCGGCCGGGGCACCCTGCGCCGACGTGGCCGACGTGGCCGACGTGGCCGACGCGGCCGGGGCCGCGGTGGCCAGCAGGCCGGCGCCGACCAGCGCCGTCACGGCCAACCGGAGCCGCTGGCGGCGCGGTCGCGTTCCTGGTGTGCCGTAGTCCGACAGAGTGCCGTTGTTCCCCGTCATGTGCCCCGCCCCTTCCGAACGGGCGGCGCCCTGTCGGCCTCCGCCCCTTGCGTGACACCCTGTCAGTCCGCTCCGGGACCAGTCCTCCGCCGCAGGTGCCGTCCGCAACCGATCCCTGGCGTGACGTCTCCCCCTGGACGGGTAGGCCTCAGGTCGGGGACGGCCCTGCCGGGTGGCGGCGGACGGGCGGACTCATCTGGCAGGTGGCCAAGGGAACCGAGGGCGGCAGCCCGAAGGCGCCCGAACCGGGGCGTGAGACTGTGGACGACGAAGGCCCGGACCGCTGAACGGTCCGGGCCTTCGATCAGGCGGAGGACATGAGTCCGAGCCGGAAGCATATGCCGGCGATATGCCGTGCTGCTTAGGCTCCAGGTATGCGCGTTTTGATCGTGGAGGACGAGCCCTACCTGGCCGAAGCCGTCCGGGACGGTCTCCGGCTGGAAGCGATCGCCGCCGACATCGCCGGCGACGGCAACTCCGCTCTGGAACTGCTCGGCGTCAATTCCTACGACCTCGCGGTCCTCGACCGCGACGTCCCTGGCCCCTCCGGCGACGAGATTGCCCGACGAATCGTCGCCTCCGGCAGCGGCATCCCGATCCTCATGCTCACCGCTGCCGACCGGATCGACGACAAGGTGTCCGGGTTCGAGCTCGGCGCCGATGACTACCTCACCAAACCGTTCGAGCTCCGGGAGCTCGTCATGCGGCTGCGGGCGCTGGACCGCAGACGCGGGCACGCCCGGCCCCCGGTCAGGGAGATCGCGGGCCTGCGGCTTGACCCTTTCCGCCGGCAGGTCTTCCGCGACGGACGCTACGTCGCGCTCACGCGGAAGCAGTTCGCCGTGCTCGAAGTCCTCGTCGCCGCCGACGGTGGTGTCGTCAGCGCCGAAGAACTCTTGGAGCGGGCCTGGGACGCCAACGCCGACCCTTTCACCAACGCCGTCCGCATCACCGTCTCCGGCCTGCGCAAACGACTCGGCGAACCATGGCTCATCGCCACGGTGGCCGGCGTCGGCTACCGAATCGACACCGGCATGGACACCACTCACCCCGGCAGTACTCGTGAATAGGCGCCGA
The DNA here is from genome assembly GCF_040609255.1 of Kitasatospora sp. NPDC004723. Classification (NCBI taxonomy): domain Bacteria; kingdom Bacillati; phylum Actinomycetota; class Actinomycetes; order Kitasatosporales; family Streptomycetaceae; genus Kitasatospora; species Kitasatospora sp. NPDC004723. Next base: position 252,258 of record NZ_JBEXJT010000003.1, on the reverse strand, counting down.
GGGCTCAGCGTCCGCTGGAAGTTCACCATCAGCTACGCCGGATTCCTCCTCATCACCGGCACTCTCCTGCTGGCGGTGGTATGGGTGTTTCTGCTGCGTCACGTGCCCGACAGTCCCCAGGGCCTTCTCGGGGTCGCGCCCAACCGCTACCTCCTCGTGCGTACGTTCGCACCCGCCGCGGCCACGGCACTGGCCCTCCTGCTGGCGTTCGGCCTCCTGGGAGGATGGATTCTCGCGGGTCGGATGCTCGCACCACTGACACGGATCGCGGACGCGGCACGGACCGTCGCGAACGGATCACTGTCCCACCGGGTCCGCATGCGAGGCCCCCAGGACGAATTCCGCGAACTCGCCGACATGTTCGACCTCATGCTCGAACAACTCGAATCCAATGCCGCCGAACAGCAACGATTCGCCGCGAACGCCTCCCACGAACTGCGCACCCCACTGGCGATCTCGAAGACACTCCTCGACCTCGCCCGAACCGACCCCACGCGGGACCACGGCGAACTCATCGAACGCCTCCACACCGTCAACACGCGGGCGATCGACCTCACCGAGGCACTCCTGCTGCTCAGCCGCGCCGACCGCAAGAGCTTCACCCGTGAGCCCGTCGACCTGTCCCTCATCGCCGAGGAGGCCACCGAGACGTTGCTTCCCCTCGCCGAGAAGCGCCGGATCACGCTCGACGTCACCGGCGGGAAGGCGCAGACCCTCGGCTCCGCGGCGCTCATTCTGCGGATGGTGACCAACCTCGTCCAGAATGCCATCGTCCACAACCTGCCCTCCGGCGGCACCGTAACGGTCCACGTCGAATCGCGGCACGACGCGAGCGTGCTGCGGGTCGAGAACACCGGTCATCGGGTCGTCCCGGCGGAACTCCTGCCGACCCTCACCGAACCCTTCCAACGCGGAACAGAACGCACGCGCACGGACGAACACGTCGGGGTCGGCCTCGGGCTGGCCATCGTGCACAGCGTCGTCCGAGCACACGACGGGGGCATCGAGCTCGCACCCCGTCCCACCGGCGGTCTCCTCGTCACGATCCGACTTCCCTGCACGCCGCAGGCGTCGCCCCCGAGCAGCTCCTAGACCTTCTGCGGCTGCGCGTGCCGCCGCTGCGGCTCCCGGGCGTTCACGGCGGGGTCCAGATGGGCGGCCGTGACGGCGGACTCGTCCAGGACCGTCGCACTGCCGGCATGCGTCAGTTCCTTGATACCGGGGATCTGGCGTATCGCGGGCGTATCGAAAGTCGCATACGCCGCCGCAACAGCCTTCCGTCTTCAGTGGAGGTGCGAGGACCGCGTGGGTGGGTGGTCGGTGGCCGACAGCGGCCGCCGGGTGGCCTCCACCGGTCGATTTGTCGATCAGGAAGGCTGTGATCATGGAATTGGATTCCGTAGGTGGTGTCAATCGGCGGCAGTTGCTCGGGTGGGGAGGGTTGGCGGCCGCCGGCGTGATGGCGGCTGGCGCGCCGCTGGCGGGCGCCCGACCCGGCCGCGCCGCCCCGGCCCCGATCGACTCCGAGATCCCACCGGCCACCCGTCCTGCCGGAGCCTACGACCAGTACGTGGCGAGGCTGGCCGCCGAGGGGAGGTTCTCCGGCGTGGTGCTGTTGTCGCACCGGGGCCGGACCGTGCTGTCCCGCAGCTACGGCATGGCCGACAGGGAAAGGGGGATTCCCAACCACGAAGGCACCGCGTTCAGCCTCGGCTCGGCGGGCAAGCCGTTCGGTGCGGTGGCCGTCCTGCACCTGGCACAGCAGGGGAGGCTGAGCCTGTCGGACACGGTGGGTACCCACCTGAAGGGCTACGCCAAGGACATCGCCGAGCAGGTGACCATCCACCACCTGCTCTCCGGCACCTCCGGACTGAGCACCCCGGACGAGGACGTGCAACGCGTCTTCCAGAGTCGGGAGGAGGTGCACGAGTACCACGAGCAGTGGGTCCGGCAGTCCGTGCTGGTGGCCGCCCCCGGCTCTCGCACCAGCCACTCCGGCGCCGATGTCGGCATCCCCGCGTTGATCGTGGAGGCCGTGAGCGGAAAGACCTACTGGGACTACGTGCAGGAGAACGTCTTCGGGCGCTGCGGCATGACCAGCTCGGCGTTCCACACCAGGCCGCGGTGGCTCACCGACGAGCACATCGCGCACCCGTACATGACGCTGGCCGACGGCGGCCAGGTGGACGCGGTCCGCAACCTGGACAAGGGCAGCCCGCGCCCGGACGTACTCGGCAAGAACCCGGGCCGCAGCTTCATCGACACCCCTGGGGACGGCGGCTTCGCCACCGCGCCGGACCTGGTCCGGTTCGCGTGTGCGCTGGGCGACGGCACGGTGCTGCACCGGCCCTGGGCCGAGCTGCTCACCGGGGCCAAGATCCCCCACAGCGGTTCGTCGTTCGGGGCCTACGACATGCCGGTCCGCATCGCCAACGGCCAGTGGGTGTTCGGGCGCGGCGGCGGCAACCCCGGTGTCAGCGCCAGCTGGAACATCTACCCGTACACCGGCTGGGTCGGCGTCGTACTCGGCAACTGCGACGACCTGCCGCTACAGGAGATCACCAGCCGGGAGACACAGGCCATCACCGGGGCTTCGCCCAGCGACGAGGGTGGCGGCTGAAACGCGCCGGCGGCAGATACGGAGAGAAGTTAGCGGCAGAACTCCAGGAACTTCGACCTGTTCTTCCTCTTCTTGATGTGCCCGTAGAGCTGGTCCTTGGCGAGGTCGTAGGCGGCGAACAGGTGCCGGACGCCGTGCGGTCGGGTGTAGGTCGCCCGCCGCCTCGGCCGCGGCTCGCGGTCGGGGTCCTTGTGGCGGCCGCCGCGCTCGGCCCACTGCCGGCCAGGGTGAGGCTGGAGGTTGAGCGGCCCGAACTCGTCAAGGCAGAAGACGACTTCGGGCTCGCCCTCTTCTGGTATGACGTCGCCGTCGGCGATCGCATAGAGGTGCTCGACCCTGGCCTCCTTCGTGGCGTAGTCGGGATCACGGGAGGCCTTCCACGTCTTCACGCGTTGAAACGAGACGCCCTCCTCGCGGAGCAGGACCCGAAGGCCCTCGTGGCTGATGTCGTCGACCACCCCCTCGGCGACCAGGAAATCGGCCAGCTTGGCCAGGCTCCAGGTCGAGAACGGCAGGCCGTGCTCGGCCGGCTTGGACTTGGCGATCTTCTTGATCTCCCGGCGCTCGGGCAGGGTGAACGTCCTCGGTCGTCCGCCCCGGTATTTCGGGTAGAGCGACTCGAAGCCGTCGGCATTGAAGTTGTGGATCACGTCCCGGACCCGGTCAGCGCTGGTGAACGTCACCTCGGCGATCCTCGCCACGGGCATGCGCTGGGCGGACAGCAGCACCATTTGGGCCCGGCGCCAGGTCACCACCGACCCGGGGCCCCGGCGGACGATCCGCAGCAACCGTCTGCCCTCGTCGTCATCAATCTCACGGACCTGCACGCGTTCAGCCACGTGATCATTCTGACCACCCGGTGCCCCGCGGCGCAGCAACCGGACGACACATCAACGGGGCGAACGTTGCCTGATGCGGCACTAGGTTCCGTCCGGTCGATCATGTGCGGAGCCAGATGACGAGAGCTGCTGCGGTTACGGTGCCGAGGTAGACATAGCCGCGCTTGTCATATCTCGTGGCCACTGCTCGGGCGTGCTTGAGCTTGTTGATGGCCCGTTCGACGGTGTTGCGTTTCTTGTACCGCTCCTCGTCGAAGCCCGGTGGCCGTCCGCCGCGTGAGCCCTTGCGCAGGCGGGCCGCCCGGCTGTCGGTCTTCTCCGGGACAGTGTGCCGGATGCCGCGCCTGCCCAGGTAGGTGCGGCACGGGCCGTTGCTGTAGGCCTTGTCGGCGGCCAGGCTGTCTGGGGTCTTGCGGGGCCTGCCCGTGCCGGTCCGTGGGACGCGGATCTTCTCCAGGACGGGTTCGAACTGCGTGCAGTCCGCCCGCTGTCCCGGCGTGACGATCAGGGACAGCGGGCGGCAGCGGCCGTCCGCGCTCAGGTGGACCTTGGTGGTGAACCCGCCGCGCGAGCGGCCCAGGCCCTCGCCTCCAGCACCACCTCCACCAGGCGGGCGACGAGGCTCTGCCACGGCGTCTCGTCCTGGTGTTCCCCTGGCCCAGCCCCCTTTGAGGCCAGGGCCGGCGGCGGATCCGTGCGGGCACCGGCCGCGTGCTGGTGGGCCCGCACGATCGTGGAGTCGACGGAGACGTCCCAGTCGATGTCGCCGGCCGCGTCGGCTTCGGCCTGGACCTGCTGGAGCAGCCGTTCCCAGGTCCCGTCGGCCGACCACAGCCGGTGCCGCTCGTAGACGGTCTTCCAGGGCCCGAACCGCTCGGGCAGGTCACGCCAGTGCACACCGGTCCGCACCCGGTGCAGGATCCCGTCGATCACCTGCCGATGGTCACGCCACCGGCCACAGCGACTGTTGCTGACCGGCAGGAACGGCCGCAGCCGTTCCCACTCGGCATCTGTCAGATCTCCCCGCCCCATGCCCGGAACAACGAGCAGGGCAGGTGATAGTCACATGATCGGGCGGACAAGTCCTAGCTAGGGTGTGGGGCCCACGGTCGGGCTCGGGTCCGGGCTCGCGGAGGCGGAGGCGGTCGCCGAGAGGGATGGCATCACCTGGTTCTGGTGGGGAAGCGCCTTGCACGACTGCTCGTCGAAGTCGCTGGGCCTCGGGAGGTAATTGTCGGGGTTGCCCGCGTTCCCCAGCTCGGCCTTGAAGTCCTGGATCCAGCCGCTGCCGAGGACGTAGTCCTTCAAGTAGTCACGGATCCGGATGCAGTCCTCGTACCGCTCCTTGTTGATCCCGATGCCGTAGAGGTTGGGCACCCCGATCGTCACCTCGGGCACGACCGCCAGCTCGGCGTCGTCCTTCGCCAGGCCGAAGAGGATCAGCTGGTCGGTCGAGACCGCGTCGGCGCGGCCCGCCTTGAGTTCCGTGAGGCAGCCCTGCGCGTCGGTCGCGGAACTCACGGTGTAGCCCTTCACCCCGGCCTGGAACCTCAGCTCCTTGTCCGAGGTGGTGCCGCCCCAGCTGCACACGGTCCGGCCCTTGAGGTCGTCCAGACTGCGCAGCCAGGACTCCCCGGCGCGCACCATGAAGCCCTGCGAGGTCTTCGCGTACGGGCCGGCGAAGTACACCTTGTCGGTCCGCTCGGGGGTGATGGAGTAGGTCGCCACCACCAGGTCGGCCGTGAAGTCGATCAGCTTCGTCTCGCGCTCCCCGGAGATCACGTCGCTGAAGTCGGCGATGGCGCTGGACCTGCCCAGGTTCTGGACCACCCGCCGGCCGACCAGCACGTCGAACCCGGACCATACATGGTCCTTGTTCTGCATACTGGTGCCGGGCTGGTTGTTCTTCGTCCTGATCTGCACCGCAGGCTTTTCGAAAATCGACGGGAGCTTGCTCGCCGTGGCCGTCGGACCGCTGGGGTCCGGCCGGGCCGGGCCGCCGCCGGTGCAGCCGGAGAGCAACAGCAGCGCCCCCGTCAGGACTCCGGCGAAACAGGTTCGGTATGCGCCCCGCACGGGGACTCCTTCACTCAGTGGGTACCGCTGGGATTGTTGTCGGTAAGGACCGCGTTGATGACGGAGAGGTTGACCAAGCAGTTGTTCTCGTCCTCCAGGGTCAGCCGGAACTCCTCGGGCAGATTTCCGGGGAGCGCAATGACCGCTGGCTCCTTGTGGCTGACGACCACCGGGCTCGTCGCCCCGGACGTTGCGACCGCCATCCGCGCACGGAGCTGGCAGATCGACTCGTAGTTGCGCTGACTCTCCATGCCCAGCGTGAGCACCAGGTATCTGCGCGACTCGGCGGTGTCGAAGTGCAGGGTCCGGACATCCTTGTTCTCCACGCCCGTGATCGCGCCGCCGCCCCACGTGCCCGCGCCCAGCTGGACATCGGGACGCCCCTCCTGCCTGTGCTGCGCCGGAAATGCCCAGACGCCGACCGCGACGGCCAGGCCGAGCGCCCCCCACGCCGAGGCGTGCAGTGCGACCCGCTTGGCTACTCGTCGCTCCTCGCGTGGAGGTGCTGGTGGAAATTTTGCGCACCCGGCCCGTTGATCGTGATGGGCCCGTGGTGGTCGCCTCCGATGACGACGCCGCTGGAAGTGTCGACGCTCGTCCGGTTCTTGGGCCCCGGAGCGAGCAGGCCCGCGAGCTCCGCGCCCAGGCCCGGCTCCTCCGCCAGGGCCGCCAGGATCAGCACCCGAACCTGGTCCTGCCGCTCCACCGGCGCCGACTGCACCGCCTCGTCGCTTCCGCGCTCGCGCCAGCGGCGCACCAGCTGTCGCACCCGGGCGACAGAGCTCTCGGCGGCCCCCCGGCCCACCTCGGTTGCCGCACCCCCCGCGACGGAGGCGAGCAGCGGGACCAGTTCGTTCAGCAGCTGTGGATCCATCGAATCCCCCCATGACTGGTCGTCACCTTTGGACGTTCAAGCCACTTTTTACCACCATCGGCCGCCCGGCAAGTGCCGACAGCGACTGACCGGGGCCCGGCGATCAAGGATGCGTCGCGGCCTCCACCGAGAGCTCCGGGGCGAGCACAGTACTGTTCGCCCACGCCCGGTACGCGCGCCCGGCGCGATCCCGGGCATCGACGCAGGTCCTCAGCGCGGGCGACGCGATCGCCCCCGACATGTCCCCACCCATGAACGGCCCAACGAGCGAACCCACCGCCGGTCACGGCGCATACCCCTGGCGGTGCTTGGGCGCCCTGCTCCACCTGCCTGCCCCGCGCGCCTGGGCCCGAGGCCCACGCCCATCGTCGGACGGTCACAAGATCCGCCGGACAGATCCTAGATGTTGGCATGCAGTTGGTGGTCCAAGGGTGGGCTTGGCCGGATGTCGATCGACGTACTCCGGAGGCCAGCTGCGCTGATCAGTAGGACCAGGTCGAGCCCGTTCCGCGGTATTCCTCGACGGGGATCGGGTGGACGGCGGGGCGCATGCGGTCGGTGTAGAGGAGGCCGTTGAGGTGGTCGATCTCGTGGGCGATGAGGCGGGCGAGGCCGAACTCGTAGGTGACCGTGGTGGTGGCGCCGTCGAGGGTGGTGGCGGTGACGTCCATACGGAGGGGGCGAGGGACCATGCCGCGGACATCGAAGAAGCTGAGGCAGCCTTCGTACTGTTCGTCGGTTTCGTCGGAGACGGCGGTGATCTCCGGGTTGAGCAGGATGATCGGCTCGGCGTCGGCGGTCGGGGGCAGGACGAGGGCGGTGGCGCGGGGGATGCCGATCTGTGGGGCGGCGACGCCCATGCCCTTGGCGAAGGTGTGGACGTGACCGATGCGGTCGACGGCGGCGAAGAGTTCGTCGATGACGGCCTGGGCAGCGGCGCGTTCGGCCGGGAGGTCGAAGGGTTCGGTGGGGCGGTTGAGGATGGGGGTGCCCTGTTGGATCACGCCGAGGGACTGCATCTGCTGGCTGGGCCGCATCTCGATCACCTGGTCTCCTTGGTCTGCTGCGGGTTGTTGGCGGTGGCGCGGAAGCGCCATTCGGAGCGGAAACGGGCGTGCAGCAGTCGGGTCACCGGTGCCTCGGCGAAGGGCCGACGCCTGCCGTCGCCGTGGCTGCTGATGACGGTGCGGAGGGGCACGGTCTCGGCGGTCAGGGAGGTCTTGGTTCCTGCAGGACTCCTTATACCCAGGCACCGACCAACGTCGGCTCGGGTCGGAGCTTGATCCCCGTTGCGATTTCGACCTGCGCCGAGAGTTCGGTGAGGGCCTGGGCGAAGCCCGTTGCGGTCGCTCCGTCGTGGGCGGTGAGGGTGAGGGTGCGGCGTTCCGAGCAGCGGATTCCGTCTGCGATCTTGTAGCCGGGGCGGTAGCCGGTGTGCTCCAGCAGCCAGCCGGCGCTGGCCCGCAGCTGCCCGTCGCTGTTGGTGTGGACCGGGCAGCTGGCAGCCGACCAGCGGGTGGCCTGGGCGGCGGTGACGAGCGGGTTGAGGAAGACCGATCCGGCCTGGCGGGCGTCGGGTCCGTGGGGGTCGAGGAGGAGTCCGCGGCGGTGACGGTTGGCGAGGACGGCTGTGGTCACCTCGGCCACGGGCGGTCGGGCGCCGACGCGGACGCCGAGTTCGTCGGCGAGTGGCTGGTAGGTGATCGGGGCAGCCGGTGAGCGGGTGAGGTGGAATGTCGTGGTGAGGATGGTCCAGCGGCCGGGGTCGTTCTTGAAGCGGCTGTCGCGGTGGCGGAGGCGGCATGCCTGGGCGGGCAGGGTCCGTAGGCGGCCCATGTCCCAGTCCCAGGCTGTGAGGTGGTCGAGGGTGTCGGAGACCTGCTGGCCGTAGGCTCCGGCGTTCTGGACGGGGGCGGCCCCGACAGTGCCGGGTATTCCGGCCAGGCACTCGATTCCGGCGAGGTGTTCGGCTGCGGCCCACTGGACGAGGTCGGCGAGCGGGTGGCCGGCCTGGACGGTCGCGGCCACCGTGTCGTCGTCCACCCGCTTCACGGTGATGCCCCGGGTGTTCATCACGGCGACGGTGCCCTCGTGGCCGGTGTCGGAGACGATGACGTTGCTGCCGTGGCCGAGGGTGAGGGGCGCGTCCTCCTGCCGGTCGCCGATCGTGCGGACCAGTTCGAACCAGTCGTCGGGGTCGGCGACCTGCAGGACGTCGCTGGCCGGGCCGCCGAGCCGCAGGGTGGTGAGGGACGCGAGCGTGGTGCTGGGCACGGGTGGCCCTCCTAGGGTTCGTCGGTGATCGCCTTCAGGGCGAGGGTCCGCAGTGGGGCGAGGCGGGTGCGGTTGTCCTGGTGGTGGTAGACGGCGTTGGTGCAGATGGCCAGGTAGCGGCCGGTAGCGGGGGCGAGGTAGAGGCTGGTTCCGGTGAAGCCGTGGTGGTAGGCGACCTGGCCCTCGTCGGCGAGGATCCAGGCCAGGCCCCGGTCGAGGCCCGGCTCGATCGCGGCCTGCGGCTGCATGCTGTGGGTGAGCCAGCGGCCCAGGGGAGCGCCAGCGGCGTGCGGGGTCAGCAGGTGGGTGGCGAAGGTGGCGAGGTCGGCCGGGGTGGTGAACACCCCGGCGTGGCCGGCGACTCCGCCGAGCAGGGCGGCGTTGTCGTCGTGCGGCATGCCCCACAGGCGGGGTCCGCCGGTCAGCCGCTGCTCGGTCGGGGCGACCCGGGCGGAGCGGGGTACCGGTCCGTAGGTCGTGTTCGGCATGCCGAGGTGCTGCCAGAGTTCGGCCGCCAGCTCGTCCAGGCGCTGGCAGCGGTAGTGGGCCAGGGCCAGACCGAGGAGGATGAATCCGCGGTTGATGTAGCGGTGTCCGGCTCCGGGGTCGGCGATCAGAGCCTCTCCGCAGATCAGTTGGGCCAGTGGTTCGGTGCGGTTGCGGTACTGGTCGAGGCGGGTGTCGGCGCGGAGTCCGGAGGTGTGGGCAAGGATCTGGCGCACTGTCACCTGGCCGCCGGGGGCGTCGGCCGGGATGTCGGGCAGCAGTTCGCGGATCGGGGTGTCCAGGGTGAAGCCGTCCAGGAGGGAAGCGCCGACCAGCGGCCAGGTGGCCAGGACCTTGGTCAGCGAGGCCACGTCGTACACCGTGTCCGGCCCCGGCCGGACGTCGCCGCACTCGGGGGCGACGACGCCGGAGGCCAGGTAGTCGGGCTCGGTGTCGAAGGTGCCGTGGGCGATGACTCCACCGGGCACGGTGCCGTCGACGGTCATCAGGTCCAGGCACTCGCGCAGGTCGGCGAGCGCGTTCGGCTTCCACGGCACGGTGTTAGTCACGGCTACTCCTGGTCGATCGTCAGGTCGGCACCGAGCGCGGCCAACTTCGGCAGCAGGCTGCCGTATCCGCGCCGCAGGTGATACATCCCTCGGATCGTAGAGGTGCCCTCGGCGGCGAGGGCGGCGATCACGAGAGCGGTCACTGCCCGGATGTCCTCCCCGGCCACGCCGGCGCCGGTGAGGGCGGACCGGCCCCGGCCGGTGATGACCGAGCCGGTCGCGTTGACGGCCGCGCCGAACGAGGCCAAGGCCGGCAGGTGGGTGTCGCGCTGGGTGTAGATCCGCTCGTCGATGCGAGAGGTGCCCTCGGCCTGGGTGAGGAAGGCGGTCAGCTGCGGCTGTACGTCGGTCGGGAAGCCGGGGTGCGGGCCGGTGGCCATCTGCACCGGCCGAGGCCCGGCCGGGGTGCTGACGGCCGTTCCGCCGTCCAGCGGGTCGAGCTGGATTCCGGCGTCGGCGAACACCGACACCAGGCCGTCCGGGAACGCGGCCGGCGGGAAGCCGTCCAGGTGGACGGTGCCGCCGGTGATGGCGGCGGCCAGCGCGAGGGTGGCGGCCTCCAGTCGGTCCGGCGGCACGGTGAACACCCCGCCCCGGATGCGGTCGGCGCCAGTGACGTTCAGGGCCGTCCTGCCCCGCCACTCGATGCCGACGCCGGCCTGCGAGAGCAGGGCGGCGGTGTGGGTGACCTCGGGCTCCACGCTGGGATTGAGGATCGAGGAGGTGCCCGGGGTGCGGGCGGCCAGCAGCATCGCGGTGACCGTCGCACCCAGGCTCGGCCCCCACGAGCGGGTCTCGGCGTCGGTGATGAACGGCAGCCGCTTGCCGGTGAAGCGGGCCCGCACCCGGCCCCGGTTCACCTCGACCTCGGCCCCGGCGGCTTCCATCGCGGCCAGGTGCCGGTCGATGTAGCGGGCGCAGAAGGCGTCCCCGCCGGGTGTGGGGAAGGTGACCTTGCCGGCGCGGGCCAGCAGAGCTCCGCCCATCACTGCGGTGGTGCGGATGCGCCGTCCGAGGTCGTCCGGGATGACGGGGAAGTAGGAGTCGGCCGGTCGGGTGGCGAACTCGTCTCCGGTCACGGTGGCGCGGGTGCCGGTGCTGTGCAGGATGTCGGCGACGACCAGGGTGTCCAGGATCTCGGGCGCACCGGCCAGGGTGAGCGGGTCGTCGGCGAGGATCGCGGCGGCGTACAGGTGCAGGGCGATGTTCTTGCTGCCCTGGACAGTGGCGGTGCCGGCCAGGCGGCGGCCTCCGGTGATCCGTACGGCCCGCTGGTCGGTCGTCGTGGTGGTGTCGGCGGTGGGCATGGTCACCTTCCCTGGCTTCCGGCCGGGAAGAAGCCCCCGACCTGGGTCTTCGGGTAGAGCAGGGTGTGCGCGCCGATCAGGGTGGCGGGCTGGAGCACGGTGCCGGCGGGAACGATCACGCCGTCGCCGATCACCGCGCCGAACTTCGTCTGGCCGGTGGCGATTCGCCGGCCGTCGAGGTGAGCGCAGACCTCTTCGGTGGCCGGCTCGGTGACCGGCCCGGAGGTGACCCGCAGGCCGGTGGTGGATACGAACGCGCCGATGTTGACGCCGAGGCCGAGCACGGAGTCCCCGACGAAGCTGGTGTGCTTCATGAAGACGCCACCGGTCAGCAAGGAGCGGGTGACCTCGGCTCCGAAGCCGATGCGGCAGCCAGGGCCGACGACGGTGTTGTCGCGCACCCGGGCGCCGGCCTCGATCACCGCGCCGGGGCAGACCAGCACCGGGCCGGTGACGTACGCACCTTCGGCGATGACGGCCCCGGGCGCCACGATCACGTGGCCCCGGACGGTGGCGCCGGGCTCGATGATCCCGGTCGCCTCCGGCAGCGGGATGTCCAGGTGGCCGGCCAGCAGGTCGGTGATGACCTTCTTGAGGCCGAACACGGTCGGGCAGCAGTTCAGCAGCTCCAGCACGACCGGGTCGGTGACGTGCTCGATGTCGAAGTAGTACGCGGGGGTGGTGCGGTAGTCGATGCGCTCCAACTCGGTGTGCAGCGCGGGCGCGTCGGTCAGCCGGTGCATGGCTGGGTCTCCTCTCGGGCGAGCGAGTGGAAGAAGGGGGGAGGGCCGTCACGGCGGCCCCGGAGCCTCAGACGGCAGGCTGGTCCGGCACGGTCGCCGCCATCCGGGGGCTGGCCTCGGTCAGGTGGTTGTGGACAGCAAGACCGAGCAGGGCGAGCACGGGCAGGTGCAGAGCGGCCCAGGAGGCGGTGAGGAAGGTGCCGAGCCGGTCGCGGTCCGCCGGGGCGGCGTGCCGCCGGCTGGAGGACGACAGGGAGGCGTTGGGCGTTGGCATGGGAAAGCCTTCGGCAGCGGAGGGAGGGGGGCGTTCCCCAGTGAACTGCCGGGCGAAAGGCCGGATACGTAGCCGGACTACGGGCCGTAGTCCGGCTACAGGTCAGATGATCTGAACGCCCGCTCGGGCGGCGAAGTCCCGGACTCCGGGCAGCTTGCGGTCGTGCCGCAGCAGGGCGGTGGCGAGGTCACGGACGGCACCCCGGCGGACTTCCTGCGGGGCCGCCTCCTCGGCGGCCAACAGAGCCCGGTAGCACTGTTCGGGCTTGCCCCACTGGTCGAACGCGCGGGCCACATCGGTGAAGAAGCGTGCTTGACGTTCGGCGGTCGGCAGCGCGGTGGGGTCGACCGTGGAGGCCAGCTCGATCGCCCGGCCGGCGTCGCCGAGCTCGTAGTGCACCGACAACTCGTGCAGGGCGACGCCCTGGACGCCGTCCATCAGGCCGGAGGCTGCGGCGCTGTCGGCGGCCTCCCGGATTAGCGAGTGCGCGTAGGCCCGGTCTCCGGTCTTTGCGGCGGTGTAGGCCGCGGTGGCGTACAGATCACCACGGGCGGCCAGTCGGGCCGACTCGGGCACCGTGGTGTCGACGAGGAGGTCTTCGGCGGCGACGACCACGATGTCGGTTGCTCGGGCCAGGCTGCCCTGCCGGCGCCAGGCGCTGGACACCATCCGCTGTGCCTCGGCGACCACCAGCGGGTCGCCACCGTCTCTGGCGGCGGTGAGCGCGCGGTCGGCGGTGATGGCCACCATGTTGTTGTCACCGATCTTGATGCACAGCCGGACCGCGAGGTTGTAGAGCTGGGCGACGTTCCGAGCCCGCTCCTCGGTGCTACCGACCATCTGGGCGGCGGCGATCCGGCTTGGCAGGGCCTCAGCGAGCGCGTCGTACTGCGCTGCCTTGAACTCTCGACGAGACGTCAGGAGCCAAGCAGCGACGGACTCGTGGGTCGGCTTGCTGCGGGGCGCCGGGATCCGCCCCGCTCCGTAGACCAGCAAGTCCTCCAGGCCGGCCAGCGGTGCGGCCGTCTCGGCGTGCGCGGCCTGCTGGCCCGCGACCGGGGCGAACAGGGCGGCGGCCGCCAGGGTCAGGAACGGGCGGCGTCGCACATCGTCCTCCTCGGCAGCGGAACTGCTCGTCAGCGTAATGGAGGCGGACTTGCGGGGACGGGACCTTGGCCGGTCGGAGGCCGGTTGCGGTAAGGCCATCAGCTCGTTGAGCTCGCAGCGCAGAACCTCCGCGAGGCGCTGGAGCAGGGTCAGGTCTTTCACCCGCTGCAAGTCCCGTTCGACCAGCGACATCCAGACCTCGCTGCGGTCGAGCTCAGCAGCGAGACGAAGCTGGGTCCACTCCATCTCGGCGCGACGGAGCGCGATGAATTTGCCGAACGTGATGCCACTGCCCCTCACGCTGGCCCCCATGCTGTGTTGAAGCCGCTACGGATTGCTACCGTACCGGTGGTCGGGGGCCACGGTGTGGGGCTTTCAGTACCGTGCCGGCGTTCACCGCACTGTCCGGCGGGCTTGGGCCGGGCCGCGTTGCCGGTCGCTGAGGATCTTGGCCTGAGGATCGTCCGCAGTGCCCTCGCAACCCCTGGGCAAGGGCAGCTCCACTCCGTTCGGGTGGCCGTTGTGCTGAGCACCGACTACGACACGCGGAAGCGGTTGCGCGCCGATGCCAAGGCCTTGGACGTCTCGGCGATGGCCGCGCGCTACCAGCACGGGACGGGCGGCATCCTCAAGGACGTCGCCAAGCGCGTGGGCGGACTCGTCTGGCAGGTGGCCAAGGGAGCGGAGGACGGCAGCCTGAAGGCGCCCGAGCCGGGGCGTTGAGACTGTGAACGACGAAGGCCCGGACCGCTGAGCGGTCCGGGCCTTCTGCCGGCGGAGGATACGAGATTCGAACTCGTGAGGGGTTGCCCCCAACACGCTTTCCAAGCGTGCGCCCTAGGCCTCTAGGCGAATCCTCCGAGGGAGAGCTTAGTACATGTTTTGGGGTGGTCGCGACCACGTATGTCGTGGGTGAGGGGTGGGGGTGGCCTGCGGATGCGGGGGTGGGGGTGGTGGTGGAGGGGTGGGGTCGGGATCCGGTAGTGTTGGGGGCAGCCCCTCGTGTGGCGCCATCTTTTTGAACCCCCCCAGGGCCGGAAGGCAGCAAGGGTAGGAGAGCTCTGGCGGGTGCGCGAGGGGTCTTTGCGTTCCCGGGCGGGGTCGGGGGAGGCCGCGTTTGTCGGTCCGTCCCGATATCGTCGGTGGTGTGTCCCTAGCCCTGTACCGCCGCTACCGCCCCGAGACCTTCGCGGAGGTCATCGGGCAGGAGCACGTGACTGCTCCGCTCCAGCAGGCCCTGCGCAACAACAGGGTCAACCACGCCTACCTGTTCAGCGGCCCGCGCGGCTGCGGCAAGACGACGAGTGCGCGCATCCTGGCCCGCTGTCTGAACTGCGAGCAGGGGCCGACGCCGACGCCGTGCGGCGAGTGCCAGTCCTGCCGGGACCTCGCCACGGGCGGGCCCGGGTCGATCGATGTGATCGAGATCGACGCGGCCTCGCACGGTGGTGTGGACGACGCGCGCGAGCTGCGTGAGCGGGCGTTCTTCGCGCCGGTGCACAGCCGGTACAAGATCTTCATCCTGGACGAGGCGCACATGGTGACCTCGGCCGGCTTCAACGCGCTGCTGAAGGTGGTGGAGGAGCCTCCGGAGCACCTCAAGTTCATCTTCGCGACCACCGAGCCGGAGAAGGTGATCGGGACGATCCGGTCCCGGACGCACCACTACCCGTTCCGGCTGGTGCCGCCCGGCACGCTGCGCGACTACCTGGCGGAGGTGTGCGGCCGGGAGGGGATCCAGGTCGAGGACTCGGTGTTCCCGCTGGTGGTGCGGGCGGGGGCCGGGTCGGTGCGTGACTCGATGTCGGTGATGGACCAGCTGCTGGCCGGCGCGAGCGAGGGCGGCGTCACGTACCAGATGGCCACCGCGCTGCTCGGGTACACGGACTCGGCGCTGCTGGACGAGGTGGTGGACGCGTTCGCCGCGCACGATGGGGCGACCGTGTTCCAGGTGGTCGACCGGGTGGTCGAGGGCGGGCACGACCCGCGGCGGTTCGTCACGGACCTGCTGGAGCGGCTGCGCGACCTGGTGATCCTCGCCACAGTGCCGGACGCGGGGGAGAAGGGGCTGATCGACGCCCCGGCGGACCGGGTCGCGGTGATGCAGGCGCAGGCGGACGCGTTCGGGGCGGCCGAGCTGAGCCGGGCGGCGGACATCGTCAACACCGGGCTGACGGAGATGCGCGGCAACGCGGCGCCCCGGTTGCAGCTGGAGCTGATCTGCGCCCGGGTGATGCTTCCGGGCGCGTACAGCGACGAGCTGTCGTTGCAGGCGCGGTTGGACAAGCTGGAGCGCAGGGCCGCGGCCGGGGGGATGGTCGGTGGCGCGGTCGCGGGGATGGCGGCGGTCGCTCCGGTGGTGATGCCGGAGGTGCAGCAGTCGGTGCCGCAGCCCGTGCAGCAGCCGGTGGCTCCGGTGCAGGCCGCGCCCGCTCCCGCTCCTGCTCCGGCACCCGCGCCGCCCGCGCAGCCGGCCGGGCCGGCGCCCGGGGCATGGCCGATCAAGCGGAGCTTCCCGCCGGCAGCCGGGGAGGCGCCCGCCCCCGCGGCCGCGCCGACGGCTCCGGCACCCGCTCCGGTGGCCCCGGCCCCCACCCCCGCCCCCGCGCCCGCCCCGGCCCCCGTGCCGGTCGCGGCGGCCGGTGGGCAGCCGTCGGCGGCGGCGCAGCAGGGCGCCGCGCAGGTGCGGCAGCTGTGGCCGCAGATCCTGGAGGCGGTGAAGAACCGGCGCCGGTTCACCTGGATCCTGCTGAGCCAGAACGGTCAGGTGGCCGGGTTCGACGGCAGCGTGCTCCAGGTCTCGTTCATCAACGCGGGCGCCCGCGACAGCTTCGTCAGCAGCAACAGCGACGACGTGCTGCGGTCCGCGCTGTCCGACGCGCTGGGCGTGGACTGGCGGATCGAGTGCATCGTCGACCCGTCGGGCGGCGCGGGCGGCGCGGGTGGCACAGGCAGCGTTGGTGGGGGCGGCGGTGGGGGCGGCTGGGGTGCCGCGCCGGCGCGTCCGGTGGCGTCCGCGCCCCCGGTGCAGCCCGCCGCTCCGGTGCCCGCACCCGCGCCCGCGCCCGTTCCGCAGCCGCAGGCGGCGCCGGTCGCACCGGTGCCCCCGCCCGTCCAGGCGCCGCCGCCGGTGGCTCCGGCGGCCCCGGCGCGGCCGGTGCAGGCGGTGGCCCCGGAGGACGACATCCCGGAGGCGGACGACCCCGATCTCAACGAGGAGGCGTTCTCCGGCCAGGAACTGATCATCCGCGAGCTGGGCGCCACGGTGCTGGAGGAGATCCGGCACGGTGGGAACTGACCAGCACGTAGGCTCGTCGAGGACGTACCAGAGGACGCAGCAAGCGCAGACCGAACACAAGGAGTGAGCCGTGTTTCCCGGTGGTGGCCAGCCCAACATGCAGGCGCTGCTCAAGCAGGCGCAGAAGATGCAGCAGGACCTCGCCCAGGCGCAGCAGGAGCTGGCCGAGGCCAAGGTGACCGGTTCGGCCGGCGGCGGCCTGGTCGAGGCGACGGTGACCGGTTCCGGGGAGCTGGTGGCGCTCACCATCGCCCCGGCGGCCGTGGACCCGGAGGACACCGAGACCCTGGCGGACCTGGTGCTGGCGGCCGTCCGGGACGCCAACCAGGCCGCGCAGAAGATGCAGGCCGAGCGGATGGGCCCGCTGACCCAGGGCCTCGGCGGCGGGATCCCCGGTCTGCCGTTCTGAGCGTGGTCAGGGGCGGCCCGAGGCGGGCCGTGACGGTCCGGAGTTCAGCCGATGGACCTGTGTGATTTATGCGGGAGTCGGGCGTCGGGCGGTGTGCCCGGCGTCCGATTCGTTGGATGATGGCACCGGAGCACCCCGTGCGGGTACCACCGGTCGAACCCGAGGGAAGGCGCGACGTTGTACGAGGGCGTGGTTCAGGACCTGATCGACGAACTGGGCAGGCTGCCCGGCGTCGGGCCCAAGAGCGCGCAGCGGATCGCCTTCCACGTCCTGCAGGCCGACCCGGTCGACGTCCGCCGGCTGGCGCACGCGCTGCTGGAGGTCAAGGACAAGGTGCGGTTCTGCGCCGTCTGCGGCAACGTCGCGGAGGCCGAGCAGTGCCGGGTCTGCCTCGACCCGCGCCGTGACCTCGGTGTCATCTGCGTGGTCGAGGAGCCCAAGGACGTCGTCGCCATCGAGCGCACCCGGGAGTTCCGCGGCCGCTACCACGTGCTGGGCGGCGCGATCAGCCCGATCGAGGGCGTCGGTCCGGACGACCTGCGGATCCGGGAGCTGCTGGCGCGGCTCGCCGACGGCACGGTCACCGAGCTGATCCTGGCCACCGACCCCAATCTGGAGGGGGAGGCGACCGCCACCTACCTGGCCCGGCTCTGCAAGCCGATGGGCCTGAAGGTGACCCGTCTGGCGAGCGGCCTGCCCGTCGGCGGGGATCTGGAGTACGCGGACGAGGTCACGCTCGGTCGCGCCTTCGAAGGGAGACGACTGCTCGATGTCTGACCGGACGATCAACCAGCAGCCCCACACGCCCCACCAGGCCGGACCGGAAGAGGACCGGCGCAGCCCGCAGGACGCGCAGCACGAGCCGCACGCCCCGCACACGCACGGGCACGGTTCGGAGCCGGACGACTTCGCGGTGCAGATCGCGGACTCGGTGGAGAGCTTCGTGCTCTCGGTGACCGAGGTCGCCAAGGGTGACGAGCCCGGCAGCGCCGTCTCGCTGCTCCTCCTGGAGGTCTCGCAGTTGCTGCTGGCCGGCGGTCGGCTGGGTGCCATCGAGGACGTCGTCCCCGAGGACCGCTTCGAGCCCGACGCCGGGCCGGAGCCGGACGGCGAGCAGCTGCGCGAGCGGCTGGCCGAGCTGCTCGCGCCGATCGACGTCTACCACGAGGTGTTCGACCCGTACGGGCCGCCGGAGAAGCCGAACGCCTTCCGGATCTCGGACGACCTGGCCGGGGTGGTGGGGGAGCTGCAGCACGGGCTCACCCACTACCGCGAGGGCCGGGTCAGCGAGGCGCTCTGGTGGTGGCAGTTCTCGTACCTGTCCAACTGGGGCACCACCTGCACGGCCGTGCTGCGGGCGCTGCAGTCGCTGATCGCGCACGTCCGGCTGGACAGCCCGATCGGGGCGGCGCCGGACGGCGCGGACACCGACAACGACGGGCTCACCGACGAGCAGCTGGAGCAGCAGGCCGGCGATCTCATGGCGGCGGAGCTGGGTCTGGGGCGGTAGGGCGCGCCGGCGGCCCGGGCGGTGCCGGTACCCCCGGCACCGGGGCCCGGGCGGTGCCTCGGCGCCGGGCCGGGCCGCGGACTGTGACGGAAGCCTCACTCCGCCCCCCGGGGCGGAAAACCCCGGGGTGTCCGTCCGTTCGTCCGCCGATTCTCCGGAACGGCGGCGGCCCGCCCGCAGACCTGCCGGTCCGGGTAGCCGCACCCCCGCTCACCTGCTGAAACATGTGTCTCATCATATGGAAAGCGGGGGGCGGAGCACCCTCGCTCGGTAGACTGGCGCCGACCGCACCGCCCCCGCCACCCGGGGGTGCGGGGGCCGATCGCCCCCGAAAGACGACACAAGTCGAGGAGCGCACGTGGGCCTTGTCGTGCAGAAGTACGGCGGCTCATCCGTTGCGGATGCCGAGGGCATCAAGCGCGTGGCCCGTCGAATCGTTGACGCCAAGAAGGCCGGCCATGAGGTCGTCGTCGTGGTGTCCGCGATGGGCGACACGACGGACGAGCTCATCGAACTCGCGGAGCAGGTGTCACCTCTCCCCGCCGGCCGCGAGTTCGACATGCTGCTGACCGCTGGAGAGCGCATCTCCATGGCGCTGCTGGCCATGGCGATCAAATCCCTGGGCCACGAGGCGCAGTCGTTCACAGGAAGCCAGGCCGGCGTCATCACCGACTCCGTCCACAACAAGGCGCGCATCATCGACGTGACGCCGGGCCGCATCCGCACCGCCCTCGACCAGGGCAACATCGCGATCGTGGCCGGTTTCCAGGGCGTGTCGCAGACCAGCAAGGACATCACCACGCTCGGTCGCGGCGGCTCGGACACCACCGCCGTCGCCCTCGCCGCCGCCCTCAAGGCGGAGGTCTGCGAGATCTACACCGACGTGGACGGCGTGTTCACCGCCGACCCGCGCGTGGTGAAGAAGGCCCGCAAGATCGACTGGATCGCGTACGAGGACATGCTGGAGCTGGCCTCGTCCGGATCCAAGGTGCTGCTCGACCGCTGCGTGGAGTACGCGCGCCGCTACAACATCCCGATTCACGTACGCTCGTCCTTCTCGGGCCTCCCCGGGACGATCGTCAGCAACGACAACCCGAACCAGCCCGAAGGGGGCGAGATGGAGCAGGCCATCATCTCCGGAGTCGCCCATGACACGTCCGAGGCGAAGGTCACGGTCGTCGGCGTTCCCGACAAGCCGGGCGAGGCGGCCCGCATCTTCCGCGCCATCGCCGACGCCGAGATCAACATCGACATGGTGGTGCAGAACGTCTCGGCGGCGTCGACCGGCCTGACCGACATCTCCTTCACCCTGCCGAAGACCGAGGGCCAGAAGGCCATCGACGCGCTCGACCGGGTCAGGGAGGGCATCGGTTACGAGTCGCTCCGTTACGACGACGCGATCGGCAAGATCTCGCTGGTCGGCGCGGGCATGCGCTCCAACCCGGGGGTCACCGCGACCTTCTTCGAGGCGCTCTCCGCGGCCGGCGTCAACATCGAGCTGATCTCCACCTCGGAGATCCGCATCTCGGTGGTCACCCGCGCCGAGGACGTCAACGCGGCCGTCCAAGCCGTCCACAGCGCCTTCGGGCTGGACAGCGAGACGGACGAGGCCGTCGTCTACGGGGGCACCGGGCGATGACCCGGCGGCCGAACCTCGCCGTCGTCGGCGCCACCGGCGCGGTCGGCGAGGTGCTCCTCGGCCTGCTCTCCCTCCGCCAGGACATCTGGGGCGAGATCCGTCTCGTCGCCTCCCCGCGCTCGGCCGGCCGCAAGGCGGTCGTGCGCGGGGAGCCCGTGGAGGTGCTCCCGCTGCGCGAGGAGGCCTTCGACGGGATCGACGTCGCGCTGTTCGACGTCCCCGAGGAGATCGCCGCCCGCTGGGCGCCGATCGCGGCCGCCAAGGGCGTCGTGGTGGTCGACAACTCCGGCGCGTTCCGGCTGGACGACGCCGTTCCGCTGGTGGTGCCCGAGGTCAACGCGGCGGCTGCCCGGATGCGCTCGCGCGGCATCGTGGCGAGCCCCGACTCCACCACCCTGACCATGATCGCGGCGATCGGCGCGCTGCACGCCGAGTACGGCCTCGAGTCGCTGGTCGTCGCCTCCTACCAGGCCGCCTCCGGGCTCGGCCGGGCCGGCGCGGACGCGCTGCGCACCCAGCTCGCCCAAGTGGCCGGCACCGACGTCGGCGAGCAGACCGGCGACCTGCGCGCGGTGATCGCCGACCACGGGCCGTTCGCCGCCCCGCTGGCGCTCAACGCGGTGCCCTGGACCGGGGTGCTGACGGACGGCGGCTGGTCGTCCGAGGAGCGCACGGTCCGCGACGAGTCCCGCAAGATCCTCGCGCTGCCCCGGCTGAAGGTCTCCGCCACCTGCGTGCGGATCCCGGTGGTGCGCACCCACGCGCTCGCCGTGCACGCGGTGTTCGAGCGCGAGGTCACCCAGGAGCACGCCCGGGAACTCCTGGCGGAGGCGCCCGGGGTGGTGCTCTACGACGACCCGGCGGCGGGCGAGTTCCCCACGCCGAACGACGCCGTCGGCACGGACCCGGTGTGGGTGGGTCGGCTGCGGCGGGCGCTGGACGACCCGAACGCGCTGGACCTCTTCCTCTGCGGGGACAACCTGCGCCGGGGCGCGGCGCTGAACGCGCTCCAGATCGCGGAGCTGGTGGCCGCCGAGAGCGGCGACGCGGCTCCGGACGCCGACCCGGCCTGGGACACCGACCCGGTCTGACCGGGCTCGGCCCGGGACACCGACCCGGTGCGACCAGGCCCGGTGCGACCAGGCCCGGTGCGGACGGTGCCGGGGCTCTGCGCGGGATGTTCGCCGACTGCGCCAGGAATCCTCGCCGAATCCCCTGGAGGCCTCTTCCGTCCATGCGGAAGAATGTCCGCCGGGCTGGGCAACCATGACAGGGGATCGAGTGTCCAACGGGCGTGGCGAACGTGATGGTGGGGGCAGGGACGGGCATCTCGGCGAGAGCCGCAGTGTCGTTCCCGTCGCGTGTCCAGTGGCCTGCGGACAGGCCGGAAGATAGCCAGATGACGGCAGTCGCACCCGGCGCCGCGGACTCCGGCGCCGGTAGCACCGGCACCGCCGCCGGGACCAGCGAGGATCTGCTCACCGAGACCTATCAGGCGCACTACCGCTCTCTGCTGAGACTGGCCGCGCTGCTCCTCGACGACCTGTCGAGCTGCGAGGACGTCGTCCAGGAGGCGTTCATCCGGGTGCACGCGGCCCGGCGGCGGGTGCGCGAACCCGAGAAGACGCTGGCCTACCTGCGGCAGACCGTGGTCAACCTGTCCCGCTCGACGCTGCGGCGCAGGATCCTCGGACTGCGGTTGCTGCAGAAGCCGATGCCTGACATGGCCAGTGCAGAGGAAGGCGCCTACGATGCGCTGGAGCGTGACCAGTTGAAGGTCGCGCTGCGGGGTCTGCAACGCCGTCAGCGGGAGGTTCTGGTGCTGCGCTACTTCGTGGACATGACGGAGGCGCAGGTGGCGGAGACCCTGGGCATCTCGCTCGGTTCGGTGAAGGCGTACGGCTCACGAGGGCTGGCCGCGCTGCGGGTCCAGATGGAGGCCGGGCATGGCTGAGAACGACGGTACGGGCACGGGCGGGGGTGCCGCGTTCGGCGGTGGCGCCGCCTTCGGCGGGGAGGAGCCCCGCGAGCGCGAGGAGCGGCTGGTCCGGGAGCTGATGCAGCGGGCCGTGGCCGAGGTGGAGCCCGCACCCGGCGGCCTGCAGCACATCCGGCGGGCGGTGCCGCGTCGGCGGGCCGTCCGGCGCGGGGCCTGGACGGGCGCCGCCGCGGTGGTGGCCGCCGCCTCCTTCCTGATGCCGGCCCTGCACACCGCGGACCACCTCGGCCTGTCCGGCGGTCCCGGCTCGCCCGGCGCCGCGAGCGGGAGCGCCTCCGCCACCGTCACGGGCACCGTCCCCGGCGGCGCCACCGGCACGCCCGGACCGCCGCCGGCCGCCGACCTCGGGCTGCCGGTCGTACCGGGCGTCCCGTCCGGCACCGTCGGCGGCTCACCGAGCGCCGGCCCGAGCACCACCCGTCCCGCGCCCGGTACGGTCTCCCCGGCCACCTCCGCCACCACCGGCGGGAGCGACGCCCCGGCGCCGGCGCTGTGCACGCGCTCCGACCTCGGGCAGGGCGCCACGCAGCTGGGCGCAGCGGACGCCGAAGGGCGGATCTACGGCTCCTTCACCGTGACCAACGTCTCCGGGCGCAGCTGCCAGCTGGGCGGGCCCGGCTCGGTCACCGTCACCGGCGTCGCGACGCCGGACAGCGGCCGTGTCCGGATCGCCTTCCACACCGCCGGCGACCCGGCCACCGACCTGCCCGCGCCCGGGCCCTCGTCCGGCCCCGCGTCCGGGAAGGACGCGGGGAGCGACGGCCTCGTCCTCGTACCCCGGGCCGGGTACCGGGTGGACTTCGCCTGGATCCCGGACCCGGCGGGCTGTTCGACGCCGGGCGGGACGTCCTCGCCGAGCGCCTCCACCGGGTCCGGGCAGCCGGGCACGTCGGGCGGCGGTACGTCCGGTGGCGGTACCTCCGGTGGCGGTACCTCGGGCGGCGGGACCTCGGGCGGTGGGACCTCGGGCGGTGGCACGTCCGGGGGCGGTACCCCGGGCGGCGGTACGACGGGGGGCGGCGGGCCCGTTCCCGGCGGTACCGCGAGCACCGGGCCGGGGGCGGGCCCGGGCGCGGTGCCGGGTGCGAACGGCGGCGGCGGTTCCGGCGGGACCGGCGGTGACACGGACGGCTCGGGTGGCCCGGGCGGCTCGGGTGGTTCGGCCGGGGGCACGGCCTCCGGCGGCGGCTCGGCGGGCACCGGAGGCGCCGGGGCCGGCGGGGTCCAGACGAGCGGACCGAATACCTCGGCAGGCGGCACCAGCGGGGTGCCCGGGGTGGTCCCGGCGTCCGATCCCACCGCGGAGCCGACCACGGCACCGCGGTCGAGCGCGACGACGGCGGGCACGCCCACCGGGGCGCCGAGCCCGTCGGCCACCCCGACGGCCGGCCCGAGCAGGCCCTCGACGAGCGTGACCCTGGCGTACACCCCGGCGCCGGGCAACCCGGCCGCCGCGACCGCCGTCCTGCCCGGCGCCTGCGCGGGGACGGTGTACCGGACGCTGCCGCAGCCGGTGCCGGCCGACGCCCCGGCCGGCGCGCCCCGTACCTCCCCGTCGGCGGGGTGACCCGCCGCCTGCCGGTGGGCAGGGTGAGCAGGAAGTCGGACCCGCCGACTTCCCGCTCCGGCGGTGGTGTTCGGTGTGTTCGGCGCGTTCGGAGCGGGTGGCGCAGGTGGACCGGTCCGCATGTTTTTCGGGGGTCCGGGGGCCCTGGGGGCGGGCGGGGTGTGAGGAGTGGTTACCGTGGGGGGTGTGTACCGGTTCCTCCTCACCCCGCGCTGGCTGAGCGGCACCGCGCTGGCCGTCGCGGCCGTCGCGGTGTGCGTCTGGCTCGGCTCCTGGCAGCTCGGCCGGTTCGAGGACCGGGTCTCCTCGCACCAGGAGATCAGCCGGGCGGTGGCCGACGGCGGCGCCCCCCGGCCGCTCGACGACGTGCTCGCCGCCGACCGTCCGCAGGTCACCACCGACACCGTCGGCCGCGCCGTGACGGTCACCGGAACCTTCGAGCAGGAGCACCAACTGCTCGTCCCCAACCGCGTGCTGGACGGCAAGCAGGGCTACTACGTGCTCACCCCGCTGCGTACCGCCGACGGCCGGACCGCCGCGGTCGTCCGCGGCTGGGCGGCCGGTGAACCCCCGGCCGGGGCGACCGTGCCCGCGCCGGCCGGTGAGGTGACCGTGACCGGCCGCCTCCAGGCGGGTGAGACCAGCGGCAGCGGCGGCGCCGTCGCCGGCGGCCTCCCGGACGGGCAGCTCGGCACGATCAACCGGGCAGCGCTCGTCAACAAGCTCGCCCTGGACGGCTGGTACGACGGCTGGGTGTCCACCGACACCGCGCCGGAAGGGTTCACCCCCGTGCCGACCGTGCAGCCTCAGGGCGGTGACGGGCTCTCCCTGCGCGCGTTCCAGAACCTCGGCTACACGCTGGAGTGGTTCGTCTTCGGCGGCTTCGTGGTGTTCATGTGGTTCCGCCTGGTGCGCCGCGAGGCGGAGGCGGAGCAGGACCGGGCCCTCGGGCTGGACCCGGTCCTGGACTGACACCGGACGGTCGGTCGTCCGGTCGTCCGGTCGTCCGGCCCTCCGGTCAGCGGGTCGGCTTCGCCGGCGGAACGGCCGGAACGGCCGGCTTGGTCGGGACAGCCGGTACCGTCGGCGTCAGCGTCGGCGCCGTGGGCGACGGTGAGACGGTCGGCGGCGGGTTGTCGCACCGGCGGGCGCTGTTGTTGCCGTTGTTGTCGTCCGAGTCGTAGGTGTCGGTGTGGTGGCGCGTCTTGCGGCCGCTCTTCGAGCCCTTGGACCCCTTGGACCCCTTCGAGCCCGACTTGGCGAGCACCACCACGCCGCCGTCCTCCCCGGCCCAGGCCCCGGCCCGGGCCCCCTCGACCGTGGTGGTGCGGAACGCCGCACTCACCACGGTCGAGGTGGCCGTCGGCGACGGGGACCACGACGGCGACGGCGAGGCGGGCGGCGGACAGGCCGCGCTCCCGCCGCCACCACCGCCGTCCCGGCCCGAGCAGCCGGTGAGCACCAGCACCCCGGCCACCCCCGCCCCCATGATCGTCAGCAGGCGCCTCACCCCGTACCCCCCGTTCCCGCGTCCCTTACGGCTGCGCGTCCGCCCGATTCTCGCCCACCGCCGCACCACCGAGGTGCCGGCGGACGAAGTCGATCTCCAGCCGCAGCTGCTTGATCCGCTCGTCCACGACCAGCGACCCGTGCCCGGCCTCGTACCGGTACACCTCGTGCGGCTTGCCGAGCTGCTCCAGCCTCTCGACGTAGTTGTCGATCTGCTGGATCGGGCAGCGCGGGTCGTTCACCCCGGCGCTGATGTACACCGGCACCCGCACCCGCTCGACGTACGTCAGCGGCGAGGACGCCGTCCAGCGCTCGGGCACCTCCTCCGGCGTGCCGCCGAACAGCGTGCGGTCGATCGCCTTCAGCGCCTCCATCTCGTCGTCGTACGCCGTCAGGTAGTCCGCGACCGGCACGGCGGCGACGCCGAGGCTCCACAGCTCCGGCTGCGTCCCGAGGCCGAGCAGCGTGAGGTAGCCGCCCCAGGAGCCGCCGGACAGCACCAGCCGCTCCGGATCGGCCAGCCCGCTCGCCACCGCCCACTCGCGCACGGCGGCGATGTCCTCCAGCTCGATCAGCCCGACCCGCTCGCGCAGCGCGTCCGTCCAGGCCTGGCCGTAGCCGGTGGAACCGCGGTAGTTGACCCGGACCACCGCGAAGCCGTGGTCCAGCCAGGCGGCCGGTCCGGCGGCGAAGGAGTCGCTGTCGTGGTGGGTCGGGCCGCCGTGGACCTCGAACACGGTCGGGAACGGTCCCTCGCCCGCCCCGGCGCCGGCCGGTCGCTGGACCAGCGCGTGCACCCGCCCGCCGGGCCCGTCCACCCAGACGTCCTCGACCGGCACCGAGCCGGGCGGGACGGCGCCGGGGGCGCGCAGCACCACGGTGCCGGCGGTGGACCGCACGGCCGACGGCTCGGCGGCGGAGGACCAGAGGAACTCCACGGTGCCGTCCGGGCGCGGGGTGGCGCCGCCGACGGTGCCGCGCGGGGTGTCCAGCCGGGTGAGCACGCCCTCGTCCAGCGCGTACGAGAACAGCTCGCTGCGCGCCTCGTACTCGTGCTCGATCAGCAGCGTGCGGGCGTCGGGCCGCCACTGGGCGGAGAGGTCGCCGGGCAGCTCGCGGCCCTGCTCGTCGCGCAGCCGCAGCGCCGTCTCGGTGCCGGTCGCGACGTCCCAGATGATCGGCTCCCAGCGGCCGGTGCGCTGGTGGGCGACCAGCAGCCGGGTGTCGCCGTCGAGCGGCGCGAAGCCCAGGCAGGCCACCCCGTGCGGCTCGTCGTGGCCGGTGACCTCGTCCAGTTCGGCCACGGTCGTGACGTCGGCGCCCTCGGCGGGCAGCCGGACGACCCGGATCGCGCCGTGCATGGCGTCGCCGTGCTCGGTGTGGTCGATGGCCAGCAGGGTGCCGTCGTGGCTGAGGTCGCCGACGCCGCCGTACTCGGCGTGCCGGTAGATCTCGACGGCCTGCGCCGCGCCGGGGCGGCGCAGGTGCAGGGTGGTGCCGCCGTCGTCGGTGGAGCGGCCGACCACCACGGTGCCGTCCCGGCCCAGGGCCAGGCCCGCCTCGTAGGACGGGGCGAGGCCGGGGACGGCCTCCTCGTCGGGACCGTCGGCGCCCTCGGGGCGGCCGGCGAAGGGCTGGCGGCGCCAGATGCCGAACTCGTCGCCGTCGCTGTCGTCGAACCACCAGATCCACTCGCCGTCGGGGGACAGCTCGGCGTCGGTGGTGCCGTTGGGGCGGTCGGTGACCCGCCGGTGGGTGTCGGTGGCGCGGTCCCAGGCGTAGACCTCGTAGGTGCCGCTGGCGTTGGACACGTACAGTGCCCGCTCCGGGGCGTCCTCCGCCCAGTCCGGCAGGGAGACCCGTGCCGCCCTGAACCGCTGCTCCCACGCCGGTACGGCGCTCTTCTCCTCGCTCATCCACCCATCCAACCCGATCGGGGGGAGGAAACGGAACGGGAGGGCGGCAGGGAAAGCGGCAGGGAGAGGGGACGCTCCGCGAGGCGCCCCCCTCCCCCCGGTGCCCAGTGGCTCACCCCGTGCGGCGCGGCAGCAGCTGGACCAGGCCCGCGAGCAGCACCTCCAGCACCGCCAGCGCCGCGAGGCTGCGCCCGAACGCGGTGGCCGGGTCGGCGGCGGCGTAGTACAGGATGCCGATCAGCGCGACCCCGAGCGCCCCCGCCACCTGCTGGACGGTGGCCACCAGGCCCGCCGCCGAGCCGGCCAGCCGCGGTTCGACGACCGCCAGCACCGCGGACGTCACCGGGGCGATCACCAGGCCCATCCCGAGCCCGTCCACGAACAGGCCGGGCGCCAGCCACCAGACGCTGCCGGTGGTGCCCGTGGCGTGCACCGCGAGGCCGAGCAGGCCCAGCCCGGCGGCCATCAGCAGCCCGCCGAGCGCGATCGTCTGCCGGCCCAGCCGGGCGGTGACGCGGTGCACGGCGGTGGAGGTCACCAGGTAGCCGAGGCCGATCGCAGTGAAGACCAGGCCCGCGCCGAGCGCGTCCAGGCCGTGGCCCGGCTGGAGGTAGAGGGCGAGCACCAGGAAGAACGACCCCTGGCCGAGCGAGAAGGCCAGCTGCGCGAGCAGACCGGTGGTGAACGCGCGGCCGGCGAACAGCCGGGTGTCGAGCAGCGGTGAGCGGCCCGCCAGGCCGCCGCGGTGCTGGTGGACGGCGAAGAGCGCGAGCAGGGCGATCGAGGCGCCCAGGCAGAGCCAGGTCCACAGCGGCCAGCCGGCCCCGGGGCCCTGGATCAGCGGCAGCACCAGGCCGGTCAGCGCGACGGTGACCAGCGCGACGCCCACCGGGTCCAGGCCCGGCCGGTGCGGGGCGCGCGACTCGGGCAGGCAGCGCCGCACCAGCGCGAGGGCGGCCAGGCCGACCGGCAGGTTGAGCAGGAAGCAGCTGCGCCAGTCCAGGCCGAACAGGTCGGCGCGGATCAGCACGCCGCCGATCAGCTGGCCGAAGACGGCGCCGATCCCCATGGTCAGCCCGTACATCGAGAACGCCCGGGCCTGTGCCGCACCGCTGTACGCCGTCCGCAGGATCGCCAGCACCTGCGGACTCATCAGCGCCGCGGCCAGCCCCTGGGCCACCCGGGCGGCGACCAGCGCGCCCGCGGTCGGCGCCAGGCCGCAGGCCGCCGAGGCCAGGGTGAACAGGGCCAGGCCGAGCTCGAACAGCCGGCGCCGGCCGTAGCGGTCGCCGAGCCGGCCGGCGGTGATCAGTCCGACGGCGAGGGCGAGGCCGAAGCCGGCGACCACCCACTGGACGGCGGCCGGTCCGGCCCGCAGATCGGTCTGCAGGGAGGGGATGGCGACGTTGACGACGAAGACGTCGAGGGCGGTCATGAAGGTCGCGGTCAGGAGGACCGGCAGCAGACCGCGCGGGGCGGCGACGGCCGAGGTCGCGTGGGCGGTCGGACGGGCGGTGAGCGTCCTGGACAACTCTTCGTCTCCTGTGGCGTGTTGGGGGAACGGCGGGGGTGGGCACCGGGGCGCCCGCCCCCGCCGGTCGAAGGGGCGGTGTCGACCTCAGGCGCCCGGGACGCGGTCGAGGAAGCCGTACACCGAGGCGATCCGGCCCGCCGCGTCGGCGACCAGCACGTCGAAGCCGATGACCAGCGGCTCCTCGCCGGCCGGGCCGAGGTTCCACGTGAAACGTGCGATGTCGTGGTGGGCGTCGACCGGGCCCAGGGTGAACACCAGGCCGGGGAACTGCGCCTGGGCGGCGCCGATCAGCGCGTCGACGCCCTCGCGGCCGGAAACGGCGGCCAGCGGGTCGGTGTAGCTGCCGTCCTCGGCCCAGGCCTCGTCGACCAGCTTCCGGCGGGCGGCCGGGTCGGTCTCGTTCCAGGCGGCGAGGTAGCGGGCGGCGAGCTGGCGGAGGTCGGTCGGCTGGGTGGCGGTCATGGTCTTCTCCCCTGTCCGGTAGGGCTGTTGGCGGGTCGTTCCCGCTGGTCAAGACGGTACGGACGGCGGGCAGCGGGCGAATCCGTCACGGATAGGTAGCGGTGTACGTACGCCGCCGCCAGTAGGGTCGGGCGTATCGGGAGGGAGACCGGGGTGCTGTACGGACGGGAACGGGAGCGGGCCGCCGTCGACGCGCTGCTCGACGGGGCGCGGGGCGGCCGCAGCGGGGTGCTGGTACTGCGCGGTGAGCCGGGGATCGGCAAGACGGCGCTGCTGGAACACGCGGTGGCGACGGCGGGGGACGGCGTCCGGGTGATCAGGGCGGCCGGCGTCGAGTACGAGGCCGAACTCGCCTTCGCCGGTCTCAGCCAGCTGCTGGCACCGGGGCTCGACCGGCTGGAGGCCCTGCCCGGGCCGCAACGCCGGTCGCTGGAGGGCGCGTTCGGTCTCGGGGAGACGACCGGCGGCGCGGACCGGCTGCTCGCCGGGCTGGCCACGCTCGGGCTGCTGGCGGAACTCGCCCTCGACCAGCCGCTGTTGTGCGTCGTCGACGATGTGCAGTGGCTGGACCCGCCCTCGCTGGACGCACTGCTGATCGCGGCCCGCCGGCTCCAGGCGGAGGGCGTCGCGCTGCTGCTCGCCGCCCGGGACGCGGGGGCCGGGGCCGAGGTGCTGCCGCTCGCCGGGCTCCCGGAGCTGCGGCTGACCGGGCTCGCCGAGACGGACGCCGTCCGGCTGCTCGCCGACCGCGCGGGTGGGGCGCTGCCCGAACCGGCCCGCCGGCGCCTGCTCGCCGAGGCGGCGGGCAACCCCCTGGCGCTCGTCGAACTCCCTTGGGCGGAGGCGGACTGCGCGTCCGGAGGGCTGGCGCTCACCAGCCGGCTGCTGATGGCCTTCCACGGCCAGGTGACCGGACTGCCGGCGGCCACCCAGACGCTGCTCCTGGTCGCCGCGGCCGAGGAGAACGGCGAACTGGACGTCGTGCTGGCCGCCGCCGCCGAGCTCGGGGTGGACGCCGGGGCGCTCGCTCCCGCCGAACGGGTCCGGCTGATCACCGTCAGCGCCGAGCGCAGGCTCGTCTTCCGGCATCCGCTGCTGCGTGCCGCGGTCCTCCAACGGACGCCCCTGCAAAAACGGTTGGCCGTTCACCGGGCGATCGGCGAGGTCCTGGAGGACGGCGACCGGCGCACCTGGCACCTCGCGCTGGCCGCCACCGCGCCCGACGCCGACCTCGCCGATGCCCTGGAGCTCACCGCCCGACGCGCCGAGGCGCGCGGTGCGCACGGCGGCGCGGCGGCCGCCTACGAGCGCGCCGCCGGGCTCACCCCGGACCGCGACGGCGCCACTCGCCGGCTGGTGCTAGCCGCCGAAGCAGCCACCGAGGAGGGGAAGTTGGCGCAGGCGGAGGCGCTGGCCGACCGGGCCGGGGCGCGCACCGACAGCGTCTTCGCGCACGCCCTGCTGGATCAGGTCCGGGCGGTCGCGCACTTCTGGCGTGGCGCCTACCCGGCGGCGTACCGGCTGCTGCTGGACGCCGCCGCCACCGACATCGAGCCCGCGTACGCGGCACGGATGCTGCTCCAGGCCTTCCACGCCGCCTGGTACGTCGGCGAGGAGCCGGTGGCCACCGTGCTCGACCGGCTGGCCGCCCTCCCGCTCGGCCCTGACGAACCGCTCGCCCCGCTGGCCCTGGACCTGCCGGCCGCCGTACTGCCGGCCCTGGGACGCCCCGCCGCCGGACCCGTGCCCGACGTGCGGACGACCGCCGAGGCGGCGCGGAAGGCGGGGGCGGAGAGCCCGGTCGACCTGGTGCAGCTGTGCGGTGCGGCGCTCGTCCTCGGACGCGACCACGAGACGCTGGAGCTGGCCGCCGATCTGATCGCCGAAGCCCGGGCCAAGGGGAGGGTGGGGGTGCTGCCCACGCTCCAGTTCTTCCTGGCCGAGGCCGAGTTGTTCCACGGGCGGCACCGCGATGCGGAGGTCACGGCAGCGGAGGGGTACGCGCTCGCCCGGGACACCGGTCAGCACCAGTGGACCAGCCAACTCGCCGGAATGCTGGCGTGTTTGGCGGCACTGGGCGGCGCCGACGAGCGGTGCGCGGAGCTGGCCGCCGACGCCCTTGTCTCCGGCTCGTCCGCGTCCGCCGCCGGTGAGCCCTGGGCGCAGTGGGCGCTCGCCCTGCTGGACCTCGGGCGCGGCCGCGCGGCGGCTGCCGCAGACCGGCTGCACACGCTCACCACCGGGCCCTACCGGCACCACATCGGCGCGACCCGGGCGGTGGCCGACCTCGTCGAGGCGGCGGTCCGGCTGGGCTCGCCGGAGCGGGCGGCGGAGCCCTACGAGCGCTTCGCCCGCTGGGCGGCCGCGGCGAGGGCGCCGTGGGCGGAGGCGGTACGGCTGCGCTGCCAGGCACTGCTGGGGCCGGACGAGTTGGCCGAGTCCGCGTACCGCTCGGCGCTGGACCTGCACGAAGGCACGCAGCGCCCGTTCGAGCAGGCACGGACGGCGCTGCTGTACGGCGAGTGGCTACGGCGCGAGCGGCGGCGGACGGACGCCAGGCCGCACCTGAGCGCGGCGCTGGAGACCTTCGAACGGCTGGGCGCGGCGCCGTGGGCGGAGCGCGCCCGTGCCGAGCTGACCGCCACCGGCACGGCGGCGGCCCCGGCCGCTCCGGCGGGGGCGCTCACGGTGCTCACCCCGCAGGAGTTGCAGATCGCCCGGCTGGCGGCGCAGGGGCTCACCAACCGGGACATCGCGGCGCAGCTCTTCCTCAGCCCGAGGACGGTGGGGCACCACCTGTACAAGGCGTACCCGAAGCTGGGGATCGCCTCGCGGACGGAGCTGGTGGCGCTGTTCTGAGGGGACGGGGACGGATTACGCTCGGCTGTGGGTCAAAGCCCTGTGTCAAGACGACCGTTGGAAGGAGTTGGGAGCCCATGCAGCACATCGACCTTGCCAGCGCTCGGTGGCGCAAGAGCACGTACAGCGGCCAGGGCGGTGAGTGTGTAGAGGTTGCTCCGGACTTCCCCGGTGCTGTCCCCGTCCGTGACTCCAAGGACCCGTCCGGTCCCGCGCTCGTCTTCCCCGCCGCCGCCTTCACCGCGTTCGTCGACGCAGTCCGGGCCGGGGAGTTCGGAACGCTCTGACCGCCGCCCGGACGCCGATGGTCCTGACCGACGCATCGGTCAGGGCCATCATTGCTACAGCCCGAGCGTCGGCGGCAGCGTCAGCTTCGGCTGCGGCTTCAGGTCCTGCAGGCAGAGGGTGTACTTGTGGTCGCCCCGCTTGTAGGTGAAGTAGCCGTCGGCCTCGGGGAACGCCCGGCACACGTTCTCACCGTCATCCGTGTCGTCCTTGCGCCCGACCACGCGGTGCTCGGCCTTCGGGTCGGAGCACGGGACCACCACGACGTCCGGATTGTTGTCCCCGACGCCGGGCAGGACGATCGGGTTGTTGTTGTGGATGCAGTCGCCCGTCTTGGCGTACTCGGGGTCGTCCTTCTCCAGCAGCACGATCAGCGAGACCAGGATCGCCGGGATCAACAGTCCGAGGATCGTGGGCCGCAGGAACACCGGCTTGCCGGGGTCCGCGGGCCGCAGGGGCGCTCCGGGCACCGGCTCCGACAGCTTGTTGACCTTCAGCCGCGTTCAATCTCGTTCATCCCCGAGCCCTCGCCGTCATTCGTCGACAGGCGGCACCGTCCAGGCCGGCTCCAGGGCCAGCCGATGACCGGTCAGCGCGTGCACGTCGTCCGTGACCGCCGCGCGCTCGTGCAGGGCGGGCAAGTGCTCGGCGGCGTACTGCTCGTGGGCGGCGGCGTCGGACCACAGGGTGGTGACCAGGTAGCGCTGCGGGTCCAGCCGGGTGACGACACCGCCGAGCATGCCCCCGGCCGCCGCCATGCCAGGCGCCCACACCTCGCGCTGCACGTCCATGAAGTGCGCCGCCCGGCCGGGCCGCAACCGGCAGTCGGCGACCCGCAGCAGGGCGGCCGTCCCAAGTGCGCCGCGCAGATCGGCCGCATTACCGGCCATCTCCAGGAGGACCGCACCCGTACCCGCCTCGATCGCGGTGTACGTCCCGCCCTGGCCGCTCGCCGCGACCACCGCGTCGTGCCGCTCCCGCATGAACCGCCCGTACGCTTCCTCGTCGGCCCACAGACCAAGGACCCGGGCATACCCGCCCTCCCAGCCGCCCACCTGCCCGATCAGCCCCGGCTGGTCCCCGATCGCCGCCCAGGCCCGCTGAGCATCGGAGAACCGCTCCCGCCCGTCCTCCGGCACCTCGCAACCGATCCACTTGCCCCACATGCGCGTCAGCCCTTCCCGCATACGACGGAGTAGGAAGTCGGACCGGCCGACTTCCTACTCCGTAACGAAGAACCTGCCTCATGGGGCTCCGGCGCGCCAACGGGCCAGTGCGGTGGCCCCGCGTGCGAGCGGCGACAGCGGTGGCGGCGGCAGCGGGGACGGGGACGGGGGTGCGGACCGGGCCGTCATCGGGCGGTGGCCAGGGCGTGCTGGATCTCCGGGAGGGAGCGGTTCTTGGTCTCGGGGACGCGGCGGGCGACGAACAGGACGGCGGCGAGCGAGACCGCGGCGAAGAACCAGAAGACCCAGCGCTCGCCGACCGCGTCGGCGGTGGGGAGGAAGGCCTGGCCGACCACGAAGTTGGCGGCCCAGTTGACCAGGGCGCACAGGCCGGTGCCGCGGGCGCGGGACTCGGGCGGGAAGATCTCGGCGGCGAGGATCCAGAAGACCGGGCCGAGGCCGATGGCGAAGGAGCCGACGTAGGCGGTCATCGCCACCAGGGCGACGGCGTTGCCGAGCGGGCCGGGGTGGGCGGGGCCGAGGACGATGCCGAGGGCGGCGAGGGAGACGGCCATGCCGGCGAGGGAGCAGAGCAGCAGGGGGCGGCGGCCGACGCGGTCGATCAGGGGGATGGCGGCGACGGTGAGCAGGACGTTCACCGTGCCGATCGCGACGGAGTAGCCGATCGAGCTGGTGGCGGGCAGTCCGGCGCGGGCCATGATGCTGGGGGCGTAGTAGATGATCGAGTTGATGCCGCCGAACTGCTGGACGGCCGCCAGCGTGACGCCGATGAGCAGGGCGGCGCGGGCGCCGGGGGTGGACAGCAGGGCGCGCGGCCGGTCGGCGCGCGGGCGGGCGGGGGAGGGCCGCCCGTCGAGCCAGGCCGGGGTCTCCGGGATGAAGAGGGTGCCGATCAGCATCGCCACCGAGGGGATCAGCCCGACGGCGAACATGGCGCGCCAGTCGCCGCCGCCCGCGAAGGCCAGGTTGACCAGGTAGGAGACCAGGATGCCCACCGTCAGCAGGATCTGGTTCACCGTGATCATCCGGCCCCGCAGCCGCGGTGGGGCGATCTCCGCGAGGTAGAGCGGGACGATCGTCGACGCGCTGCCGACCGCCAGGCCGAGCACGGCCCGGGCGGCCAGCAGCGTCCAGAAGTCCGGGGCCACGGCGGCCAGCGCCAGGCCGACGGTGAAGGTGGCCGAGATGCCGATCAGCGCCTTGCGGCGGCCGAAGCGGTCGGCCGGGCGGGCGCCGGCCAGGGCGCCGACGGCGGCGCCGAGCAGCAGGGCCGAGATCACCGCGCCCTCCTGGAAGGAGTTCAGCGCCAGCTGCTCCTTGAGGAAGAGCAGGGCACCGGAGATGACGCCGGTGTCGAAACCGAACAGCAGCCCGCCGAGCGCCACCACACCGGTGGCGAGGGCCATCCGCCGCACCGGGGGCGAGGGGAGGGCGTCCGACGGGGAGGCGGTGAGGTCCAGGTGGAGCTGCGGTGCCATGAGCGGGCTCCCGGAGGGGTGTGGTCAGCAGAGTCAGCGGCGGTCAGCGGTGCTCAACGGTGCTCAACGGTGCTCAGCGGTGCTCAGTGGTGGGCGTGGGCGGCGTCGAGGGAGCGCAGGACGGTCTCGTGGTTGATGTCGAACCAGCGCAGGTAGGAGACCAGCCGGTCGGTGAACGCGTGCGCGTCCTGCTCCTCGCGCGTACTGCGCCGGCTGCGGATCTCCGAGGTGCCGTCGAGGGTCTCCAGGGTGGGGGCGCACAGTTCGACGCACGAGCCGGGGGTGGCGAGCGCGTCCAGGTAGCGGGCGGTCTGGTGGCCGGGTACGCCGTGGTAGAGCTGGGTCCAGACGAGGTGCTGCGGGCGGGCGCCGGCCGCGGCGAGGGCACGCCAGCGGGTGGAGGCGTCGGTGCAGTGCGCGTCGGCGTGGACGTCGCGGGCGAGCCGGGTGGTGGCGGTGCCGGCCATGCCGCGCAGGGCTTTGGCCTCGTGGCTGCCGGCCCGGTCGAGCAGCGCGTCGATCTCGACGTCGATGCCGCCGACGCCGAAGGCCGCGACCGAGGTGATGCCGGCCAGGTCGAGGCCGCGCCAGCGGGCGAGTTCGAGCCCGTCGAGGTGGGCGCGGACGGCCTGCCGGTAGCGGGCGACGGAGTGCAGCGGGCCGAGCCGCACGCCGATGCCCTCGCCGAGCAGGGTGGTGAGGGCGGCGAGGCCCGGGTCGGAGGCGGGCAGGGCGGGCAGCAGGTTGGGGCGGTGGACGGTGGCGGAGAGCCGGCGGGCGGCGTGCACCTGGTCGCAGGCCTTGCGGCTGCGGGCGGCGACCGGGACGGAGACCAGGCCGTCGCGGCCGTCACCGCGCTCGTGGAGCGGGGACAACAGGTCGCAGAGCCAGCGGAGTTCGTCGTCCGGGGCGGGCCCGGTGAGAGCGACGGAGGTGATCCGCCCGCTCTCGACGAGCTCCCAGATCCGGTCGCGGCCGGCCGGGCCGGACGGGGTGTGCTGGTACCAGACGGCGAGGCCGGCGGCCGGGCGCGAGGTGCGTACCGACGGGCGGTCGAGGGTGCCGATCATGCTCGGACGGTCCTTTCACGGTCGAGTGCGCGATCGAGGGGAAGGGAGTGCGGAGCAGTGGTGGGCGTGGTGAGTGGGGCCGGCCGCAGTCGGGCACCGGCCGCCACCGCGAGCAGCGCGGCCAGGCAGATCGCGGCGCCGAGCGGCACGACCGTGCCGACGCCGTGCGCGGTGACCGTCCAGCCGCCGAGCGCGGCGCCGGCGGCGATTCCGGCGTTGGCCGCCGAGACGCCCAGGGTGGCGGCGAAGTCGCCGCCCGGTCCTGCGAGTTCGACGATCCGGGACTGCAGCGCCGGGACCAGCCCGAAGCCGGCCAGTCCCCAGCAGGCGACCAGCACGGCGGCCGCCGCACCGGAGTGCCCGCCCAGGTGCAGCGCCAGCAGGGCGGCGGTCAGCCCGGCGCAGCCGGCGGTGAGCGTGGCGGCGGCCCGGCGGTCGGCCAGCCGGCCGCCGACGAAGGTGCCGACGGCGGCGGCGGTGCCGAAGGCGAGCAGGTAGCCGCCGACGAACCGGCCGCCGACGCCGGTGACGTCCTCCAGGAAGCCGGCCAGGTAGGTGTACGCGGTGAACTGGCCGGTGAACAGCACCACGGCGGTGCCGAGTACGGCGAGCACCGGCCGGGAGAGCGCGCCGCGCAGTTGCCCGGCCAGGCTGGGCGCGCCCATCGCGGCGGTCGGCGGCACGGTGCGCCGGACGGCGAGCAGGGCGAGCGCGCCGAGGACGGCGACGGCGGTGAGCGCGGCCCGCCAGCCGAGCCACTGCCCGACCAGCGTGCCGAGCGGGACGCCGAGCACGGTGGCGACCGAGATGCCGCCGAAGACCAGCGAGATCGCCCGTCCCTGCCGGCCGGGGCCGGCCAGGGAGACGGCCACGCTGGTGGCGGCGCCGACGATCACCCCGTGGGCGAGCCCGGCCACGCAGCGGGCGGCCAGCAGGACGCCGATGCCGCCGGCCGCCGCCGCTCCGGCGCTCGCCGCCACGTAGGCGGCGAGCGCGCCGAGCAGCAGGGTGCGGCGCGGCAGCCGGAGGGTGAGCGCGGTGAGGGCCGGTCCGCCGACGGAGATGCCCAGGGCGTAGCCGGTGACGAGCAGTCCGGCCGTGCCCAGCCCCGCTCCCAGACCGTCCGCGATCGGGCCGAGAATGCCGACCACGACGAATTCCGAGGTGCCGACGACAAAGGCGACGAGGGCGAGCGAGAGGAATGCGAGACGGTGCGAGGATTCGTTGGCGAATTGACTCTTCGGGCTTTTCTCCGGGCGGTTCGGCGGCATTGTCGTCAGCTCTCCGGCCAGTGCTCGGTGGGAAGGTAGAGGCGGGTTTCGGTGGTGTCCTCGTACGGCATTCCCTCGGGCATGTTGATGAGTTCCATGCTCATGCCCCAGGGGGTGGTGAAGTAGACCCAGCGGTCGCCCTTGATCGGTCCGTCCTCGATGGTCTCGGGGTCACCGAGGATGGTGACGCCGGGGACCCTGCTCAGGTAGTCGGCGGCCTTGTCGACGTCGTCCACGTAGATCGCGAAGTGGTGCCCGCCGACGTCGCTGTTGCGCGGCTGCTCGCGGTCCTGGACGGGGGCGGTGTACTCGAAGAGCTCCAGGTTGGCGTTGGGGCCGAGGCGGAGCATCGCGATGTTCGCCGAGGCCCGCGGGTCCACGTTGAGCTTGCGCGCCATCCAGTCGGTCTCCGGGTCCTCGACCGGGCCGAGCCGGTAGGCGAGCTCGGCGCCGATGACGTCGACGAAGAAGTCGACCGCCTGCTGGAGGTCCGGCACGGTGTAGGCGATGTGGTGCACCGCCCGGGCACCCGGAATCTTGGCCATGGGAATCCTCTTTCGTCCGTTCCCGGTCCGGCGCGGTTCCGCCGGCTGTTCCGAGAATGGGCCGCCGGCCCGGTGGGGGGCAACGGTCGGCGGAGGACTTTGTCAAGGTGCCAAACCGGGGGGCTGTGGATTCCCGGTCCCCGGCTGGTTGTGTTCTGCTTTCGGTCCGATCGCGGATTTCCCTTCAGGTCAACAATTCGAGCGGAGTTGGTTCACATGACGATCGCGTCGCCGGTCGCGTCCGAGGTGCACGTCGCGGGGTACACCGCCCCGGGGTTCGAGCGGGTCCGCGAGGAGTTCGGGCGCAACCTCCTGGAGCGGGACGACCTGGGCGCGGCGTTCTCCGTGCACCGCGGCCGGGAGGTCCTGGTGGACCTCTGGGGCGGGACGGCCGACCACCTGACCGGCGCCCGCTGGGAGCGCGACACCCTCCAGACGATCTTCTCGGGGAGCAAGGGCGTCACCGTGACCGCCCTGCTCAAGCTGGTCGACCGCGGCGGGATCGAGCTGGACCGCCCGGTCTCCCACTACTGGCCGGAGTTCGCGGCCGAGGGCAAGGGCGCGGTGACCGTCCGCGAGGTGGTCACCTTCACCGGCCGGCTGCCCGGCACCTGGACCCAGGTCACCCAGGACGACGCCAACGACCCGCTGCTGATGGCCGGCCTGATCGCCGCCCAGCCGCTGGAGAGCGACCCGCGCGCCGACGGGATCCTGTACGGGCCGCTGTCGGCCGGCTGGATCGTCGGGGAGCTGATCCGCCGGGTGGACGGCCGCCCGCTGGACCGGTTCTTCCGCGAGGAGATCGCCGTCCCGCTGGACCTCGACATCCACTACGGCACCGGCCCGGCCGACTGGTCCCGGCTCGCCCGGACCACCTACGGCAGGAACTTCCTGCCCCAGTTCACCGGGTTCTTCCAGAGCGACGACCCGCTGACCCAGCGGATCTGGCAGAACCCCCAGCCGTTCCCGGACGACGAGGGCGTCTGGGGCCGGCCGGAGCGCCGTTCCGCGCTGATCCCGGCGATCAACGTCAGCGGCACCGCCCGGGCCTTCTCGACCTTCTACGGGATCCTCGCCGAGGACGCCCGCCGGCCGCTGGACGACCGGCCGCTGATGCTCTCCCGCCGCCTGCTGGACGAGGCCCGAGGGGTGTACGCCCGCAAGACCGACCAGCTGATCGACGTGGTGATGGCGTACGGCGGGGGCGGCTACCGGCTGCGGACCGCCGAGCGGCCCGGTCCGGACGGCGAGACCTTCGGCCACGACGGCGGGGGCGGCTCGGCGAACCAGGCCTGGCCCCGGGTCGGCCTCGGCGTCTCGTACGTCATGAACCGGCTGATCGCACTCGGTCCGGACGACAAGCGGGCCGGCTCGCTGCTCAAGGCGCTGGCCGCCGATGTCACGGACCTGGGCCTGATGGAGCGGTGAGGCCGGGGAGGCCCGGGAGCCCCGGTGGCGTCGGTGGCCCGGCAGGGGAAAGGGCCCCCACGGGGGTAGGGGGCCCTTTCCGGTACCTGAGCCGAGACCGGGACCGAAGCCGAGACCTGAGCCTGAGCCCGAGCCGGTGGCCGACCCGCCCGGCGGAGCACGCCGCCGGGCGGGGATCCGGTCATTCGCCCGCCGCGGCCTCGGCCTCGGCGGCCTTGGCGGCCTCGGCGGCGGCGATGCCGTCGAGGCGGGCGTACTGCTCACCGGTCAGCTCGATGGCCAGCGCGCCCAGGTTCTCCACCAGGTGCTTCCCGGACGTGGTGCCCGGGATCGGCAGGATGTTGGGCGAGCGGTGCAGCAGCCAGGCGAGCGCGGTCTGCGCCGGGGTGGCGCCGACCTCGCGGGCGACCTCGGTGACCGGGCTGTCCTCGCCCGCGTGGCCGCCGATGGCGATCGGGAAGAACGGCATGAACGCGATGCCGCGCTCGGCGGTGAAGTCGACCACCTCGTCGTGCTGGCGGGTGGCCAGGTTGTACCAGTTCTGCACGGTGGCGATCGGGGCGATCTCCAGCGCCTGCTTCAGCTCGTCGACGGTGACCTCGGAGAGGCCGATGTGCCGGACCTTGCCCTCGTCCTGCAGCTGCTTGAGCGCGCCGATCTGGTCGGCCAGCGGCACCTCGGGGTCGATCCGGTGCAGCTGCAGCAGGTCGATCCGCTCGACCCGCAGCCGGCGCAGGCTCAGCTCGGCCTGCTGGCGGATGTAGGCCGGGTGGCCGACCGGGACCCACTCGGACGGGCTCGGGCGGGTCATGCCGACCTTGGTGGCGACCACGACGTCCTGGGCGTAGGGGTGCAGCGCCTCCGCGATCAGCTCCTCGCTGCCGCCGAGGGCGTAG
The DNA here is from genome assembly GCF_040609255.1 of Kitasatospora sp. NPDC004723. Taxonomy (NCBI): domain Bacteria; kingdom Bacillati; phylum Actinomycetota; class Actinomycetes; order Kitasatosporales; family Streptomycetaceae; genus Kitasatospora; species Kitasatospora sp. NPDC004723. The sequence continues at coordinate 212,227 of NZ_JBEXJT010000003.1, read as the reverse complement.
GAGTCGGCGGTGTCGATGAGCTGGACGCCGTTCTCGACGGCGGTGCGCAGCACGTCCAGCGCGGCGGCGCGGGGGGTGGGCGCGTGCCAGACGACGGCCTCGGTGGGCTTGATGTCCGGGGTGTCGGCGAGGCGCATGGTGCCGTAGCCGATCCGGCGGACCGTCAAGTCGCCTCCGAGGGCGAAGGTCTGACGGTCGATCTGGGCGTTGATCTCGGTGTTGGTCATGCCGGTCACGGTACAATCTCCCATTCGTGTGAGATTCAAGTGGATGTGAGGGGTGTCACATGCGGATCGGTGAGCTGGCGGCGCGGACCGGGGTCAGCGTCCGCCTGTTGCGGTACTACGAGGAGCAGGGCCTGCTGGAGGCCCGTCGGCCCGAGGGCGGGCACCGCCGGTACGACGAGGACGCGCCGGCGGTGGTGCGGCACATCCGGGCCCTGCTGGGGGCGGGGCTCTCCACCAGCGCCATCCGGGACGTGCTGCCCTGTGTGGGCGGCGACGGCACGGTGGCCCCCTGCATGCTGGAGGTGCTGGAGCAGCGGCTCGACCTGCTCGACCAGCAGCTGCTGTCGCTCGGGGCGAGCCGGGCCGCGTTGGCGGGGATCGTCGCGGCGGCCCGGCGGGAGGCCGAGGTGGTCGAGCTGAACGCGCTGGTGTCGGCCTGAGGCGGCCGGCCTAGCGCGCCGCTCCGGTGCCCGCGACCGGGGCCGTGGCCGGGGTCGATCCCGGTCCCGATCCCGTTGCCGGGGCGGTCGAGGCCGAACCGGTGCCGGCCGGACCGGACTTGGCCGCGGCCTTGGAGGACCGACCCCATCGACGCATCACCGGCACCTCGACCAGGCGGTACAGCGCCCAGCCGAAGCCGATGCTCAGCGCCAGGGTGATCCCCATGACTCCCAGGGCACCGGGGGTGCTCCAGGTGTTCGCGCCGGCCGATCCGGTCGCCGCGAGGCCGAGCGGTCCGTACTGGATCACCAGGAAGTGGACCATGTAGAAGGCGAAGGAGACCTCGCCGAGCCAGACCATGGTCCGGCCGGCGAACGGCGTCCCCACCCCCGCGGCGTCCCTGGCGGCCACCGCGGCGATCAGCAGCCCGACCGGCAGCGCGGTCGGCGCGGCCATGCCCCAGGCGTCCGGCAGTGTGATCATCAGCGCGTACCCGGCGACGGTGAGCAGCGCCGCCACCGGCCAGCCGATGGCCACCCAGCGTCCGGTCCGGACGATCCGTGCCAGCAGGATGCCGAGCACGAACTCCGGCAGCCGGGCGGCCGGGAGGAAGTAGACGAACCAGTACCGCCAGAAGGAGAGCGGCTGCCAGGGCGAGTTGGGGCTGCCCGGCAGCAGCTGGGCGATCAGCGGCAGCGCGAACAGCACCGCCGTCATGACGCCCACCCAGAGCCAGAGCCGCTCCGGCCGGATCCGCCGCACCAGCGGCAGGATCACCGGGAAGCTCAGGTAGAACAGCACCTCGCAGGCCAGCGACCAACTCGGGCCGTTGGTACCGCCGATGACCTCCAGCGAGGGGATCCAGCTCTGCAGCAGCAGCAGCGAGGGCACCGTCCCGGCGGCGGTCAGCTCGGCGCCGGCCCGGGCCATCAGCAGCAGTCCGACCAGCCAGGTGACGGCGTGGTTGGGGTACAGCTTGAACAGCCGCCGGCGGTAGAAGGCCGAGGGCCGGTCGCCCTCCTTGGCGGACCAGGTGAGCACGAAGCCGCTGAGCACGAAGAAGAATCCGACGCCCAGGAAGCCGGCCCGGCTGAGGTAGTCCGACATGAAGTCGTTCAGCGCGGGGGTGTCGAAGGGCTTGGCCACCGACACGTGGGTCAGGAAGACCAGCAGCGCGGCGATCCACCGCATGCCGGTCAGCGACGGCAGCCGGGAGAGGTTCCGCCCGGAGCCGGCCGGGGCGCCGCCGGCCGCGGCGCTCACCGGACGCTCCCGGGCAGCCGGATCGACTGGCGGTGCCGGAAGAAGTCCTTCGGGTCGTAGGTCTGCTTGACCCGCTGGAGCTTCGGGTAGTTGTCCTTGTAGTACAGCGTGGTCCACGGGACGTTCGAGGTGTTCTGCTGCGGGTCGCTGAGGTCGCGGTCCGCGTAGTTCACGTAGCACCCGTCGGTGACCCGGTTGGAGACCGGGACGCCGCCGGTGTCGGCGTACACCTCGCGGTAGAACTCCTGCAGCCAGGCCGTGTTGGGGGCGTCGTCGGCGGGCGCGGTCCAGTAGGTCTGGTACAGCAGCTTGAAGATCGCGTCGCGCTGGGGGAGCGCGGTGGCGTCGGAGGCGACGCTGTTGATCCTCCCGCCGAAGGAGACCACGGCCAGGCCGCCCTTCGGGTTGGTGTAGTCGCTGCGGGTCAGGTGCTTCCAGATCGCCGCGATCTGGCTCTCCGGGAAGCCCTTCTTCATGTACGCCGACTTGTGGCCGGCCCGCAGCTGGGGGTTGGTCTGCGAGCCGTCCATGGTGCCGATGTACTTGACCGCCTTGAGCCACGGCAGCCGGACCACGTCGCCGGTGTGCGGCACGCCGAGCGCGTCGCTCAGCCCCTGGACGAAGTCCTTGGCGCGCTGCTCGGCCTGCGGCACGTCGCCGTTGACCTGGAGCAGCAGCACCAGGCTGCCGGAGACCTTGTGGTTCAGGAACAGCCAGCTGGTGAGGCCGGTGTAGTCCGAGTCCGGGCCGCTGTTCTGCTCGAACCAGGTGCCGTAGGCGCGGACCATGTTGGCGAAGCCGGTGCGGGTGATGTTCTCCCAGGACCAGCTCGGGATGGCGATCAGCACCTCGGCCGGCGGCTTGGGCAGCTGGTCGGACGGGTTGCTGCCGGTGGCGTCCGGCGAGCGGAACCAGTACCGGGTGACCACGCCGAAGTTGCCGCCGCCACCGCCGGTGTGGGCCCACCAGAGGTCGCGGTGCGGGTCGTTGGCCTCACGGGTGGCGACGATCGCCCGGGCCCGGCCGTCGGCGCCGAGGGTGACCACCTCGATCGCGTACAGGTGGTCGACCACCAGGCCGTGCTTGCGGGACAGGTTGCCGTAGCCGCCGCCGGTGACGTGCCCGCCGACGCCGACCGCGTAGCAGACGCCGCCGGGGATCGTGACGCCCCAGCCCTCGTAGAGGGTCTGGTAGACCTTGAGCAGGGTGGCGCCCGCCTCGACCTCGAAGGCCCGCCGGCCCGGGTCGTAGCCGACCGCGTCCATGAGGTTCATGTCGACGACGACCTCGACCTCGGCGTTGTAGACGAAGTCCTCGTAGCAGTGGCCGCCGCCGCGGATGGTGAGCCGCTGCTTCTTGTCGGCTGCGTCCTGGACGGCCTGCACCACCTGGGCGGTGGTGCGCGGCAGCCGGACGCCCTTCGGCCGGGCCTCCCAGCGCGGGTTGAAGCCGGATATCAGGTCGACGTAGCGCGGCTGGTCGGGCGTGACGGTGATCAGGTCACCGTTGCGGATCGTTCTGGAGGCCGAGCCGTTGGTGTCCTCCGCGGCCGCCCGGGCGGCGGGCACGAGGAGCCCGCCGGCCGTGGCGGTGCCGATGGTCGCCCCGGCACCGGCCACGAACGTGCGGCGACTGAGATTGCGCATGGAACTCTTCCCACTTCCTGGTTCTGGGATTCGGATGCCGGGTGGTCAGTCGAGCTGGGGGACGCGGGCCGGGAGGGCGGTGCTCAGCGCGCGCGGCAGGACGCGGGTGCTGAGCAGGCGCAGGCCCTCGGGGCCGGCCGTCACGGTGACCTCGGAGTCGTGCCGGGCGAGTAGCAACGAGCCCTCGGAGAGCGGCAGTTCGTCGGGGCCGCGGGTGGCGGTGCCGGTGCCGGAGAGGATGAACAGGGCCTCCTCGACCCCGTCCCGGACCTCGTGGACCAGGCGCTCGCCGGGCGGCAGCCGCCAGAGGTCGAAGGTCTCCGTCTCGCTGTGCAGCATGCCCCGGCGGGCCAGGCAGGACCAGGTCCGCCGCTCGGGGCCGGCCGCCGCCGGGTCGCAGTCCACCGGCCGGAGCGCGCGGCTGACGATCATCGGGCGGCCCGCCCGGCCGCGTTCTGCCCGGACGTGCCCCGCGCCGGCACCGCGAGTTCGGCGTGGAAGAACTCCAGACCGTCCGCACCGGCCGTGATCACCGCGTCCGCGCCGAACGGCAGGGTGATCGCGGTGCCGGCCGTGAGCTCCACCTCGGTGTCGCCGGCCACGGCCGTGCCGGAGCCGGTGAGCACGAAGACGGTGTGCTCGGCGGTGTGCGCGCCGAACGCGGCCCCGGCGCCGCCGGCCAGCTCCCGGATCTCCACCAGGCGCAGCGGACCGGTGAAGACGCCGGCCGGGTCGACCGCCTTCTCCTCCCGCAGATCGTGCAGCCGCATCGTCTCGTTCTTCCTCTCGATCAACTCGGCGGTCGGGGCGTCGGGGGCCAGTCCGTGCAGCACCTCGGAGGTGGCCGGGGCCGGCATCTCGATGACCAGCCACTCCAGGTGCCCCTCGGGGGCGCTGCCGAAGCCGGGGTCGGTGACGCCCGCGGGGGCGCCGGTGTTGCGCAGGCCGTGCACGGTGCCGATCCCGGTCAGCAGGAGGGAGCCGGGACGGGCCGGCCGCACCTCGCCGTTCACCAGGAACTCGCCGTGGCCGCGGAGGATGAAGTAGATCTCCTCGGTGCGGGTGTGGCGGTGCTCGCCGCTCAGGCCGCCGGGCGGGATCCGGGCGACCTCGATCGCCTCGACCTCGGCCTCCAGGTGCTGCCGGCTGGCGAGCGCCTTCCAGTAGGTGAGGCCGGGGGCGCCGTGCACACCGTGGATCTCGGAGGCGTCCCGGGTGTCCGCGACCAGCAGGCCGCCGGTCGGTGCGGCGTCAGACACGGCTGAGCTCCCGGGCGTTGAGCACCCGGAGGTCCTCGACGGCGACGGCGAGCTCGTCGCGGGTCACGTCGTTGACGAAGACCGCGTCGCCGATGCCGGCCGGCAGCGGCAGGCGCTGCTGGCCGTCGCGGTGGCGGACGGTGTCCTGGAGCGCCGCGTCGAGCAGATCGGCGTCCAGCAGCTCGTTCCAGCTGGGCAGTTCGAGCGCGCGCATCACGGCGAGGATCCGGTCGCGCTGCTCCAGGTCGACCAGGCCGCGGCGCCAGCCGATCAGGGTGGTGAGCGCCATGTCGACGGTGACCGCCTCGCCGTGCAGCAGGGCGGGCAGCGCGCGCATCTCCAGGGTGGGGGAGAAGGTGTGGCCGTAGTCGACGATCCGCTCCAGCTCCGCCTCCCACAGGTTCGGCTGGAGCTCCTCCAGCATGCCGTGGATGGCGCGGCGCAGGACCTCGCCGGCCGGGTCGCCGCCGAGCGCGTCGTCCTGGAACTTCCGCTCGATCAGCGCCGGGCCGTGCTGCTCCAGCAGCTCGAACAGCCGGGCGTCCTTGATCAGGGCCATCTTGAGGATCTCGCCCATGCCGTTGGCGATGTGCCGGCGGTCGACGGTGGCGAGGAAGGAACGGTCGAGCAGGGTGAGCACCGGGGCGAAGTAGGTGCCCAGGCGGTTCTTGTGGCCGTTGAAGTTGACGCCGGTCTTCACCCCGACGCCCGCGTCGACCAGGCCGATCAGCGTGGTGGGCACGCGCACCACCGGGGTGCCGCGGCGGTAGAGGTTGGCCACCAGGCAGACGATGTCCATGAGGACGCCGCCGCCGATCACGATGATCGGCTCGCGCCGGCGGTCGAGGCCGAAGGAGTCCAGCGCGACCACGATGTCGGAGGCGGTCTCGAACTCCTTGAGCGTCTCGTCGGCGCGGACCACCTGGAGGAAGTAGTCGACGCCGTGGTGCTCGAAGTAGCGGCGGATCCGCTCGCCGTGCAGGCGGTCGACCTCGGCGTCGATGACCACGAAGCGGCGGTTGCCGCCCTCGGCTCCGGCCGTCTGCTCGATCAGGGCGGTACTGGCCGGGTCGAAGACGCCGTTGCAGACGCGCACCTCGTACTCGACGGGCTTGACCGCGCGCACCCGCCAGGAGTCCGAGGACCGGCTGTAGGTGAGACCGCTCGGGTAATTCTCGAAGACAAGCATGTCCTTTTCCCTTGTGGAGGCATGGGTGAATTCACGGTGCGGTGGTGGCGGTGCAGGGGGTGGTGATCAGACGGGGTGGCGTCCGAGCGCCACCGCGGCATAGGCCGCGGAGGCGAGCGTCATGTGCCGGTGCCAGCCCTCGAAGGAACGCCCTTCGAAATCGCGCAGGCCGACCCGTTCACCGATGACGGTGCGGTCCTCCTCGACGCCGCCGGCCAGCCGGAAGAGCCGGGGGAATTCGGCGGCCCGGTCCGGTCCGGAATCGGTCAGCCAGAATCCGGAGAACGCGGTGGGGCGCGTCCCGGACTCCGCGTAGAGGAGCAGTTCGGCCGGGGTGCCCGGCAGGGCGACCCGGACCACGTGTGCCTCGACCCCGGGCGGGCCGGAGGTGCCGGCCAGCCGGCGGGCGCCGGCGGAGGCGAACAGCTGGTAGGCGGGCAGGGCCCGGCCGCGGTCACGGGTGGGGGCCGTGACCGGCGTGAGCCGGGTCGTCGGGTCGACCCGGACGGCCACCCGCAGGCCGAGCTCCCGGCCGGCCGCGAACAGCCCGCCCGGTTCGGCCGGGCAGCCGTCCCAGATCAGGGTGGCCGCGGCGGTGGCCGGCAGCCGGTCCGCGAGCGGTCCGAGCAGCGCGGCCTGCCGGTCCAGGGAGTCCCCGGTGGCACAGCTCGCGCCCGCCCCGGGCGGCGTGTGCGGCTCCGGCGGGACGGCCCGGTGGGGCGGGTCCGTCAGCTGGAGCTGCCAGTCGACCGGGGCGTTGAGCCGCGGGGCCAGGTACCAGAGGCCGACGGCCCGCTGGGCCCCGGCCAGCTGGCCCAGCTCGGGGACGAACCGGCGTCCGACGCCGACCGAGCGGGTGCCGGACTTCGGGATGAACATCGGCCGGACCAGCCAGGCGCGGGGGGTGCACGCCTCGACCAGCCGGGCGGCCAGGGCCTCCCGGACCGGCGCCCAGGCCCAGGGGGAGTTGCGGATGAAGTGGTGCAGCCGCTGGACCGCCCCCGGGTCGCCGAGCGTCCGGGCGATGTTGCTGATGGACTTCCGGCCGGCCGTGCCGAGCAGGCCGCGCAGGTATTCCTCGGCCTTGATCCGGTAGTCGGCCCGGTCGAACGAGGCGAAGAGCTGCTCGCCGAGAATTTCCGGGAACGTGTCGACCAGGGGGTCCGCGGCGGCTGCCGTGCTCATGGTGCTCACCTCCTCTCCGGGTTGCGCCGGGCTTTCCGGTGGTTCGCGCGGTGGTGCTTCCGGTGGTGCTTTCGGTGGTGCTTCTGGTGGTGCTTTCGGTGAATTCACCGGCGGGTGTTGCGGTGGGTTCTCCGGTGAATTTTCCGACACTGGAATCATCCGCCGCGGCGGGTATTTCGGTCAATGCGATTCGGACGTCTTCGGCAAGTCGCCCGAGCCATTGTCAGGCGGAATTGCGGAGGCTTTCCCGGATGATTTCCGGGGTGCGTCCGGGCAGGTTTCGGCCGAGCGAGTACGCGGCCGAGACCAGCGTCATGTGGTGGTGCCAGCCGGTGAACGAGCGGCCGGAGAAGTCCAGCAGGCCGAAGTCCGAACCGAGCCGGTCCACGGTGGTCCGGGTGGCCGCGCCGGCGTCCAGCAGCGCGAGCACGCCGGGCGCGTCCTCGGCCAGGTTGGTGAGCCAGTACCGCCGCGGCTGTCCGGGGCCGCCGCCGTGCGCCCAGAGCCGGTGCACGGACGAGCCCTGCGGACCGGATGCGCCGAGCGGGCCGGGCAGCAGGACGGGAGTGCCGCGCAGCACCGGCTGCGGGGCCCCCGGCGTCCGCGGCCGGCGGCGCGGGAACAGCGCCTCGGCCGTCACGGTGCCCTGCTGGAGCCGTCCGGGCCGGCCCGTGGCGGCCTGCAGCACCGGCCGGACGGCCTGGCCGCCGCGGACCTCCAGCAGGTACGGGACGCCCCGCCGGGCCAGCGCGCCGGCCAGCCGCAGCGGCTCGTCCGCCACGCCGAGGTCGGCGACCAGCGGCGCGATCGGGAGGAGGCCGGTGAGCCGGTCGACCATCCCGAGCAGCAGCTCGCCGGCCGAGAACGGGGCGAGGCCGTCGGGGATCCGGGCGCGGGTGCGGCGCTTCGGGTCGTCCGTCCAGCTCGGGTCGAGCAGCAGCGACCAGTCCACCGGGACGGCGTCCCGGTCGGTGGCGACGAACAGTCCGGGCGCGGCCTGGCACTTGACGGTGCGCCCGGCGTCCGGGACGAACCGGCGGTGGACGCCCACCGCCTGGTCGCCGCGCTTGGGGATGACCGCCAGGGTGGCCGTCCAGGCGCGGACCGGGCGGTCGCCGGCGGCCAGCCGGGCCAGCACCCGGCGGGCCGGGCGCCAGTCCCAGGGACTGCCGTTGATGAACTGCTGGAGCGAGAGCGAGGCGGTGGTCGCCGTCGGCCCGGTCGCCAGGCTCGCCGCCATGTTCGACAGGGACTTGCGGCCGGGAGCCGCGAGCAGTCCGTGCAGGTAGGAGCGGGCCCAGCGGCGCTGGTCTATCCGGGTCAGGTGGGCGAAGACCTGCTCGGCGAACCGGGAGACCGCGGCTTCGCCGGCCGGTGACAGGGGTTGAGCGTCCATGTGAGCTCCCCGGGATCGGTGGTGCCGTGAGATGCCTTGAGATGCCGTCCCCAAAAGAATAGCGAACGATCTCTTTGTTTTTGAGTCCCGTGCGGGCCCTGGACCGGTTTTGGCAAGTCCTGGTGCCCGGTGGCCGGAGAACGCGGCACCGCCCGCACCGGCGTCAAACGGCCGGTGCGGGCGGTGGGTTGACCTCGGGTGAGGGCGTGTCCTGGCAGGTCAGCAGCGTACGCCCGGGGCGGGCGGACCGGTCACCGCGCGGCGCCAGAGGCGTCCGAGGCGCTGCCGGACCTCCGCCCGGGCGGCCGGGTCGTCGCCGTCCAGGGTGACGATTCCGCGCCGCAGGGCCTCCGAGCCGACCACCAGGCAGTGGGCCAGCGTCTCCAGGTCCGTGCTGTCGAGGCCGGCGAGGTCGCGGGCCCTGGCGGCGCCGCCGGCGGTGTTCGTGTTGTTGCCGGTCGCGTCGCCGGGGCCGCGGCCGGGGCCCGGGGTGAACGGGTAGACGTCCTCGCGGGGATCGGCCGCGGGGGCGGTGGACCGTTCACGGGCCAGCCGGTCACGCAGGTCCGGGCTCCAGCCCGCGTGCCAGTTGCCGGCCGACTCCGGCTGCTCCCAGGTGAGCCGGGCGGCTGCCCGTACGCTCGGCTCCTCGTCCAGCAGGCGGGTGAGCGTGTCGAGCAACTCCACGACACCCGTGTCGCGTCGCCCGTCCGGCCCGGAGGCTCGGGCGACCGCTGCCCGGGTGAGCGCGGCGGCCTCGGTGCGCACCGCGTCGGCCAGTGCGGCCTTGGACGGGAAGTGGAAGGTGAGCGCCCCCATGGTGACCCCGGCGGTCTGGCTGACCCGGGCCAGTGAGGTGCCCGCGTAGCCGTGCCGGTCGAACTCGGTGGCGGCCGCGTGCAGGAGCGCCCGGTGGGTCTGCTGGGCGCGTTCCTGCTTCATCGCGCACCGCCCGCCCGGCCGGTGGGGCCTCGGTGCGTACAGGTGCCGACGCCCGTGTCCGCTCCCGATCGGCGGGGGCGGGGGACGTCGGGACAGGCTGCGAGCGGGTCGGCCGGGGAGTGAGGGGGGACGAACCACATGGTCGGCGTGGCTCCTTCGCACGGTCGGGGCGTGCCGGTGAGTACCGGTACGGTGACGCTCCGACGTTACGCCTCGGCGCGATGCATACGCACGGCATCCCTGGGATCCTCGGGCGGCTTTGGCATTTCCTTCGCAAATGCCCGCAAGCGGGCGGAGGTCGGGGCATCCGCGGGAGTCGCCTCGGGAGTCGCCTCGGGCGTCGCGGCGGGCGTCGCCCGGGGAGTCGCGGCGGGCGCCGCGGCGGGTTCCCCGGCGAGGTGGGCGCGGTACCAGGGCGCGGCCCCGGCGAGCCGGCGCAGCGGCCCGGGGCCGGGGTCGGTGCCGGTCAGTCGCCAGATCTCCTCGCTGCGGTACCAGTGGTGACGGGCCATCAGATCGAGCTGCCGCTCACCGTACACCCCGGGGACCCTGTCGAGCTCGGCGGCGCAGCGGTCCCACGGCCAGTCGGTCCCGGGTGCCGGCGGAAGTACGCCGTGCTCCGCGAGTGCCGCCAACAGCCGTGCGACGGTGACGGGTTCGGGATGCCCGGCGTGGTGCACCCCGGGCGTGGCCGCCGACGGCTCCGGGGCGAGCGCGAGGTCCGCGATCAGCCGGGCCAGGTCGGTCACGTCGACCAGCGAGAGCAGTGCCCCGCCGCCGTCCCAGCGCGCCGGTACCCGGCGGAGCAGGTCCGCCAGGCAGGGCACCACCCAGCGGTCGCCCGCACCGAGCACCAGCGGGGCGCGCAGCACCACCGCCCCGGCCTCCAGTGCCGCCCGTTCGCCGGTCAGCCGCGTGCGGCTGGCCGCCGAGACCGGCGCGGGCGCCACCTCGTCCACCCCGAGGCCCCGGTGCGGACCGGCACCGTAGACCGCGGAGGTGGAGAGGTGGACGATCCGGCCGACCCCGGCCCGCCCGGCCTCGGCCAGCAGCGCCCGGGTGCCGTGCACATTGACCGCGGCGCACTCCGGCTCCGGGCCGGCGACCAGCGCGGCGAGGTGGATCAGCACGTCCGCGCCGTCCGCCGCGCCGCGCAGCGTCGCCGGGTCGGCGAGGTCCGCCGCGACCGGGACGGTCCCGGCCGGCGCCGCCGAGCGGGTGAGCGCCCGGACCTCGCCGACCCCCGGCAGCGCACGCAGCGCGGCCAGGACGGCGGAGCCGATGAAGCCGCCCGCCCCGGTCAGCAGGACGGTGGGCCCGTCGGTGCCCGCCCGTCCGTCGTTCTTCCCCCGTGTCCCCCGTACCTCGTTCATGCCGGCTGCTTCCCGTACTCCAGGACGTACGCGCGCAGTTCGGCGACCACCGGCGCGGGTGCGATGCCGGGCAGCAGGAACCACCACAGCTGGACGATCCGCTCCGGCAGGTCGGCCCGCCCGGTGCGCAGGTGGGACATGATCTGCGAGCCGGTGTACGCCGCGACCAGTACCTGGGCGAGCTCCTCCAGTGCGAGGTCGTCGAGCAGTTCGCCGGCCCGCCGGGCGGCGTCCAGCTCGGCGCGGAACTGCTCGGCCCACATCTCGTACGGGCTGAAGTCGCGCAGTCCGAGCTGCCCCTGCTCGACGGCGAGGGTCACACCGGCGCGCAGCAGCACGTTCTCCTGCAGCTCGTCGGCCAGGTAGAGGGTGATCCGGATCAGCTGGCGCAGTCCTGTCGGCTGCCCCGGCAGTTCCAGGTCGGAGGCCTGCTCGTCGATGACCGCCTTGGCGAGGTCCTCCTTGGACTTGAAGTGGAAGTACATCGCCCCCTGGGTGGTCCCCGCCTGGTTGATGATCTTGCTGACGCTGGAACCGCTGAAGCCGTACTCGTCGAAGATCTGCGCGGCGGCCCTCAGGATGGTCTCGCGGGTGCGTACGGCTCGTTCCTGCTTGGCTCTTGCCACGAGTAACTCCAAACGTCTCGACAAACAAAAAGAACGACCTCTATGTTATTCGCCATGGGGCCCGGCGTACACACCGGAGCGCCGATCTTTCACCTTGCCTGTGGCCACTCTGGGGGAGTGCATCCATGTTTCGCACAGACCACAGCACCACCGTCTCCACCTCGCTTGACGAAGCCATGACCGGCGCGTCGGCCGCCGCACCGGCCGACGGCCGCACCGACGGCACCGACGGCCCGGCCGTCGCGCCGACCGCCGTGCCCCAGGAGTACGTGCACAAGCGGGCCGCCGAGGAGGTCCTGCTGACCGGCTGGGAGCAGCTGGCCGAGGACTCCTACCGGATCACCGCGCGGTGGCCGCGCGACCACCGCGCCTACGGCGTCCGCAACGGCTACCACGACCCGATGCTCCTGGTGGAGACGGTCCGTCAGACCTTCCCGCTGCTCTCGCACGCGGCCTTCGGCGTCCCGGTCGGCCACCAGCTGATCTGGGACCACTTCGGCTACGCGCTCATCCCGGGCGGCCTGTGGGCCGGCGCGCACGACACGGTCCCGCGCCAGCGCGGCGCCGCCGACAGCGGCGCCGCCCGCGTCCGGCGCGCCGGCGACGCCCACGACGAGGTGCAGATCGACGCCGTCTGCCAGGACGTGGTCCGCCGCGGCAACCGGGTGGCCGCGCTGACGCTCGCCTACGTGGTCAGCCGCGACGGCGAGCCGATCGCCACCGCGCAGACCCGCTTCACCGTCCAGACCCCGGCGATCTACCGGCGGCTGCGCGCCGACAAGGGCGACCCCGCCGAGATGATGGCCCGCGCCGTCCCGCTGCCCGCGCCGATCCCGGTCGCCCGGGCCGGCCGCGCCGTGCCGCAGGAGGTGGCGCTCTCCGCCACCGACCGGGCCCGGCGCTGGCAGCTGCGGGTCGACACCCACCACCCGGTGCACTTCGACCACCCGGTCGACCACGTGCCCGGCTCGCTGCTGCTGGACGCCGCCCGGCAGGCCGCGCAGGCGCTGCACCACCAGGCGCCGGTGATGGCCGTCGCCATGGAGTGCGACTTCAGCCGCTACGTCGAGCTGGACGAGCCCTGCCTGGTCGAGGTGACCCAGCTGCCGCGCGACCCCGCCCGCCGGGACCGCGTCGGGGTGGTCCTGCAGCAGGGCGCGGGCGACCCGTCCTGCTCGATCATCGTCACGGTGGCGCCGCTCACCACGGGCTGACCGGCGATCAGCGAGGCCCGGGCCTGCCGGTACCCCCTGCCGGCGGGCCCCGGCCCTCCCCGCCTCCCGACCCTCTCCCCGGCCTTCCCGTCGGTCCACCCGGCAGGCCTCCCGGCCGCCGCGCACACGGGGCCGCCGTACCCTGGACCCCCGCGCAGGACACCAGGGGGGCCGGACCGCGCATGGAACTCAGACAGCTCCGCACCTTCGAGGCGGTCGTCGTCCACCGCACCGTCACCGACGCCGCCGCGGCCCTCGGCCTCGCGCCGTCCTCCGTCGCCGAGCAACTCCGCACCCTGGAACGCTCGCTCGGCACCGCCCTGTTCGAACGCTCGCCGCGGGCGATGACGCCGACCCCGGCCGGGCGCCGGCTGCTGCCCTGGGCCCGCCGGTTGCTGGACCAGGCCGACCAGGCCCGCCGCGAGGTCACCGCCGCCCGCACGGTCCTGCGGCTCGGCACCCTGGAGACGGTCGCCGCCACCCACGCGCCCCGGGTGCTCGCCCGGCTCACCGGGCACCATCCGGAGCTGGACGTCGCCCTGCACACCGACGCGGACCGGGACGGCCTGCTGCACGGTGTCGCGGCGGGCGGCCTGGACGCCGCGCTGCTGCTGGACACCGCCGGCCCGCTCGGCGAACTCGGCTTCGTCCCGCCTCCGGTCCCGCTGGCCCACCTCGACCTGGAGGACGTCCCCCTCGCCCTGGTCGCCGCGCCCGGGTCCCCCGACCCGGGTCAGCGCCTGCTGGTGAACACGACGGCCTGCTCCTTCCGCCTCGCCGGTGACCGGCTCTTCGGCCCCGAGGTGGAACGCCTGCACACCGGCGACGTCGCCGCCACCCGGGCCTGCGCCGAGCGCGGCCTCGGCATGGCCCTGCTCCCCGAGTCCGCCGTCCACGAGCAACTGGCCGCCGGCACCCTGCGCCGGCTCGCCCCCGCCGTCGCCCCCGCCGTCGCCCCCGCCGTCCCCGCCGCCGTCCCCGCCGCCGTTCTCGTCCCCGCGCTCCGCCTCCGCCTGGTCTGGCGCGCCGACCGCGAGGCCGTGCCGGCCGTCCGCGACGTCCTCCACGCCGCTGCCGCCACCGCGCGCTGACCGCCGTTCAGCCCCGCCAGAGCCGCTCCAGGTGCGCGTGCAACACCTCGGCCGCCCGGCTCTCCGTCAGCTGTCCGACCAGCACGTGCGCGGTCAGCCCGTCCACCAGCGCCAGCAGGGTCCGGACCTCGACCTCCCGCACCTCCGGCGCGACACCCGCCTCGGCCAGCAGTCCGAGGAACAGCTCCTCCGACGCCGCGTACCCCGCCCGCAGCGGCCCGGCCAGCGCCTCGCTCACCGCCGCCTGCGCCAGGAACGCCAGCCAGACCCGCGCCTCGCTGCGGTGCTCCGCCCGCAGCAGCGCCAGCTCCTCCGCCGCGTAGCCGACCGCACTGGCCGAGGACTGCGCCGGGCCGGCGCCCAGCCGCTCCCGCACCCGGCGCTCGATCCGCCCGCCGATGTGCCGGAGCGCGTGGACCAGCATCTCCTCCTTGGTGCGGAAGCACCGCTGGACGGCCCCCATCGAGAGCCCCGCCCGCTCGGCGACGTCCCGCAGCGTGACGCCCTCCAGACCGCTCTCGTCGGCGAGTCGGCAGACCGCCTCGGCGATCACCCGCCGCCGCTCCGCCAGATCCACCTGCCTGGGCACGCCCTGCTCCCCACTTAATCCGATGCGTTCGTATCGGTTCACACACTACGCTTCCGATGCACCTGCATCACTACGTCCCCTCCCCAGGAGCGCAGCCATGTCCGACACCGATCCCTCCGCACTCCCCTGGTCCCTCACCGCCTCAGCCCAGGCCCACGCCGTCCGCACCGGCGAGATCTCCGCCGGCGAGCTCATCGACGCCCACCTCGACCGGATCGCCGAGGTGAACCCCCAGGTCAACGCGATCACCCAGCTGCTCGCCGACCGCGCCCGCGCCCAGGCGGCCGACACCGACCGCCGCCGCGCCGCCGGCGAACCGCTCGGCCCGCTGGCCGGCGTGCCGTTCACGGTGAAGGAGACCACCGCGATCGAGGGCGTCCCGACCACCTTCGGCGTTCCGCGCTTCCGCGACCTGGTCGCCGACGCCGACGCGCCCCCGGTCGCCCGCCTCCGCGCCGCCGGCGCGATCCCGATCGGCCACAGCAACCTCCCCACCCTGGTCCTGTCCGGGATGCACAGCCGCAGCGAACTCTTCGGCGACACCGTCAACCCCTGGGACCCGACCGTCACCCCGGGCGGCACCAGCGGCGGCGACGCGGTCGCCGTCGCCACCGGCATGGCCGCCCTCGGCCTCGGCAACGACTCGGGCGGCTCCATCCGCGTCCCGGCCGCCTTCTGCGGCGTGGCCGGCCTCAAGCCGAGCTACGGCCGGTTCCCCGCCGACCACCGCATCCTCGGCCCCGCCGACCCCGGCCCGGCCTCCCAGTTCCTGGTCGTCGACGGCCCGTTCGCCCGCAGCGTCGCCGACCTCCGGCTCGCCTTCGAACTCCTCGCCGGCACCGACCCGCGCGACCCGCGGGCCGTCCCCGCCCCCCTGGACGGCGAACCACTGCCCGGCCCCGTCAAGGTCGCGGTGGTCGCCGACCCCGGCGGCCACGGCGTCCACCCCACCGCCCGCGCCGCCGTCGCCACCGCCGCCGCCGTCCTCGCCGACGCCGGCTACGACGTCCAGGAGGTCCCCGACGTCCCCCGCCTCGACGAGACCCTCGCCGCCTACGACCTGCTCACCATCACCGAGTTCGCCCCCACCTGGCCGTCCGTCCGCCCCCTCCTCGGCCCCGGCGGCGACCGCTACCTCGCACCCGTCATGGACCGCACCCCGCCGGCCACCTCCGCCGAGTTCATGACCCTGATGGGCACCTGGCTCACCATCCGCCGCGCCTGGGCCGAATTCCTCGCCGACTTCCCCCTCCTCCTCGCCCCCGTCTACACCGACCCCATCCCCGCCCCCGGCCTCGAATCCCGCGACCCCGCCTCCCGCGACCGCGTCGCCACCGCCATGGGCCTCTGCACCGCCACCAGCCTCGCCGGTGTCCCCGCCGTCACCGTCCCCACCGGCCTCACCCTCGGCCACCCCACCGCCGTCCAGCTCATCACCCGCCCCTACCGCGAGGACCTCGCCCTCTACGCCGCCCACACCCTCGAATCCCACCTCCCCCCACTCACCCCCATCACCCCCCGCCCCGAACGAACCCTCCCCGTGTGACCCGAGCCACCACGCCCCGCCGGCGGCCGAGCCCTTGAGGCCCGGTCACCCGGCCGCACACGCAAAACGACAGAGGCTCTGCCGGATTTCTCCGGCAGAGCCTCTGCATTGGGTCGGGGTGGCGGGATTTGAACCCACGGCCTCTTCGTCCCGAACGAAGCGCGCTACCAAGCTGCGCCACACCCCGGTCTTTCTGTTTGTCGCTCCGTCTCCTTCGCGACGAGTAGAACTCTACCGGACGCTCGCCGAGAGACGAAATCCGGTATCTCGGCGAGCGGGGTGGAGGGGGAGGCGGGGGTCAGTGGGGGGTCGGGGTGAGGGTGAGGAGGGTGGCCTCGGGCGGGCAGGCGAAGCGGACGGGGGTGTAGCGGTTGGTGCCGCATCCGGCCGAGACGTGGAGGTAGGAGCGGCTGCCGCCGGCCTGGTGGGTGGAGAGGCCCTTGACCCGCTTGGCGTCGAGGTCGCAGTTGGTGACCAGGGCGCCGTAGAAGGGGACGCAGAGCTGGCCGCCGTGGGTGTGGCCGGCGAGGATCAGCGGGTAGCGGTCGGCGGTGAAGGCGTCGAGGACGCGCAGGTAGGGGGCGTGCACGACGGCGAGGGAGAGGTCGGCGTCGGCGGAGGGGCCGCCGCTGACCTCGCTGTAGCGGTCGCGCCGGATGTGCGGGTCGTCCAGGCCGGTGAACTCCAGGTCCAGGCCGCCGACGGTGAGGCGGCCCCGGGTGTTGGTGAGATCGAGCCAGCCGGCCGCGTCGAAGGCGTCGCGCAGCTTCTCCCACGGGTTGTGCACGGCGCCGCTGATACCGCGTGCGGCGGTGCCGTCGGGGTTGTTCATGCCGTGGACGCCGCTGCGCATGGCCTGGAGGTAGCGGGCCGGGTTCTTGCGGGCGGGACCGTAGTAGTCGTTGGACCCGAAGACGTAGACGCCGGGGAACTCCATCAGCGGCCCGAGCGCGTCCAGGACGGCCGGGACGCCGAGCGGGTCGGAGAGGTTGTCGCCGGTGTTGACCACCAGGTCGGGGCGCAGGCCGGCGAGGCTCTGCAGCCAGCGCTGCTTCCTGCCCTGGTTGCTCACCATGTGGATGTCGGAGACCTGCAGTACCCGGATGGGTCGGGCGCCTCGGGGGAGGACCGGGACCTCGACCCGGCGGAGGCGGAAGGAACGGACCTCGTACCCAACGGAGTAGGCGAGGCAGGCGGCGCCGGTGGCGGCGATTCCGAGGGGAACGGAGTACAGCGGTCGCATCGTTCCATGCTCTCAGACGGCGGATCAGCAGGTGAACTGCCGGTGCGCACAGGGGGGAACGGATCGGGCGGCGGCCGGCGGGTCACTCCCCGTCCCGGTCGCGCCGGGCGCGCAGGGCCCGCACCTTGTGGCGGTTGCCGCAGCGCTCCATCGAGCACCAGCGCCGCCGCCCGGGCCGCGAGGTGTCGACGAAGAGCAGCTGGCAGTTGTCGGCGCCGCACTCGCGGATCCGCTCCGCGTACGGGCCGGTGAACAGGGCGATGGCGTCGCGGGCGACGGTGGAGGCGAGCTGGTCGCCGTCGCCGGGCAGCGGCGGCGCCGCGGTGCCGTCCGGGGCGATCTGCGGGGCGAGCGGGGGCCGGGCGGCGGCCCGGTTGAGCAGGGCGTAGTCGGTGGGGTCCCCGGCGTCCGGGCCGTGGGTGGCGCGGGCCGCGGTGAGCTGCCAGAGGGCGTCCCGCAGGGCGCGGACGGCGGTGAGCTGGTCGTCGGTGATCCGGACGGCGCCGGGCGGTACGGCCAGCCGGGAGCGTCCGGCCCAGTCGGCCAGGTCGGCGGGCCGGTGCAGGATCTCGTACCGGGCGTAGGGGCCGGGGCCGCCGGTGGGCAGCAGTTCCAGGCAGAGCGTGCCGGGGTCGAAGTGGAACCGCGTTCCGCCGGGGGAGTGCAGGACCATGCCGGGGGATCGCTCGTCGGTCATGTAACCACTTTAAAGAGTGGCGAGGGGTGGCCGGGGACGGCGGGATCAGCGGGTTAATGGTGGGCGGTGGAACGCCGCAGGTGGGAGACTCGGGGCCATGACGACGCTCAAGGCGCAGCTGCAGGAGGACCTCACGGCTGCCATCAGGAACCGGGACGAGCTGCGCTCGTCCACCATCCGGCTCACGCTGGCCGCCGTCACCAGCGAGGAGGTGGCGGGGGAGGAGAAGCGCGAGCTCTCCGACGACGAGGTGCTGAAGGTCCTCGGCCGGGAGGCGAAGAAGCGCCGGGAGGCCGCCACGGCCTTCGACAACGCCGGCCGGACCGAGCAGGCCGCCCGGGAGCGGGCCGAGGGCGAGGTGCTGGCCGGCTACCTGCCCAAGCAGCTGTCCGACGAGGAGCTCTCGGCGATCGTGGCCGCCGCCGTCGCGGAGAGCGGGGCGAGCGGGCCGCAGGGCATGGGCGCCGTGATGAAGCTGGTGCGGCCGAAGGTCGAGGGCCTGGCCGAGGGCGGCCGGGTGGCCGCCGCGGTGAAGGCGGCCCTCGCCGGCTGAGCACGGCACGCCGCAGGACGACGAAGAGAAGAGAAAGAGAAAGGGGCGCCCCCCGAGCCGATCGCTCGGGGGCGCCCCTCGTCGTCCACCGGGTGCCCGCTCAGCGGTGGCCGTTGCCGTTGCCGTTCCCGTTCCCGCCGATGACGCCCGGCGGGAAGGTGAAGCCGCCGCCGATCATGCCGCCCGCGTTGGTGCCGGGGTCGCCCGGGTTCGGGGCCGGCGGCGGGTTGCCGCCCGCGTTCGGGTCGGCCGGGTTGGCGGGGTTGGCCGGGGCGGTGGCGCCGGGGGTGGCGTTCGGGTCCGGCTTGGGGGCCGGGTCCGGGATGTCGATGGTCGGCAGCGACTCCTTGGGGGAGCCCTTCAGCGCGCCGTCCATGGCCATCTTCCAGATCGGGCCGGGACCGGTGGCACCGAAGACGCCGTCGGCGCCGTAGTAGGTGTCGCCGATCTTCATGTTCTTCATCTCGACGCCGCCGGTCGGGCCGCCGATCCAGACCGCGGTGGCCAGCTGCGGGGTGTAGCCGCTGAACCAGGCGGCCTTCTTCTTGTCGGTGGTGCCGGTCTTGCCGGCGATCTGCCGGCCGTCCTCCAGACCGAGCGAGGCACCGGTGCCCTTCTCGGTCACGTTGAGCAGGACGCTGTTCATCGCGTCGGCGGTCTGCTCGGAGAAGGCCTGGGTGCAGCTGGTCTGCGGGACGTTGACGTCCTTGCCGTCGACCGTGGTGATCTTGTTGATCGCGATCGGCGTGCAGTGCTTGCCGCGGGCGGCGAAGGTCGCGTAGACGTTCGCCATGGTCAGCGGCGACATCTCCTTGGTGCCCAGGGTGATCGAGGGCACGATCTCCAGCTTGGCGCCGGAGGCGGTGGTGGTGATGCTGAGCTTGTCGAGCATCTGCTTGACGGGGCAGAGGCCCATCTCCTGCTCCATCTGAACGAAGTAGGTGTTGACCGAGAGGGCCATCGCCTGCTTGAGCTCGTAGGGGCCGACCTCGCTCTTGCTCTCGTTCGGGACGTACCGCTCGTTGCCCTTGTAGGTGTTCTTCCAGGTGCCTTCGCAGGTCTTCATCGTCGGCCACTCGATGCGGTTCTCGGACGGGTACGCCTTGGTGGGCGACATCCCGTTCTCGAGCGCGGCCGCGGCGATGATCGGCTTGAACGTCGAACCGGGCTGGAAGCCGTTGCCGCCGCCCATCGCCGCGTCGACGTTCAGGTTGACGACGGTCTGGTTCTTGGCCGGCTCCAGGCCGTACGGGCGGGTCTGGGCCATCGCCAGGATCTTGCCGGTCCCCGGCTCCATCATGGTCGTGGCGGCCGAGACCGGGTCGGTGACCTTGACCTTGCTGGTGACCGCGTTCTGGGCGGCGGCCTGCTTGTCCGGGTCGAGGGTGGTGTAGATGTTCAGACCGCCCTGGTCCCAGAACTTCTTGCGCTCGGCGGCGTTCTTGCCGAACACCGGATCCTGCTTGACCACGTGCCGGACGTAGTCGCAGAAGAAGCCCATGCCCGCCTGGGCGGTGATGCAGCCGTTCTGCGGGTCCTTGTACTTCAGGCCGAGCGGGGCGGCCTTGGCCTCCTTGGCCTGGTCCGCGGTGATGTGCTTGTTCTCGACCATCTTGTCGATCACGACGTTGCGCCGCTTCACGGCGTTGTCGGGGAAGCGCACCGGGTCGTACTGGGACGGGTTCTGCACCAGGCCGGCCAGGGTGGCGGCCTCGGCGATGCTGAGGTCCTTGTTGGACTTGCTGAAGTAGCGCTGGGACGCGGCCTCGATGCCGTACGCCTGGTGACCGTAGAAGGTGATGTTGAGGTAGTTGGTGAGGATCTGGTCCTTGGTCAGGTCCTCCTCCAGCTTGATCGCGACCTTCAGTTCCTGGATCTTGCGGCCCAGGGTCTTGCGCTGGGCCTCCAGGACGGCGGCCTGGTCGTCGCCGGCCTTCTCGACGTTGACGTTCTTCACGTACTGCTGGGTCAGCGTCGAGGCGCCCTGGGAAGCGGTGCCGCTCTCCGCGTTCTTGCTGATCGCGCGCAGCACGCCCTTGAGGTCGACGGCGCCGTGCTCGTAGAAGCGGGCGTCCTCGATGTCGACCTGGGCCTGCCGCATGTACGGCGACATCTGGTCGGCGGTGAGGACGGTGCGGTCGCGCTCGTAGACCTTGGCGATCAGCCCGCCCTTGGCGTCGAAGATCTGCGTCGCCTGGGTGAGCGGCGGGGTCTTGAAGTCGTCCGAGATGTTGGAGAAGCCCTCGGCCGTGTTCTTGGCGGTCAGTCCGAGCGCGCCGACGGCGGGCAGGGCCATGCCGGCGAGCAGGACGCCGGAGAGCACACTGACCCCCAGGAACTTCACTCCGTGTCCCGCGTAGTCCAGCGGTGACCCGCGGCGCTTGCCGCGCGGAGCTCCGGGGTTGCCGGGGGGCGGGGATGCCTGGGGGCGCTTCGGTGCCATGGGGAGAACCCTACGTTGCCGAATGCCACCCACCGGGGCAGGTGTTCGCCTAGGCTTGTCACAAGCTTGCGACAGCTTCGCTGCGTCAGCATCGATCACTCTTGTGAGTGATGAGAATTGCCCGAATTGCCCGATCCTGGTGTGCTTTTGGGGCAGCTGTCGCCCGCTGCACCCCTGTGTCCGGTAGCACTGCGTGACGACCCGCGTGGCGAGAGTGGCGCCCGTGGTCCTGGCAAGGCTTGCGACCTGCGGTCACTCCAACGAGTGAGCTGATCGCCACCCATAGTCCAATCGGGTCATTCGAGATTGAGCCCGAAGGGGCTGTTGCAAGCTGTCGTTCTTCCGTAACGTCCTCAACTGGCAACGGTGAATATGCCGTTGCCGCCGTGGGGGAGCCTCGATTCGGGAGAGGACGGCGCCAGCATGGGCTGGGTAGACGACTGGAGTGCGCAGGCCGCCTGCCGCACGAGTGATCCGGACGAACTGTTCGTCCAGGGGGCGGCGCAGAACCGCGCCAAGGCGGTGTGCAGCGGGTGCCCCGTGCGCACGGAGTGCCTGGCGGACGCGCTGGACAACCGGGTGGAGTTCGGGGTCTGGGGCGGGATGACCGAGCGCGAGCGCCGGGCGCTGCTGCGCCGTCGGCCGACCGTGATCTCGTGGCGGCGGCTGCTGGAGACGGCGCGCACCGAGTACGAGGCCTCGCTGGCCACCGGCGTGATACTGACGGACTACGCCCAGGCGGGCTGAGCCCCCGGAGGAACGGTCGGTCAGCCCGGGCTGGGGGGCCCGGGCCGGACCGCGGCGCGGACGGTGGTCAGTCGGCGGAGCCGCTGAGCCGTTCGCCGATCGCCCGTAGTCCGTCCAGGTCGTGGACGTCCCCGGGCAGCGCCGCGACCTCGACGATCGGCACGTCCGGGTAGACCGAGACGAAGCGGTCGCGGGTCCGGCGCTCGCGCACCATCACCTGCATCCGCTCGGCGTGCAGTCGCAGCAGTCCGGCCGCGAGCACTTCGGCCTCCGGCGAGGCGTGCTCCGAACCGTTCTCCTCCAGCGCCTCCGCCGCGGCCAGCGCCCGTTCGGCGGTGAGCTGCGGCGCGCCCGTTCCGTGCACCCGGTTGAGCACCAGCCCGGCCAGCGGCATCCGGTCGGCGGCTAGCCGGTCCACGAAGTACGCCGCCTCGCGCAGCGCGTCCCGCTCCGGCGCGGCCACCACCAGGAACGCCGTGCCCGGCGCCTGGAGCAGCTGGTACGTGCGGTCGGCGCGCTCGCGGAAGCCGCCGAACATCGAGTCCATCGCGCTGACGAAGGTCTGCACGTCGGTCAGCAGCTGGGCGCCGAAGATCTTGCCGAGGGTGCCGGTGAGCAGGCCCATCCCGGCGTTCAGGAACTTCATCGCGGACCGGCCGCCGACCTTGGCCGGTGCGGTCAGGATCCGGATCACCTTGCCGTCCAGGAACGAGCCGAGCCGGTTGGGCGCGTCCAGGAAGTCCAGCGCGGAGCGCGACGGCGGGGTGTCGACGACGATGAGGTCCCACTCCTCGGCCGCCCGCAGCTGGCCGAGCTTCTCCATCGCCATGTACTCCTGGGTGCCCGCGAAGCCGGCCGACAGGGACTGGTAGAAGGGGTTCTCCATGATCGCGCGGGCCCGCTCGGGCTCGGCGTGGGCCAGCACGACCTCGTCGAAGGTCCGCTTCATGTCGAGCATCATGGCCTGCAGCTCGCCGTCGCCGCCGACGCCCTTGACGATCCGCGGAGTGTTGTCGAGCTCGGTCAGCCCCATCGACTGCGCCAGCCGGCGGGCCGGGTCGATGGTCAGCACGACGACCTTGCGGCCGCGCTCGGCGGCCCGCAGGCCGATCGCCGCCGCGGTGGTGGTCTTGCCGACGCCGCCGGAGCCGCAGCAGACGATGATCCGGGTCTTCGGGTCGTCGATCAGCCCGTCCACCGCGAGCCGGTTGCCGCTGCCCGTACCGCCGCCGCTCACGTTGTTCCGCCCGCTCACGTCGTTGCGCCCGCTCACGCTGCCCCCTGACGCTTCAGTTCGCCCGCCAGCCGGTAGAGCCCGCCGAGGTCCACACCCTCGCCCAGCAGCGGAAGTTCGTACGTCGGGAGCTTCAGCTGCTGCAGGTCGGCGCGGCGCGCCCGCTCCAGCTCCACCCGCTCGGCGTGCTCCCTGGCCTGCTCCAGCAGCGGGTCGAGCAGTGGCTCGACCGCCGCCCGGACGGTCTCCGGCTTGCGCGAGCGGCCGCCGAGGCCCGCCTCGCCGAGGGCCAGCGCGACCTCCTCGCGGTGGTCGCCGTCCACCGCGGCCACCGCCGCCGCGTCCAGCACCGGCGGGCGGACCATGTTGACCAGCACCCCGCCCACCGGCAGCCCGGACTCGCGCAGCTCGGCGATGCCGTCCACGGTCTCCTGGACCGGCATCTCCTCCAGCAGGGTGACCAGGTGCACGGCGGTCTCCGGCGACTTCAGCACCCGCATCACGGCCTGCGCCTGGCTGTGGATCGGCCCGATCCGGGCCAGCCCGGCCACCTCGGAGTTGACGTTCAGGAAGCGGGTGATCCGCCCGGTCGGCGGGGCGTCCATCACCACCGCGTCGTACCGCCGCCGGCCGTCCGGGCCCTTGCGGCGGGCGGCCTCGCAGGCCTTGCCGGTCAGCAGGACGTCCCGGACGCCGGGGGCGATGGTGGTGGCGAAGTCGACGAAGCCGACCTTCTGCAGCGCCTTCCCGGCCCGGCCGAGCTTGTAGAACATGTCGAGGTACTCGAGCAGCGCCTGCTCGGTGTCGATGGCGAGGGCGTGCACCTCGCCGCCGGCCGCGGTGCCGTCCTGCGCCGGCGGCAGGCCCAGCTGGGCCGGGGTGACCGAGGCGATCCTGCGCTCCTCGTACGGCAGCGCCGCTATGCCGAACAGCTCGGCGATGCCCTGTCGGCCCTCCACCTCGATCAGCAGCGTCCGGTGGCCCCGCGCGGCGAGCGCGAGCGCCAGGGCCGCGGCCACCGTGGTCTTCCCGGTACCGCCCTTGCCGCTGACCACGTGCAACCGCACGCCCTCCCAGTCGGGATCGCGCCGGGCCGCCTGGCCGGGGGTGCGTGCCACGCTCCGTCTCCGTCCGTCTCCGAGGGCCGGCACCACACGGGTGCCCTTCCGCGAGGGTAACCAGGGACCGCACCGGATGCCGGGACTACCCCGGGGGCCGGGCCTGAATCATGCCCGCTTTGTGGGCCACTTCACACGCCGGAGCGCGCCCGGGCGCGAACCGTGCCGGTCCGCCGGGACGGAGCGTCTAGAGTCTGGCCATGACCAAGTGGGAATACATGACGGCACCCCTGCTCGTGCACGCCACGAAGCAGATCCTGGACAACTTCGGCGAGGACGGCTGGGAGCTCGTCCAGGTCGTACCGGGTCCGAACCCGGAGCAGCTGGTGGCCTACTTCAAGCGGGAGAAGCGGGCATGAGCAAGGTCGAGGAGAAGCTTGCCGAGCTGGGGCTGACCCTGCCGCCGGTGGCCGCCCCGGTCGCCGCCTACGTCCCCGCCGTGCGCACCGGTGAGTTCGTCTTCACGTCCGGCCAGCTGCCGATGGTGGGCGGCAAGCTGCCGAACACCGGCAAGGTCGGCGCCGAGGTCACCCCGGAGGAGGCCAAGGAGCTCGCGCAGATCTGCGCGCTGAACGCGCTGGCCGCCGTCAAGTCGGTGATCGGCGACCTCGACCTGGTCGAGCAGGTCGTCAAGGTGGTCGGCTTCGTCGCCTCCGCCCCCGACTTCACCGGCCAGCCCGGTGTGATCAACGGCACCAGCGAGCTGCTCGGTCAGGTCCTCGGCGAGGCCGGTGTGCACGCCCGCAGCGCGGTCGGCGTCGCCGTGCTGCCGCTGGACGCCCCCGTCGAGGTCGAGCTGCAGGTCCGGGTCCGCACCGGAGCCTGAGCCGCACCGGGACGCACCCGGGACGCACCCGGACCGGAGGACCCTCCCGGGCGGGGTCGGACAACGGATCACCCCTGTCCAACCCCGCCCCCGGGCGCTTAGCATCCGGGCATGGACCAGCGAGCAACGACGCTCCCGATGCCGCCCGGCTGGCCCGCCCGGATCCGGGCGGCCGACGCGGGTGAGCTGACCCCGCCCGTGCCGAAGCCGTCCGCCACCGTGGTGCTGCTCAGGGACACCGCTGCGGGCGCCGCCCCCGAGGCCTACCTGCTGCGCCGCCGCACCTCGATGGCGTTCGCCGCCGGCATGTACGCCTACCCGGGCGGCGGGGTGGACCGGCGGGACGCCGAGGCGGAGCTCGGCTGGGCCGGCCCCGGTCCGCGCGCCTGGGCCGAGCGGCTCGGGGTGGACGCCGCGACCGCGCAGGCGGTGGTCTGCGCCGCGGTCCGCGAGACCTTCGAGGAGGCCGGCGTCCTGCTGGCCGGCCCGGACGCCGGGAGCGTCGCCGAGCCGCGCGACTGGAGCGCCGAGCGCGCCGCCCTGGAGGCCCACGAGCTCTCCTTCGCCGAGTTCCTGCGCGACCACGGCCTGCTGCTGCGCAGCGACCTGCTGGCCGGCTGGGCGCGCTGGATCACCCCGGCGTTCGAGGAGCGCCGCTACGACACCTGGTTCTTCGTCGCCGCCCTGCCGCCCGGGCAGGACGCCGCCCGCGAGGTCGGCGAGGCCGACCGGGTCGCCTGGCTCACCCCGGACGAGGCCGTCCGCGGCTACCAGGAGGGCCGGTTCGGCATGCTGCCGCCGACCGTCACCGTGCTGCGTGAACTTCGGCCGGTGCACAGCGCCGCCGAGGCGCTGGCGGCGGCGGCAGGCCGTTCGCTGGAGCCGGTGCTCGGCCGCGCCGAGGTGCGCGGGGAGCGGCTGACCGTCCGTTGGCCGGGGTACGACGAACTGACCATCGACGGCACCTTCCCCGAGGAGCGGGTCGGCTGACGGCGCGCCGCCGTCCAGTACTGTCCGCTTCCAGCACCGCCCGTTTCCACCACTGCTCGCTCCGACCCGAGTCCCCTTCCACCCGAGTCCCCGCAAGAGGAAAGGACCGACGCCCGATGACCCACAACGACGTGGCTCGCCGGACGGCACCCGAGATGCCCGCCCGCAGCCTGACCCCGCGCACCCCGGCCTGTGACACCGACCAGGCCGGCTTCACCGAGCCGGCCCAGCGCGCCCTCGTCCGGACACTGCCGCTGCGCCTGCTGCATCGCGACGGCGAGGGCGGCCGGTGAGCGGACTCCTGCCCGGTGACCCCGCCGCCGCGATCGGCGGCGAGGCCACCCCCCGTGCGCTCTGCGTGCTGGCGCCGAACCCGTCCCCGATGACGCTGGACGGCACCAACACCTGGCTGCTCTCCGAGCCGGGCTCGGACCTCGCGGTGGTGATCGACCCGGGCCCGCTGCACGAGGGCCACCTGCGCCGAGTGATCGAGACCGCCGAGCAGCGGGGCCAGCGGGTGGCGCTCACCCTGCTGACCCACGGGCACGCCGACCACTCCGAGGGCGCGGCCCGGTTCGCCGAGCTGACCGGCACCGAGGTCCGCGCACTGGACCCGGCGCACCGGCTCGGCTCCGAGGGCCTCACGCACGGCCAGCGCCTGGACGTCGGCGGGCTCGACCTCCGGGTGGTCGGCACGCCCGGCCACACCTCGGACTCGCTGACCTTCCACCTGCCCGCCGACGGCGCCGTGCTGACCGGCGACACCGTGCTCGGCCGCGGCACCACGATGGTCGCCCACCCGGACGGCCGGCTCGGCGACTACCTGGACTCGCTGCGCCACCTGCACACCATGGCCGCCGAGCACGGCGTGCGGACGGTGCTGCCCGGCCACGGGCCGGTGCTCGCGGACGCGCTCGGCGCGGTGGACTACTACTTGGCGCACCGGGCGGGCCGGCTCGCCCAGGTGGAGACGGCGGTGGAGGCCGGCTGCCGTACGGCCGCCGAGGTGGTGGCCCGGGTGTACGCGGACGTGGACCGCGCGCTGTGGCCGGCCGCCGAACTCTCGGTCCGCGCCCAGCTCCAGTACCTCCGGGAGCACGGGCTGATCCCCGACTGACGGCCGGGCAGGCTGCCCGAGGCGGCGCGAGAGCGGGCATGAGGCCGCGCAGGCAGCGCGAAGGGCCCGTACGCCGGAGCGTACGGGCCCTTTCCGCAAGCGGTGCGCGGCTGTCGGCCCGCGGTCACCGGGACCGGCGGGAGAGCCGCTCGACGTCCAGCAGGACGACCGCGCGGGCCTCCAGCTTCAGCCAGCCGCGGCCGGCGAAGTCGGCGAGCGCCTTGTTGACCGTCTCGCGGGAGGCGCCGACCAGCTGGGCCAGCTCTTCCTGGGTGAGGTCGTGCGCGACGTGGATGCCCTCCTCGGACTGCACGCCGAAGCGGCGGGAGAGGTCCAGCAGGGCCTTGGCGACGCGCCCGGGCACGTCGGAGAAGACCAGGTCGGACATCACGTCGTTGGTCCGGCGCAGGCGGCGGGCGATGGCGCGCAGCAGGGCGATCGAGACCTCGGGGCGGGCGTGCAGCCAGGGCTGGAGGTCGCCGTGGCCGAGGCCGAGCAGCTTGACCTCGGTCAGCGCGCTCGCGGTGGCGGTGCGCGGGCCCGGGTCGAACAGCGAGAGTTCGCCGATCATCTCGCTGGGGCCGAGGACGGCGAGCATGTTCTCGCGGCCGTCCGGCGAGGCGCGGTGCAGCTTGACCTTGCCCTCGGCGACGACGTACAGCCGGTCGCCCGGGTCGCCCTCGTGGAACAGCGACTCGCCGCGGGCGAGCGTCACCTCGGTCATGGAAGCGCGCAGCTCGCCGGCCTGTTCGTCGTCGAGTGCCGCGAAGAGTGCGGCGCGCCGCAGAACGTCGTCCACGTGCTTCCTCCTTCTCGGCCGGCCGGCCGTCAAGCCCTCCGGCACAAGTTCGTACAGTGCTCTGCATCACCAAGCATGGCGCATGTCGCTCCGATCATATGAGGAGGGGGTGCGCCGAGGTGTGCTGCGCGGGGCCATTCGTACCGCCGGAACCTTCCCGCTGACCGCCCGAACCGGCAGGTCAGCCGGTCAGTGGGGCGCCGTGGTTCAGTCCCGATCGGTCAAGTTGTGAAACAAGACCGATCAAGCCAGGTCAGGCAAGGTCAGGATGGGTCGGGCCCGGTCAGGCTCGGCCGGTCCGGGCCTGGGGGCGCGTGGACGGGCGCGTGGACGGGGTGTGCGAGCGGGCGCGTCAGACCTGCGACGGCGTTGGCAGGTCGGCGAGCGCCGTCGGTTGCCCCGCACCGGGGGCCGGCAGCCCGAGCAGTCGCCGCATCGCCCGCCGGGCGCGGTCGGCGGCGCCGCGGTCGCCGTACAGCCGGCGGGCGTGGTTGAGCGCGAGCACCTGGCCGGTCAGCTCGAAGACGGTCTGCTCGGGCTCCGTGTCGGCGGGCAGCTGCCCGGCGGTGACCGCCAGCTCGACCTGGCGGCGCACCCTCCGCTGCCAGATCGCGTTGCGCGCCGCCACCGCCGAGCGGACCGGCCCGGGCTCCCGGTCGTCGAACTCGGCGGTCACCGTGGTGAAGAAGCAGCCGCCGGGCAGCAGATCGCGCTCCAGGTAGGACACCCAGGCCTCGCACTGGGCGAGCAGCAGCGGCAGACCCGGCGCGGCCCCGGCCGCCTCCGAGCGTTGCACCACCTCGCGGGCGAACAGTGCGACCGCCTCGTCGACGACGGCCAGCTGCAGGCTCTCCTTGGTGCCGAAGTGGCCCAGGACGCCGGACTTGCTCATCGACAGGTCGGTGGCGAGCCTGCCGATGGTCAGGCCCTCCAGTCCCTCGACCGAGGCGAGGTCCAGGCCGCGGGCCAGGATCGAGGCGCGGGTCCGGCGGGTGTCGGCGGCGGATCGTCTGGGGCTCACCGCGCCAGTCTAGCGAGTGCCGGCCCTTTAGCGTCCGACCGTTCGGACGCTATAGTCCGGCGTGATGACGCCCCCTCACCGATCCGCTTCCCGAGGAGCAGCCATGCCGGGTTCCCGCATCGTCGCGCTGGGCCACCACCAGCCCGCGAAGGTCCTGACCAACCACGACCTGGCCCGGCTGGTCGACACCAGTGACGAGTGGATCCGGCAGCGCACCGGCATCGTGACCCGCCGCATCGCCGAGAACGAGACCGTCACCGACCTCGCCGCCTCCGCCGCCGGCAAGGCGCTGGCCGCCGCCGGACTGGCCCCCGGGGAGATCGACCTGGTGGTGGTCGCGACCTGCACCGCGATGGACCGCTGCCCGAGCATCGGCACCCAGGTCGCAGGCCGGCTGGGCATCCCGGCGGCCGTCGGCTTCGACGTCAACAACGGCTGCGCCGGTTTCTGCACCGCGCTGGCCACCGCCGACCACGCCGTCCGGGCCGGCGCCGCCCGGTACGCGCTGGTCGTCGGCGCGGAGCGGATGAGCGATGTCACCGACTGGACGGACCGCTCCACCTGCGTCCTGCTCGGCGACGGCGCGGGCGCCGCGATCCTCGGCCCGGACACCGCGACCGCCGGCCGCCCCGGCGTCGGGCCGGTGGTCTGGGGCTCCGACCCGACGAAGGGTCACGCCGTCCGGCTGGACGACGGCTGGCAGCCGCGGTTCCGCCAGGAGGGCCAGACCGTCTACCGCTGGGCGACCACCACGCTGGCCCCGATCGCCGAGGAGGCCTGCCGCCGGGCCGGTCTGACCCCCGCCGACCTGGGCGCGGTCGTCACCCACCAGGCCAACCTGCGGATCATCGAGGCGCTGGTCGACCGCCTCGGCGCCACCGGTGCGGTGGTGGCCCGCGACGTCGTCGAGTCCGGCAACACCTCGGCCGCCTCCGTCCCGCTCGCCCTCGCCAAGCTCGTCGAGCGCGGCGAGGTGCCCACCGGGGCCCCCGCCCTGCTGCTCGGCTTCGGCGGCGGCCTCTCCTGGGCCGGCCAGGTCGTCAGCTGCCCCTGAGCCGCCGCCTGTCCCCGGGCCGTCACCTGCCGACGACGGGTGCCGGCCCGGCGCGCGGCGGGCGGAGGGGGCGCGGGCCCGGCCGATCCGCCGCAGGAGCGCGGCCGTCCGGCGTAGCCTTCACGCATGGCAGAGAGCAAGGTCCGGAAGACCGCGTCTGCGGGGAAGCCGGTCGGGAAGACGGTCAGGGTGCGCAAGCCCGAATCACGGCTGGCGATGGTGCGGCGGGCCCGGAGGATCAACCGGGAGCTGGCGGAGCTGTACCCGTACGCGCACCCGGAGCTGGACTTCGACAACCCCTTCCAGCTGCTGGTGGCCACCGTGCTGTCGGCGCAGACCACCGACCTCCGGGTGAACCAGACCACGCCGGCGCTGTTCGCGAAGTACCCGGCACCGGAGGACATGGCGGCGGCGAACCCGGCCGAGCTCGAGGAGATCATCCGGCCCACCGGCTTCTTCCGGAACAAGGCGAAGTCGCTGATCGGCCTGTCGATCGCGCTGCGCGACGAGTTCGACGGGGAGGTCCCCGGCCGGCTGGCCGACCTGGTCACCCTGCCCGGCGTCGGCCGCAAGACCGCCAACGTCGTCCTCGGCAACGCTTTCGGAGTCCCTGGAATCACGGTGGACACCCACTTCGGGCGGCTGGCCCGTCGGTTCGGGTGGACCACCGAGGAGGACCCGGTCAAGGTCGAGGCGGCGGTCGCGGAGATCTTCCCGAAGTCCGAGTGGACGATGCTCTCGCACCGGGTGGTCTTCCACGGCCGGCGCATCTGCCACTCCCAGAAGCCGGCCTGCGGAGCCTGCCCGATCGCACCGCTCTGCCCCGCCTACGGGGAGGGCGAGACCGATCCGGAGAAGGCGAAGAAGCTGCTGAAGTACGAGCTGGGCGGCCACCCGGGCCAGCGGCTGCGGCCGCCCGCCGACTTCCCGGGCGAGGTCGGCGCCCGCGCGGACGCCGCCGCGCACCACGGTGAGGTCGCCGACCTGGCGGTGTCCGAGTGAGCGGGCGCGGGGCGCCGCAGGTCGAGCGGGACGGGCTGCCGGCCTGGCTGGAGCCGGTCCGGGAGGCCGCGGAGCGGGTGCTGCCCGAGCAGCTGAGCCGCTTCCTGCCGCCGTCCGAGGGCGGCCGGGCCGCCGCCGTGCTGATGCTCTTCGGCGAGGGGGTGGCCGGGCCGGACCTGCTGCTCATCGAACGGGCCCGCTCACTGCGCTCGCACGCCGGTCAGCCGTCCTTCCCGGGCGGCGCGCTCGACCCGGAGGACGGCGACCCGACGGGGGCCGGGCCGGTGGCGGCGGCGCTGCGCGAGGCCTGGGAGGAGACCGGCCTGGACCCGGACGGCGTGCAGGTCTTCGCGACGCTGCCCGCGCTCTACATCCCGGTCAGCCGGTTCGTGGTGACGCCGGTGCTCGGCTGGTGGCGCGAGGAGTCACCGGTCCGCCCGGTGGACCTGGGGGAGACCGGCGCGGTCTTCCGGGTGCCGATCGCCGAGCTGACCGACCCGGCCAACCGGGCCCGGCTGCGGCACCCGTCCGGCCACCTGGGGCCGGCCTTCGCGGTCGGCGGACGGCTGGTCTGGGGCTTCACCGCCGGGGTGATCGACCGGGTGCTGCACCACGGCGGGCTGGAGCGGCCGTGGGACGCCGGCCGGGTCGTCGACCTCTCGGACGAGGCGCTGGCACTGGTGCAGGGCGATCTGGAACGGTCCCGCGCGGCGCTCGGCCGCGACCCCGGGACACCGTGAACCACGGGGCGGCGGGCGGGGCCGGCCCCCGCACGGTCCCGGCCGGATTCGGCGTTAGCCCACTCGGGCGGACGGTCCGTCGTGGGAGGGTGTCCGGGTGAACGTCCTGGATGTGCTGTTGATCGCCGCCGCCCTCGGATTCGCCGTCTCGGGCTACCGGCAGGGCTTCGTGGTCGGCGTGCTGTCGGTCCTCGGCTTCCTGGGCGGCGGCCTGCTCGCCGTCCAGCTGCTGCCGCTGCTGCTCGACCACCTCAGCCCCGGGACGACCGCCTCGGTGATCGCCGTGGTGGTGGTGATCGTGCTGGCGGCGACCGGCCAGGCGATCACCACGCACTTCGGCTGGAAGCTGCGCGGCCACATCGACCGCCGCCCGGCCCGGGCCCTGGACGCCGCGGGCGGCGCCGTGGTCAACGTGATCTCGATGCTGCTGGTGGCCTGGCTGATCGGCTCGGCGCTCGCCGGGACGTCCCTGCCGACCGTCTCCAAGCAGGTCCGCACCTCGGCCGTGCTGGGCGGCGTCCAGGACACGCTGCCGGCCGACGCGCCCAACTGGTTCTCGGACTTTTCCAAGGTGCTCGCCCGCAACGGCTTCCCGCAGGTGTTCAACCCCTTCGAGCACGAGCCGATCACCCAGGTCGACATCCCCGACCCGGCGCTGGCCGCCAGCCCGGCGGTGGCCAAGGCACGGCAGAGCCTGGTCAAGGTGGTCGGCACCGCCACCGCCTGCGGCAAGACGCTCGAGGGCAGCGGCTTCGTCTACGCCCCGCACCGGGTGATGACCAACGCCCACGTGGTCGGCGGCGTCGACGAGCCGACCGTGCAGGTCGGCGGCGTCGGCCAGCTGTACGACGCGACGGTGGTCAGCTACGACTGGCAGCGCGACATCGCCGTCCTCGACGTGCCCAAGCTGAACGCGCCGGCGCTCACCTTCGCGGGCGAGGCGAAGACCAACGACAGCGCCATCGTCGCGGGCTTCCCCGAGAACGGCGCCTTCAACGTCCAGCCGGCCCGCATCCGTGGCCGGATCCAGGCGAACGGTCCGGACATCTACCACCGCGGCCAGGTCGTCCGCGACGTCTACTCGGTGCGCTCGCTGGTCCGCCAGGGCAACAGCGGCGGGCCGCTGCTCACGCCGGACGGCCAGGTGTACGGGATGGTGTTCGCGAAGTCGCTGGACAGTGCGGACACCGGGTACGTGCTGACCGCCGCGGAGGTTCGCCAGGACGCCGAGCAGGGGACTGCGGCGACGGGGCGGGTGGACACCCAGGGCTGCGCGCTCTGATCCACGGCGATCGGTGCTGATCCACGGCGATCGGTGCTGATCCGCGGCGGCCGGTGCCGGTGCCGGTGCCGGTGCCGGTGCGGGTCGGCCGGTGCCGGTGCGCGCTGATCCCGGTCAGGTGTCCCGGCGGAGCCGGGCGCCCACCCAGCGGGCGCGGCGGCCGAGGATGTGCGGGATGCCGAGCTGGCGCTGCGCCGTACGCGGGTGGCCGCCCGCGCCGTCGAAGCCGGTGTCGTAGCCGCCGTCGTAACCGCGGTCGTCCGCCCACTCGGGACGGTGGGCGGAACGCTGCGGGCTGTTGCTGTGCTGTCGGCCGCGCGGGGCGCTGCCGCGATCGGGCATCCAGGTCATACCGCAATGGATGCCCCTGGGCCGACGGGGGTAACCGCCCGGCGGGGCACCAACGTGGCCTATGCGTTTGTCATATGAACGTCACATCAAGGGAGTTGGGACCTTCGGCCCTGTTCGCCCATCCGGGGGCCGGGACCCTCGCCCCGTGTCCTTTCCCGGTTCGGGGCCGTTGATCATCAAGCCCCTTCCGGCACTCGCGGACCTCAGTCCCTGTGCCGGCCGATCCAGTCCAGCAGCTCGGCGGTGAACTGCTCCGGCGCCTCCTCGTGCGGGAAGTGCCCGACCCCCGGCATCAGCCGCCAGCGGTACGGCGCGGCCACGTACTCGCCGCCGCCCAGCGCGGTGTGCGACAGCAGCACCGGGTCCGCCGCGCCCTGGACGTGCAGGGTGGGGGCGGTGATCGGCTTCTTCATCCGGCGGGCGAACTGGATGCCGTCCGGGCGGGCCATCGAGCGCAGCAGCCAGCGGTAGGGCTCGATCGAGCAGTGCGCGGTGCTGGGGATCTGGATCGCCCGCCGGTAGGCGGCGACCGCCGTGCGGTCCAGCTGGGTACGGCCGGTCCAGGCGTCCAGGTAGCGGCCGACCAGCTCGGCGTCGTCCGCCACCAGTCGGCGCTCCGGTATCCACGGCCGCTGGAAGCCCAGCACGTGCTCGAAGGCGGCCAGCTGCTTGCGGTCGGTCAGCAGCGCCCGGCGGAGGTCGCGGGGGTGCGCGGCGGAGACCGCGGTGAGGCTCTGGATCACCGAGGGCCGCATCACGGCCGCCACCCAGGCCAGCGTGCCGCCGGAGGCGTGGCCGACCAGGTGCGCCCGGTCCTCGCCGAGGGAGCGGATCACCCCGGTGATGTCCAGCGCGAGGTTGCCGGGGTCGTAGCCGCGCGGGGTGCGGTCGCTGCCGCCGATGCCGCGCAGGTCGACGGCGACGGCCCGGTAGCCCGCCGCGGCCAGCGCGGTCAGCTGGTGGCGCCAGGCCCACCAGTACTCGGGCCAGCCGTGCACCAGCAGGACCAGCGGGCCCTCACCGAGCTCGGCGATGTGGAACCGCGCGCCGTTGGCGGCGAGGTCGCGGTGGATCCACGGCCCGGCCTGCCGGACGTCCCAGGCGGCCGGGGGCGTGCCCGGGGCGTCGCCGGGGGCGGTGAGGCCGGAGCTGTCGGACGGCTGCGCGGGCACGGGCTTCTGGTCGAGCGACATACCGAGAGCGTGTCACATCCGCGCGCCGTACACGCGCCCGGCACTCGCACTCGGACCCTTCCGGCCCGGCGCGTACCGGACGCGCTTCCCTGGCGCTCCCGTGGCGCTCCGGTGGCGCCTCCCTGGCGCGTGCCGACCGGGCCCCGACGCGGTGGCCGGCCCGGCATCGGGCGGGACAGCGGGCTGGGAAGCGACGCACGGGGTGGGCCTACGGGGAGGGCGTACGGGGAGGGCTTACGGGATGCGGCCCAGGGCGCGGTCGATCTCCTCCTTGGTGGCGGGACGCGGCCGGGCGTTCTTGAGGACGTCGGCGGTCTTCTGCGCACCCTCGATGGTGCGGACCGGCTTCTCGATCTTCTTGAACGAACGCAGCGCCAGCAGGCCCAGCAGCACGGCCAGCAGCAGGTACGCGCCGGCCACGATGAGGAACGACCAACCGAGTGACAGGCCCAGCGCGTGGATGCCGAACGCGGCGGCGGCGCTCAGCATCGGGACGGCGGCCAGCGCGACCACACCGGCGACGCCCAGCGAGACGCCGCCGGAGACGCCGCGCTTGACGTCGGCGCGGATCTCGGCCTTGGCGAGCGCGATCTCGTCGTGGACCAGGGCGGACAGGTCGGCGGTGGCCGCGGCGAACAGCTGCCCCACCGAACGCTCGCCCTCGTAGGGCGCCCGGCCGTTGCTGGACGGGTCTGCGGCTCCTGCGGGCATCAGCGGTACTCCTCTTCGGTGGACTGTCGACAGCTCAGAATCATGCCCCTACCGGACGAGCGGACACCACTCCGGGGCCCCGCCGGGGGGACGTGTCCGGCCGGCGGGCCGCTCAGCGGGCTCCGTCGGCGCCCTCATCGGCCCTTCCGCCGGTCTCTTCGCCGGCCCTTCCGCCGACCGGGCGGGCCGGGCCCGCGTCCGGCTGCCCAGCGTCCGGCTGCCGGGCCCGTTCGGCCATGCGGCGCTGCCAGGCCGGGTCGTCCAGCTGGTAGACGTCGGGGATGCCGTCGCCGTCGAGGTCGCGGTCCTCCTCCTCGCACAGCTCGCGGTAGTGCCGGTTGCGCAGCTTCAGCAGCACGGTGGCGATCAGCGCGCATATCAGCGAGCCCACCAGGACGGCCGCCTTGGCCCGGTCGGCGAGTGCCGGGTCGTCCGGGAAGGCCAGTTCGCCGATCAGCAGCGAGACGGTGAAGCCGATGCCGGCCAGGACCGAGACGGCGAACAGGTCGGCCCACTTGAGCTGCGGGTTCAGCTCGGCCCGGGTGAAGCGGGCGGCCAGCCGGGTGCCGCCGTACACGCCCACGGTCTTGCCGACCAGCAGGCCGACCATGATGCCGATCGGGGCGGCCTGGGTGAACACCTCGCGCAGCGCCGGACCGGAGATCGCCACCCCGGCCGCGAACAGGGCGAAGACCGGCACCGCCAGCCCGGCGGAGAGCGGGCGGACCAGGTGCTCGATGTGCTCGCCGGGGGACTGCTTCTCGTCGCCCTCCCGGTGGCAGCGGAGCATCAGGCCCATCGCGACGCCCGCCACCGTGGCGTGCACCCCGCTCTCGTGCATCAGCGCCCAGACCACGAAGGCGAGCGGGACGAACAGGTACCAGCCGTGCACCCCGCGCCGGTGCAGGAACCAGAACAGCGCGAGGCCGACGATGGCCAGCCCGAGCGCCCAGAACTTGATGCCGGAACTGTAGAAGACCGCGATGATCAGGATCGCGATCAGGTCGTCCACCACCGCGAGGGTGAGCAGGAAGGCGCGCAGTGCGGAGGGCAGGTGGCTGCCGACCACGGCCAGCACACCGAGCGCGAAGGCGATGTCGGTGGCGGTGGGGACGGCCCAGCCGCTCGGGTGACCGCCGGGGCCCGCGTTGATGAGCGCGTACAGGATGGCGGGCAGCGCGACACCGCAGACGGCGGCTACGACGGGGAGCAGCGCCGCACTGGGGGTGCGCAGCTCGCCCGCCACGAACTCGCGTTTGAGCTCGATGCCGGCGACGAAGAAGAAGATCGTCAGCAGCCCGTCCTTGGCCCAGGTGCCCAGGGTGAGGTCGAGGTGCAGGGGGGCGGAGGGGCCGACGGTGTGGTTCAGCACGGACTGGTACGCGTCCGGCCAGACATTGGCCCAGATCAGTGCCACGAGCGCGGCGGTGAGCAGCAGGATTCCGCCCACGGTCTCGGTGCGCAGGGCGTCGGCGAGGTAGTTGCGCTCGGGGAGGGACAGTCGGCCGAGGAACTGGCGTCGTCGGGTCGTCGTCGGCTCGTGAACGGGCGGCTGGCTGGCCA
Source organism: Kitasatospora sp. NPDC004723 (assembly GCF_040609255.1). Lineage (NCBI taxonomy): Bacteria > Bacillati > Actinomycetota > Actinomycetes > Kitasatosporales > Streptomycetaceae > Kitasatospora > Kitasatospora sp. NPDC004723. The sequence goes on along the minus strand of NZ_JBEXJT010000003.1, from coordinate 175,556 downwards.
CGCGCGGCCTCCTGGGGGCGAGGGGACGGTGTGTGGATGCACCGGTGGTGCATCGCCGACCAGACTTCCCGGCTCGCCCTGTGACGCGGACCTTGTGGATCATGTGGATCGTGCAGGTCTTGTCGCGTCCTTAGCAGTCTAGCGTGACGACAAAGGGGAATCCGGATTGTCCTAATTAAGGACTTAATCCCTCTTTGCCTCGCTGTGCACCTGTTCGTGCGCGGTCCGGGGAGGGCCTTCCGTCCGGACATGCCGGTGCCCCGGGCGGTCACGACCACCCGGGGCACCGGCACGCATGCGTCACACGCGTCTCACCGCACGGTTCAGCTCTCGCTGTCCGCCGCCGGAAGCTGGGCCTGGATGAGGTTCATCACCGAGGAGTCGGCCAGCGTGGTGGTGTCGCCGACCTCGCGGCCCTCGGCGATGTCGCGCAGCAGGCGGCGCATGATCTTGCCGGAGCGGGTCTTCGGCAGCTCGCCGACCACCTTGATCTGCTTCGGCTTGGCGATCGGACCGAGCGTGCGGCCGACGTGCGCCCGCAGTTCCTCGACCAGCTCGGGGCTGTCGGTGGCGTTGCCGCGCAGGATCACGAAGGCGACGATCGCCTGGCCGGTGGTGGCGTCGGTGGCGCCGACCACCGCGGACTCGGCCACCGCCGGGTGCCCGACCAGGGCCGACTCGACCTCGGTGGTCGAGATGTTGTGGCCGGAGACCAGCATGACGTCGTCGACCCGGCCGAGCAGCCAGATGTCGCCGTCCTCGTCCTTCTTGGCACCGTCACCGGCGAAGTAGCGGCCCTCGAAGCGCGACCAGTAGGTGTCGATGTAGCGCTGGTCGTCGCCCCAGATGGTGCGCAGCATGGACGGCCACGGCTCGGTGAGCACCAGGTAGCCGCCGGAGCCGTTCGGGACCTCGACGGCGTTGTCGTCGACCACGGTGGCCGCGATGCCCGGCAGCGCGCGCTGGGCCGAGCCCGGCTTGGTCTCGGTGACGCCCGGCAGCGGGCTGATCATGATCGCGCCGGTCTCGGTCTGCCACCAGGTGTCCACGATCGGGGCCTTGCCGGCGCCGATGTGCTCGCGGTACCAGATCCAGGCCTCGGGGTTGATCGGCTCGCCGACGCTGCCCAGCACCCGCAGCGAGGACAGGTCGAACTTCGCGGGGATGTCGTCGCCCCACTTCATGAAGGTGCGGATCGCCGTCGGCGCGGTGTAGAGGATCGTCACGCCGTACTTCTGGACGATCTCCCAGAACCGGCCCTGGTGCGGGGTGTCCGGGGTGCCCTCGTAGATGACCTGGGTGGCGCCGTTGGAGAGCGGGCCGTAGACGATGTACGAGTGGCCGGTGACCCAGCCGATGTCGGCGGTGCACCAGTAGACGTCGGACTCCGGCTTGAGGTCGAAGACCGCGTGGTGGGTGTAGCTGGCCTGGGTGAGGTAGCCGCCCGAGGTGTGCAGGATGCCCTTGGGCTTCCCGGTGGTGCCCGAGGTGTAGAGGATGAAGAGCGGGTGCTCGGCGTCGTGCGCCTCGGGGGTGTGCTCGGTGGACTGGCGCGCGGTGGCCTCGTGCCACCAGACGTCGCGGCCCTCGGTCCAGGCGATGTCCTGGCCGGTGCGGCGCACGACCAGGACGTGCTCGACGCCGTCGACCTTGGTCAGCGCCTCGTCGATGGCCGGCTTGAGGGCGGACGGCTTGCCACGCCGGTAGCCGCCGTCGGCGGTGATGACCAGCTTGGCCTGGGCGTCCTGGATGCGGGAGGCCACGGCGTCGGCGGAGAAGCCGCCGAAGACCACCGAGTGGGTGGCGCCGATCCGGGCGCAGGCGAGGATCGCGACGACGGCCTCGGCGATCATCGGCAGGTAGATCGCGACCCGGTCGCCCTTGGCGACACCGAGCTCCAGCAGCGCGTTGGCGGCCTGCGAGACCTCGTCCTTGAGCTGCGCGTAGGTGATCGAGCGGCCGTCGCCGGGCTCGCCCTCGAAGTGGATGGCGACGCGGTCGCCGTTGCCGGCCTCGACGTGCCGGTCGACGCAGTTGTAGGCCACGTTGAGCTTGCCGTCGGCGAACCACTTGGCGAACGGCGGGTTGGACCAGTCGAGGGTCTGGGTGGGCTCGACGGCCCAGTCGAGGCGGCGGGCCTGCTCGGCCCAGAAACCGAGGCGGTCCTCGGAGGCCTGTGCGTACGCGGCCGCGGTGACGTTGGCGGCTGCGGCGAGCTCTGCCGGCGGGGCGAAGCGCCGCTCCTCCTTGAGCAGGTTGGCCAGGCTCTCGTTGCTCAACGCGCACTCCTCATGAGTCATGATCGGGGTCGTTTCCCGTGCGTGGGGATTGTCCCGTGTGTCCCAGCGCACAGCTCACCAGGCGAAGAGGTCAGTTGACAAGAGGCTCCGGATAATTGGTGTAGACCTTTGACCGGAGGTCGAACGGCCGCCCGAGGTCGGCGGCACCCTGCGGCAGGGCTGGGAGGTGGGCCCGCGTCCTTGGCCCGCCCGTCAGGACGCGGGCCCGTCTCACGCGGCCAGGCCGGGACCTCCCTCTCCCCGGGCCGGATCCGCAGCGGTGGTACCGGTGGCCGGAACCTGTTCGAATCCGTCCACACGTCCGGGCGTGTCGCGCTCCTGCCGTACGGAGGCCGCCGCCGGGGTCGCTGCCTCGACTGGACCGAAGCGGCCGCTCTCCCGGTCGAGCACATAGGCCTGGGCGGTGGCGAAGTCGAAGTACATGCCGACCAGCCGCAGGGTGCCCTCGGTCACCCGCCGCTCCACCGCCGGGTTGGCCATCAGCTGGTCCAGCTGCTGGACCACATTGGTGATGCAGAGCTGCTCGGTCAGGTCGACCGCCGGGCGGTCGGTGAACTCGGCCGGGATCCTGCGCAGCCGGTCCAGCGAGCCGCGGCCGTTGCGCAGCCAGCGGGCCAGCGGGGTGGGCCGGCCGGGCTGCTCGTGAACGCCGTCGAGCAGGGCCTTCATCGCTCCGCAGCCCGAGTGCCCGCAGACCGTGATCGACCGGACCTCCAGCACCTCGACCGCGTACTGCACCGCCGCCGCCACCGAGTCGTCGGCCGCGCCCGGCTCGTGCGGCGCCGGCACCAGGTTGCCGACGTTGCGCACGGTGAAGAGGTCCCCCGGGCCACTGTTGGTGATCATGCTGGTGACCATGCGGGAGTCCGCGCAGGTCAGGAAGAGCTGTGAGGGCGCCTGCCCCTCCCGGGCGAGCCGGGCCAGCTCGGGCCGCACCAGCGGGGCGGTGTGCAGCTGGAACACCCGCACCCCGTCCAGCAGTCGGCCGTGCGGGTCCTCCTGCTGCTCGATGCAGTGGTGTCCGGCCCAGGGCGTCCAGGCGCGGCAGCGGTGCGGGCCGGGAGAGCTGCCGGTGCGGACCGTGCCGTCCGGATCGAGCACCTCGTCGTCCTGGCGGCGCGTCACCATCGACACCCGCCCCCCGCCGGCCTGGTGACCGGTGCGCCAGCTGTGCACCGTCTCGTAGGCGGCGTGGTCCAGGAAGGAGCCGTCGTGGACCACGGCGACCTCGGCGCCGGCCGGGATACCCGCCAGCGCCCGGCTGAGCCGGGGCACCGCGGTGAAGGTGAGCGGGCCGTGGGTCTCCACCGTGAACGAGCCGTCGGGACCGGCCAGGACGTCCACATGGGCGCGGGTCAGCCGGTAGAGCGCGAGCACTACGGCCGTCGCCGCGCCGAGCGCCACCCCCGGCAGGACGCCGAACAGCACCACCGCGACCACGGTGGTCAGATAGACGGGGAACTCGCGGTGGCGGTGCACCTTGCGGATGTGCGCGAAGCTCACCATCTGCAGACCGACGACCAGCACCAGGGCGGCGAGCGCGGCGAGCGGGATCCGGCGCAGGCCGCCGGTGAGGGCCAGCGCGGCAGCCAGCACCCACACCCCGTGCAGGACGGCGGACCGCCGGCTGCGCGCGCCGGCCCGGACGTTGGCCGTGCTGCGCACCGCGCCGCCGGCGACCGGCAGCCCGCCGACGAGTCCGCTGACCATGTTGGCGAGTCCCTGGCCGCGCAGTTCGCGGTCCAGGTCTCCGGTGCGGCGCGACATCCGGTCGACCGCGACGCCGGAGAGCAGCGACTCGACGCTCGCCACGGCGGTGACGGTCAGTACGGCGGCCAGGATGGCGAGGGGCGGGCCGTGCGGCAGGTCGGGCGCGAGCCCGTGCGGCTGCCAGGCGGGCAGTTCGACCCGGGCGAGCCGCAGGTCCAGTGCGACGGCGAGCGCGGTGGCGGCGGCGACGGCCGCGAGCGGGCCGGGGACCTTGGCCAGCCGGGTGCCGAACTCCCCGTACCGGCCGGGAAGCCGGCCCAGCCGGGGCCAGCCGAGCAGTACGGTGACGGTGACCGCGCCGACGGCCAGGGCGGCGGGGTGAGGGGTCGACAGCTGGGCGGGCAGGGCGAGCAGGTTGGCCAGTGCCGAGCTCTGCGGGGAGCCGCCGAGGACGACGTGCAGCTGGGCGATGGCGATGGCCAGGCCGACGCCGGCCAGCATGCCGTGCACGATGGCGGGCGAGACGGCCAGCGCGGTACGGGCCACCCGCCTTGCCCCGAGCAGGAGTTGGAGCAGGCCGGCGGCGAGGGTGATGGTGCAGGTGGCCTGCCAGCCGTACTGGGCGATGAGCCCGGCGGTGATCACGGTGAGCGCGGCGGAGGGGCCGCTGACCTGCAGCGGGGTGCCGCCGGACAGGCCGACCACGATGCCGCCGACGGCCGCCGCGGCGAGGCCGGCGGTGAGCGGGGCGCCGGTGGCCAGGGCGATGCCGAGGGAGAACGGCACGGCGATCAGGAACACCACCAGCGAGGCCGAGAGGTCCTGCGCCCAGGCGGCGCGGGGACGTCGGCCCGGTGGGGCGTGGTCGGTGGTGTCGGAGGCGATGGGGGCGCTGGAGATGTCGAGGGTCATGGGTCTTCCCGTCTGTCCGGGGGAACGAACGCAGTCAGGTCCGGCGGTGAGTCCGGTCGTGGGCTCGGTGAAGCGGATCGGCTGTCGTGGGTCGCGACGGTGTGGCGGGATGGCGCGGTCGGGCCGGGAGTGCGGGTGTCACCGGCCGGGCCTTGGTCCATCGGGCCGTCCGGCGGCCGCTCGACGGGGCGCTGGGAGGAGCCAGGCCACGGCCAAGGGGCAGCGGGGCGGAAGCGGAACATCAAGACTCGGTAAACCGAGGGTAATGAGAGCTTTGCACAGCGTCATCCGGAGCGACAGTGAATAACCGCCCGGTTCACTCCATTGGGTGGTGGCCGAACGAACGGGAATCTGCTGGTGGAGGCCGTGTCGCGGACGCGCGCGGGCCGCGGCCCCCGTGTGGGGGACCGCGGCCCGTGGACGCTGCGGTGGCCTCCGGCTCAGACCGCCGCGCCGGCGGCGCTGGGCTCGCCGGCCGGAGCGGACCCGCCGCCGAGCACGAAGCCCCGGTCGACCTGGGCGGCGAGGTCCGTGCCGACCTTCGCGTTGGCCCAGCTCTCGGCGTTGCGCAGGTGGAAGAGAACAGCCTGCTCGGTGTACCGGGCCGGGTCCCGCAGCTCGTACGCGGCGTCGGTGGCCGCGCGCAGCTCGTCCAGCACGGCGCGGTTGGCGGGTTCGAGGGCGCGCAGCGGCGGCTGTGCGCCCTGTTCCAGGCGGCGCACCCAGTCGGACTGGCCGAAGGCGGTCAGCAGGTCCTCGCCGACCTCCCGGCGGAGGAAGTCCAGGTCGTCCGGGCCCTGCACCTTGTTGCCGACGACCCGCAGCCGCACGCCGAAGTCGCGTGCGTAGTCCCGGTACTGGCGGTACACCGAGACGCCCTTGCGGGTGGGCTCGGCGATCAGGAAGGTGAGGTCGAAACGGGTGAACAGCCCCGAGGCGAAGGAGTCGGAGCCCGCGGTCATGTCGGTCACCACGTACTCCCCCCGGCCGTCGACCAGGTGGTTGAGCAGCAGCTCGACCGCGCCTACCTTGGAGTGGTAGCAGGCGACGCCGAGGTCCTCCTCGGTGAACGCGCCGGTCGCCAGCAGCCGGACCGAGCCCTCGTCGAGCGCGACCGGTCGGGCGCAGGCCGTGTAGACCGGGTTCTCCTCGACGATCCGCAGCAGCCGCGAGCCCCGGCCGGGCGGGGTGGTCTTGATCATCTCCTCGGCGGAACGGATCAGCGGGTTGCTGCCGCGCAGGTACTCCTTGATCTCGGGCAGCCTGGCCCCCAGCGCGGGCAGTGCGGCGGCCTGGTCGTCCGTCAGTCCGAGCGCCGGGCCGAGGTGCTGGTTGATGTCGGCGTCGACGGCGAGGACCGGCCAGCCCGCGGCGGCCAGGTGGCGGATGAACAGCGCGGACAGCGTGGTCTTGCCGCTGCCGCCCTTGCCGACGAAGGCGATCTTCATCTTGGAACTCCGGCTCTCGCTGCTGGGGCTCTCACTGCTGGGCCCGCCGCGGTCGCGGCTGCGCGCCGCGGCGAGGTCGACGATCTTCCGAGCTGGAAATCGTTGTCGTCTACGACGGCGGTCATGCTATCGGGGGTTTGGGGTCGCTGGCCGGAGGGAAGTGAGGATTGCCTCTAACGGGTGATCCGAGGTTGCTGTTCCGGGCGGGGCGCCCGGGTCATTACTCTCGGGTAGGTGAGCACTGGAACAGATCCCCTCGCCCCGCTGGCCCAGCTCCCCGGAGTGCCGGACGCGGTGGCCGAGGTGCGCAAGGCCGTCGACCGCCTCTACGGCCACCGGGTGATGCGTCGCCGCGCGGCCGAGGTCACCTCCGAGTCCGCCCTGCGCGGCGCCCGCGCCTCGGCGGCGCTGGCCGGGGCCGACTGGCCGTTGGAGGAGGTCCGACGGCGCAGTGACTTCGGCGCGGACGCCGAGGCCCGTACGGTGGGCGCCGCGCTGCGGGTGGCGGCCGAGGCGGGCCAGCTGCTGAGCATCTGGCGGCACTCGCCGCTCCAGGTGCTGGCCCGGCTGCACCTGCTGGCGGTCGGGGACGCCGACCCCGCGGCGGGCCGCCCGCGGCAGGGCGGTGAGGGCGCCGACGACCCGTTCCCGCTGGAGCTGAAGCCGGCGGAGGGCGTCGCGGCGGACCACGGCCCGGCGACCGCGCCGGCCGGCGCGGTGACGGACGGGCCGGTGCCGGCGCTGCCCGCGGCGCCCGGCCCGGAGGAGGTCGCCGCCCGGCTCGACCAGCTCTCCCGGCTGCTGGTCGCCCGCGCGGAGGGCCAGGGCGTCGGGACGCCGGCCCTGGTGGTCGCCTCGGTGGTGCACGGCGAACTGCTGGCGTTGCGGCCGTTCGGCGCGTACAACGGCCTGATCGCCCGGGCCGCCCAGCGGATCGTGCTGATCGCCGAGGGGCTCGACCCGAAGTCGATCTGTCCGGCCGAGGTCGGCTTGGTGGAGCTGGGGACGGACGCCTACCGGCGGGCGCTGGCCGGCTACCTGGCGGGGACGCCCGAGGGCCTGGCGGCCTGGATCGGCCACTGCGGCCGGGCGTTGCGGCTCGGCGTGCGGGAGAGCACGGCAGTCTGCGAGGCGATGCAGCGCGGCATGGTCTAGGGCCTGGCCCGGGTGGGCGGATCCACCCGCCCGGACAGCAAGATGCGGCGGCACCTGATCCTGCCAGGTGCCGCCGCTGGCACAGATGCCGGGTGACCATGCATGCACCGGAAAGTGCCGATCAGACGGGGATCCTGCCCGTTCGTCTGGTCCGGCGGCCCGACAGCGGGTCGGCTGCATGTGGGTGCTCGGTCATCTGTACGGCGGTCCGTGGGGCCTGAACTGCGTTGTCGGTTTGACCTCTTCGGTCCTGACCGGGTCTCGCGGGCCGTGTTTCATTTGTATCGCGTTTCGGGCGAAAGGGGAACCCGAAAAGCGGCCTCTTGGGCTTTTGACCGTTTTGTCCAACGCCCTCGTGATCAGGCCGCCGGGCGGCGGCGCCTGGCCGCGTACCAGATGACCCCGGCCGTCAGCGCGGCGGTGCCCACCGCGACCGCCGTCAGCACCGAGCGGCTCGGCGCCGAGAATTCCGGGAGCCTCCGCCGGAGTTCCACCGGCTTGTCGAAGACCAGCACCGGCCACTCGCGGGCCATCGCCTCCTTGCGCAGCGCCCGGTCCGGGTTGACCGCCGAGGGGTGGCCGACCGCCTCCAGCAGCGGCAGGTCGGTCGACGAGTCGCTGTAGGCGTAGCACTCGGTCAGGTCGTAGCCCTCGACCCCGGCCAACTCCCGGATCGCGGCGGCCTTGTTCTCGGCGTAGGCGTAGTACTCGATCTCGCCGGTGTAGCAGCCGTCCTCGATCTTCAGCCTGGTCGCGATCACGTGGTCCGCGCCGAGCAGCGCACCGATCGGCTCGACCACCTCGGAGCCGGAACTGCTGACGATGACCACGTCGCGGCCGGCCGCGTGGTGCTGCTCGATGAGCGAGGCGGCCTCGTCGTAGATGATCGGGTCGATCAGGTTGTGCAGGGTCTCGGCGACGATCTCGCGCACCTGCTGCACGTTCCAGCCCCGGGTCAGCGCGGAGAGGTACTCCCGCATCTTCTCCATCTGGTCGTGGTCCGCGCCGCCCACCAGGAAGACGAACTGGGCGTACGCACTTCGCAGGACGGCCCGACGGTTGATCAGGCCGCCCTGGTAGAAGGGGCGGCTGAACGCGAGGGCGCTCGACTTGGCGATGATCGTCTTGTCGAGGTCGAAGAAGGCGGCGGTGCGCGGGCCGGTCGGACCGGGCCGCACGGCCGGCGGACGGGGCCCGGACGGGCCGGAGCCGGGCGCTCCGGGGCGTGCGTCGGTCACGGCCGTCCCGTCGGGCCCGGGTGTCCCGTCGGCTCCGGCAGCTGCGGCGGTGGAGTCCGGGGACTCGTCGGCGTGCTCGTCGGCGTTCTCGGTGGTGTCCACGGGAACCGAGGATAGAGGGCGCCGCAAAACAGCCCGCCATTCGGTGTACTCGTGGGCGTGCGGGTTTGTGTTTCTGGCCGCTCGGGTACACCATGGAAGTCACGGATCGTTCGCGACCGTGCTAACCCGGTCCGGCTCCTCCCCCCCGAGTCGGGCCGTGGATAGACGACCCCCGCTCTCCCCCCCGGCGGGGGTCGTCGCACGTCCAGGGCCATTTTCAGGGCTTGAACGGCCCATCGTGCGGATCTGCCGGCCGGCCCCCGTGGTGTCTACAGGGGGTGTCGGGGAACGGGGGTGGTCGCGTGTTTTCATCACTCTCAGTAGATGGCCCATAGGGCGTCGTTCGTGGTCGGCGCCGACCCCGGCAGCTTCGGGAATGCGGTCGGACCTGCCCCGGGGAGCGCGCGGTCCGCGCGGTGCTATCCGGTCTCGTCGGTATGGCGGTTCATCTCCGTGAGCCCGTTTCGTCAATTCTTTGTCCAATAGCCCCCCGTGCGGGTGAACGTTTTCGTCCACAGCCCATGAGTTGTCCACAGGGATTCGGAACCAGGCGGACGGAATCCGGATCACCGTCCACCGTGATGTCCGGCGGTGGTCGCCGGGTCCGTGCCGCGGGCCCGGCGACCGGCTGCCGGACCGACCGGACACCAGGACGACAGGGGAGCCCTCATGACGAAGCCCATCACCGACCACCCCACCGCCGGCGGGCCGGAGCCCGTCGGGCCGCTCGTCCTCACCGGGGACGACGGCCTGGCCGAGCAGCTGCTCCGGATCTGCGCGGCGGCCGGCACCGAGCCGCGGCTGATCCGGGGCGCCCCGCCGCCGCGCGAGCTGTGGGAGGGCGCCTCGCTGGTCCTGGTCGGCGACGATCGGTCCGGACAGTGTGCCGGGCTGCCCCGCAGGCCCGGGGTGCTGCTGCTCGGGCTGGACCTCGACGACGCGGGCGTTTGGGTCAGGGCCGTCCAACTCGGCGCGGAGCACGTGCTGTTCCTGCCCGACGCCGAGGTCTGGCTGCTCGACCGCGTCGCCGACGCCGCCGAAGGGGTCGGCGCCCCCGCGCGCACCGTCGCCGTGCTCGGCGGGCGGGGCGGCGCGGGCGCCTCCACCCTGGCCTGCGCGCTCGCCGTCACCGCCGCGCGCCGGGGCCTGCACACCGTGCTGGTCGACGGAGACCCGCTCGGCGGTGGCCTCGACATCCTGCTCGGCGGCGAGACGGCCGCCGGCCTGCGCTGGCCGGACCTCGCCGGTTCCCGGGGCCGGGTGAACGGCGCCGAGCTGGCCCGGGCGCTGCCCGCGCTCAAGCGGCTCCGGACCCTGTCCTGCCTGTCCTGGGACCGCAGCGACACCCTCGCGGTGCCGCCCGAGGCCATGCGCAGCGTGTTGGCCGCCGCCCGCCGTCGGGGCGGACTCGTGGTGGTCGACGTGCCCCGGCGGCTGGATCCGGCGGCCGGGCAGGCGCTGGAGCAGTCCGACACGGCGCTGCTGGTGGTGCCGGCCGAACTGCGCGCGGTCGCGGCCGCCGACCGGGTGGCCGCGTCCGTCCGCATGCGGCTGGGCGACGTGCGGGCGGTGGTGCGGCCGCCGGGTCCCCTCGGGATCCCCGCGCACCGGGTCGCCCGGGGACTGCGGATGCAGCTCGCCGGGGTGCTGGAGCCGGAGCCCGGGCTGGCCGTCGACCTCGAACAGGGCGTACCGCCCGGCATCCGGGAGAGCGGGCCGCTCGCCCGCTTCTGCGGGGCGTTCCTGGACGAGGTGCTGCCGCCGGTGCCGGCGGTCGAGGGGGGTGTCGCCTGATGGTGCGTCTGCGCAGGACCGACGGAGGTCCGGGTGCCGACCGCGGTGGCGGCGGGCCGGGTGAGCGGCGCGCGCTGCGGAGCGTCCCCGGCCCCGGGAGCGTCCCGGGACCCAGGGCCGAACCGAACGCCTACGGCCGGACGGCGCGGGAGGAGCGCGCCGCCGCGCTGGTCGACGCCGTCCGGCTGCGGCTGGCCGAGTCCGGGTCGCCGCCGACCGCCGGCTCGGTGGCGACCGCCCTGCGCGCCGCCAGGCCGCCGCTCGGCGGCGACGACGTCCTGGACACCGTGCGCTTGCTCTGCGCCGAACTGGTGGGTGCGGGCCCGCTGGAGCGGCTGCTGGCGGCGCCCGACGTCACGGACGTCCTGGTCAACGGACCGGACGAGATCTGGTTCGACCGGGGCGGCGGGCTGCGCCGGGCCACCGGCGTGCGCTTCGCCGACCCGGAGGCGGTGCGCCGGCTCGCCCACCGCCTCGCCACGGCGGCCGGGCGGCGGCTCGACGACGCGCGGCCCTGGGTGGACGCCCGGCTGCCGGACGGCACCCGGCTGCACGCCGTCCTGCCGCCGATCGCGGCCGGCTGCACCCACATCTCGCTGCGGGTGTGCCGCCCCCGGCCGTTCGATCTCGACGAGCTGGTGACCGGCGGGGCGCTCCCGCCGCGCGGTGGCGAGCTGCTGGCCGCCGTGGTGCGGGCCCGGCTCTCGCTGCTGATCAGCGGGGGCACCGGCACGGGGAAGACCACGCTGCTCGCGGCGTTGCTCGGTCTGGTCGGTCCGGAGGAGCGGATCGTCGTCGCCGAGGACTCCGCCGAACTGCGGCCCGACCACCCGCACGTGGTGCGGCTCCAGGGGCGCCCGCCCAACCAGGAGGGGCTGGGCGAGCTCACCCTGCGGGATCTGGTCCGCCAGGCACTGCGGATGCGGCCCGACCGGCTGGTGGTCGGGGAGGTACGCGGTGCCGAGGTGGCCGACCTGCTCGCCGCCCTCAACACCGGCCACGAAGGCGGCTGTCGGGCGACAATCAATCGTTCAGTAGCGTGGTGAATAGTTCAGCGACAATGCAGTAGCGCACTCAATCGTTCAGTCGCTTGTGCTGGCCCAGGGCTGCCACTGTTGGCTTCCGCCTGGGTGCAGACCCGTACATCCCGCTGGCCGCAGCCGTCCTGAACCCGAACGGAGCCCCGGTTCCGTGCACGTTGTACGTGGTGTACAAGCTAAAGGCGTGGATGAGCGAATGGTCGGCGTTCACCGACGAGTGACCACGTCAGGGAGCATCGGCATGGCGCACTTCTCGGCTGAGCCTGCCGCCGCGGCCCCGTGGCTGATAGCGGCACCGATCATCTGATGCGACGTCGCGACTGCGGCCGCGGACGTCCTGCTCGGGGTCTACACGGACGGGTGAACGCAGCCGCGCGCCGTCGTGCCGCAGCGTGGCCGCATCCGCCACCATGAGCCCGTCCTCATCGTGCAGCCCTGCCCTCATGTCCGCGAACAGGAAGGCTTCCCTGGATGCCCGCGCCCACAGCTCATCGTCCCACCGGCCGACTGTGGACGGTGCGAATCGTCCCGCGCGGACGTCCCGCCGAGGGCATCGTGGGGCTGGAGTGCTCCGCCCCGGTGTGTAGGGCGCTCGGCGCCGAGCGGCACCGGGTGCCCGCGCAAGCCCGTGCGGCGGCGATCGAACACCTCGCCGCCCACGCCCGGAAGGTCGGAACGCTGCACGAAGAAGCCTTCTGCCGCTGCCGGGCGGAGGGCTGCACATGGCACCCGGCCCCCGGTGTCTGCGGCGGGCCCGTAAGCCTGACACTCGCACCGGACCGCTTCGGAAGGATCTGGCGGCTGGCGGAGATGTGCGCCCGGTGCGTGGCGGCCACCCCGCACATCAAGATCATCCATTCCGCGCCCGCCTACCGTCCGCGGGCCCCCAGCGCACCGCTCGCTCCGCCCCCGGCGCGGACCCCGACCGCCGTGCCGCAATTTACGGCACCGCCGACGGGCACCGCGTCGCGGCAGCGGCCGGTGCCCAAGTCCCCGGCCCGCACTGGCACCCCACCCGCATCGCCGCGCGCGGCCCTGTCACCGACGGGTCAGTCTCCCGCGCCAGCCGAGGCCAAGGCGGGTACAACCCCAGGGGCGGCTGCTGTGAAGCCGCTGATCACACCATCGGGCAAGCCGCTGCTGACCACCGGGCACGCGGTAGCGCTTCGGCGCCTGTGGGACTACTTGGCCACACGCCGCCCGGGCAGTAGCCCGCAAGCCCGGCTGCTGGCCCTGATCTGCACGCCCCGGGCCGCGCGCCCCGGGGAGCGGGCCGGCACCGCGAACCTGACCGCCCAGGACCTGACCGGACTCCTGAAGCTCGACGATCCCAGGGCCGTGGTGGAGGACCTCGTCGCCTGCGGGTGGCTGCACGCGGACGCCGACGCGGTCCTGGACGCGCAGACCAGCGCGGTGCAGTGCACGGTGCCGGACCTGGCCGCCGCCTCGTCGGCGCCGCTCACCGTGTCCGAGAGTGCCCGCTCCCGGCTGTCGGGCTGGTGCCTGCGCCTGCTGAGCCACAAGCGGCTGCGCAAACAGCCGGCGGTGATCAGGTTGACCGCCGCGTACACCGCCGCCCACGCCGACTCGACCGGGGCGGGGGAGGTCGACCTCGCCCATCTGTGCGCCGCCTGCCAGCTGAGCGATGACGAAGCGGATGCCGTCGCAGAGGTGTTGCGCGAAGCCTGCTGGTTCACCTCCGCCACCGTCGCCAGCGGACGGTTGCGCTACCAACTCGCCGAAGACATCTGCGGATTCGCCGAGGCATCGGCTTCCCGGTCCAGCTCTCGGCCTCCCAAGGACGAGGAGCCGAGGGCAGTGGACGAGCGGCTCCGGCTCGGGCGGATGAAGCTCGGCAAGGGCCTGGCCGGAGACATCGAACGAGCCCTGGGCTGTCTCCTGTGCGCGCAGGACGGCGTGGTCAACCACGTTCCCGACGCCCACCACGCGCCCCGGCCGCTGTCGCTGACCGTCTACGCCGGACGCAAAGCGCTCAGCGGCCGGCAAGCAGCAGTCCTTCAAGCGATGATGGCCAAGGTCGCCCAGACTGCCCCGGCAGGCGGCCCCGATCTGCGGCTGGCCGCCGTGTGGTGGGCCACCAGGGCGCTCTGGAGCGGCGAGCTGGACCTGTCCGCGCCCAAGGTCAAGCGCATCCCGATCCCCGGCATCCGCGATTCCTTGAGGGAACTCGCCGCCAGTGGCTGGATGCGGGTCGACTTGGACGCGGTTGCTGTGGCCGCCGACGCCGACCCCGTCATCGCCGCCATCCCGGACTTGGTGGGACACGACCCGGCCCTGTGGCTCGGCCGGGACTCAGCCACCTTCCTGGCCACCTGGCAACGGCGGCTGATCCGCCATCCCCTGCTGAGCGAAGCGAGCTCCGAGCATCGACTCGCTGCGATGTACCTGACAGCGCACGCCGACCCCGAGCGCCGCCTCGAAGTCCCCCTCCACGCCATGGCCGCGGCCATCGCGGCCAGCCCCGCCGTAGCCGAAGCTGCCGCGACCGCGCTGCACGAGACCGGCTGGCTCGCCCAGCTACCCGCCGTCGCCGACGGCGTTCTCACAGCTGGCCTCAGCGCGAAGGCACGAGCCGTCGCCTCCCCTTGCCCACCCGTCCACGAGCCCTTCGACCACTACAGCCCCGACCCGGCCGTCCAGGAGCAGGCAGCCGCCCTCGTCGAGGGCCGCCAGGCCGAACTGGCGCGCTGGGTGGCCGACTACCTCGCCCGCCACGGCCACGGCCCGAGTTGGCGGATCCTGCGCAACGCGCACTTCGAACACAACGACCCGACCTACATGGACCACCTCCACGGCCAAGCCATTAAGCTCCTGCGTGACACTGGCTGGCTCGCCGGATTCGGTCGGCCCTTCGGTCTGCGGCCCGGCTGGCGCCACCACGAAACCCCCACGCCAACCCCATAGCGCCAGCTGGGCGAAACCGGGACCCGCTGCTCGCTCACGGGGACGAGCATCCCCTTTGCCTCATCGAGCGGGCCAGGCCGTTCAACGCGTGCGCCTGTGCCAGCATGGGGGACCGGTGGAGGGGCAGGAGGAGCGCGATGGTCGAGCGTGGGCACTGGATGCCCAGGCGGCTGCCAGCCGTTCCCGTACCGGTGCCCGGAGAGTCTCTCCACAGCTGGGCAGCCGCCTTGGCGCGCGTCCTGGAGACCAGCTTCGCGCCGGTGACCTCGGTCCTCGGCCTGGACGGCGGAGGCAGCAGTGCGATCTTCCGGCTGCGGCGGGCCGTCCAGGGGCTGACCGAGGGACAAGTGGAGACCGTAGCCGCAGCCACCGGCCTGACCCGCCAGCGGATCACCGAGCTGACGCTTGAGTCATACCTCTCCGGCG
The DNA here is from genome assembly GCF_040609255.1 of Kitasatospora sp. NPDC004723. Taxonomy (NCBI): domain Bacteria; kingdom Bacillati; phylum Actinomycetota; class Actinomycetes; order Kitasatosporales; family Streptomycetaceae; genus Kitasatospora; species Kitasatospora sp. NPDC004723. The sequence continues at coordinate 160,506 of NZ_JBEXJT010000003.1, read as the reverse complement.
TGCACGCCGACCACCCATGGCCCGCCGGCCTTCCGGACGTCCCCAAGATCGATCAGCATGAAAAGAACCGGGCGGCCGTCATCCAGCGCGGCTATGTCCTGGGCACCACCCGGTTCAGGGTCTGCCCCGCGTGCATCGGGGAGAGCGACGGCCGGTGGCCGCTGGCCTGGCTGCTTCCATGGTTCGTCGTCTGCCTCCGCCACCGGCTCTACATGGTCGATGCATGCGTGTGCGGCACCGGTGTCCGCTCGATCGGATGCATCGACGGCGACAACTGGAGGTGCCACGGCTTCGACCGCAGACGGGGGCAGTCGTGTGGGCGACGACTGCGCGACCTGCCTGGCCTGCCGGTCACGGATAGCGCGCTGGTCGACGCGCACAGCTGGCTGCTGCAACTGCTCAACCGTTTGGGCGAACGCGGGACGGCGGAGAACGTCACCCCCAACGATCTGTTCGCCGTGTTGCTGCTGTGCACCGAACGCGGAACCCTCGCCGACGTGAGGGGCCTCGACGCCCGCGTCAGAGAGGTCTTCGAAGAACGGACCAGGAAGAACGAGGCCACCGTGTGGCGCGCGGGCGAGAGCTCGCGCGGATACTCCGCGCCCCTGCCCGTGCTCGCGGCCGGCCTTCGCATGGCCGTACCGATCCTCGCCGCCGCCGACCCCCTCCGGGAAGCCCGCCGCGTCCTGCCCGTGGAGGTCGAGGACGGCGGCGTCCGTGCCATCTCGGACTGGCTCCACACACCGCTGCAGATCACGGCGATGAGCCTGGTCGGCCCCCGCTTCATCCCGCTGGCGGCCTGCGTCCTTGACCAATCCGGCAGCCCCGTCCCGCGCACCCAGCACGCGATGATGCACCCGAAACGCTTCATGAGCGGCTGGTCCGCGCTTGCACCGCAGCGGCAGCCCGGGGAGGAGTCCGCCACGCCGGACCCGACGACCGTCCAAGGCGTCCTTCGCGGCGGCCGAAGCCGCCGCAGTCAGTAGGTCCAGGTCGATCCGGAACCCCGATACTCCTCGATCGGGATCGGCTGGACGCCGGAGCGCATCCGGTCGGTGTAGGGCAGGTCGTCGAGGTGGTCGATCTCGTGGGCGATGAGGCGGGTGAGGCCGAACTCGTAGGTGACGGTGGTGACGGCACCATCGAGGTCTTATGAGCTTCCCATCGGAGATCAACTCAGACGGGCACGCATCGTAATCAGATGAACGCATGCCGGGCGATTCGCCCATGAGGCCTATGGCAATGTGTCGTTCGTGCCCCTCTCGGGGATTCACTCGTTCGGGTGGACTCCCGGGAGGGGTGTTCGGAGGTGGAACGCGAGGGTCGAAAGGGGTTAGATCCAGGTGTAGTTCTGGTCTGTGATCGGCTCCAGCTCGAACCTGCACACCGGGGCGTCGGGGCTTTCGAGTCCCGCGATCTGCTTGCCGATCGGCGGGAAGAGCGGCAGGCCGTCCACCTTGCGGTAGTCGTGCCACTCGACGGTGCCGACCTCGTGGCTGCCGTCGGGGAGCTCGTCGAACTCCTGGGTGGCGAGCTGGGCGCGGACCTCGGGGGTGACGTGGAGGCGGTAGATCAGGTGGAACTTGCGGGGTGGCGGGGTCGGGCCGGGCCGGCTGATCCGGGCGTCCGCCATCCAGATCAGCTCCGGCTCGGTGGGCGCCTGGTCGCGTTCGAGGTCGAGTTCTTCCTTGAGCTCGCGGTACATGGCCTCGCGGTAGTCCTCGCCGTCGTGCACGTTGCCGCCGATGGTGGTGTAGTGCACGGAGTCGGCCCGGTCCCGTCGCAGCAGCGCGACGTCGTTGCCGCAGAAGACCAGGCCGGTGACGCGGACCTTGATCCTGCTGAACGGCTCGGGCGTCGTCGCTTCGGTGGTGCTCATCGGGTTGGTTCTCCTTGATGGGGATGGTGGCGTGTTGGAGGTATCCACCGACTCCTCCTGGCTCAACGGCCGGGAGAAGTCGGTGTGTTGATGCTCTCTAGCTTGCCCCGGGGAAGCCGTGGGCGGTGCGTGCGTCGGCTTGGGCGATGTGTTCGATCTCGACACCGGTGAGGGTGAACTGGCGGAGCCGGCGGCCGGTGGAGCGCATGACCGGAGCGAGGTGGCAGGGGTCCATCTCCTCGATCAGGACGGTGGGCTGCCCGGTCGGCGGGTTCTTGCGGCCGGTGACGGCGAGCGGCAGGCGGCTGTCGGTCCAGGGCAGCGGGGTGATCCGCCAGATCGGGCCGCGGACGGTGGAGAGGCTGGCCTGCCCGAAGCCGCGTTCCTCCCGCAGGGTCATCGGCTCGCCGTCGGTGGCGGCCAGGCCCCGGAAGAGGTGGAGGGCGCGTCCCTGGTTGACGATCTGGCCGGTGTCGATGGTGAAGTCGCGGGAGAAGAACGCGGCGGCCGGGTAGCCGGCCGCCAGGAGCGCGCGGGCGTGGACACCGACCATCGGGATCACGCGTTCGCGCAGGTGGGCGGCGCCGGCCCGGTCGATGGGGTCGAGGGTCTGGGCCTTGAAGCGCAGGGCGGACAGTACGGCGTCGATGTCGCTCGCGGTGGCGTCCGGGAACGGCTCGCGCCGGGCGAGGCCGCGGGCGGCCTTGTGGTCGAGCAGGGTGTTGAGGAAGTGGCGGGTGGTATCCGTATAGCCGGACTTCCTGCGCTTGTCGGTGGCCGGGTAGATGTTCAGTGCGGTGAAGCGGCCGTCGGGGTGGAAGTCGGGGTCGGCGCTGTAGTAGTCGCCGTCGCCGTTGGTGAAGCGGTGCAGGGTCACGGGGGTGGCCCGGTGCTGCACGGCCAGGAGGCCGGACAGCGCGTCGTGCACGGTGGCGCTGTTCAGCTGGGCGGCGTCGGCGGTGACGTGGAGGTAGAGCCGGCCGGGGTCCGACAGGACGGGCTGGTCGTACTCGTCCAGGCGCTCGATGCGGGTGACCGGCAGCGGGCCGGCGTCGGGCTGGGCGGCGATCAGCAGGTGCGGGCCGGCCGCCAGGACGTGGTGGCCGTCGATGTGGGTGTCCGTCAGCGGGGCGAGCCCGACCAGGGGCGCGAAGCGCAGTTCGGCGGCGGCCGTGGTGGCGCCGTGGCCGAGGCGGTCCAGCAGCGGGCGGTAGATCCGCAGGGTGTGGGCGAGGTCGGCGGTGTACTGGTCGCGGGAGGTGCCGGGGGCCTTGCCGATGTAGCCGGCGGCGTACGGAGTGAGGGAGAAGCGGATGCCGTCGAAGACGTCGCCGAGGTCGGCGACGATGCGGCGGTGCATCCCGGTCAGGCGGGTGTTCTTGGCGGAGAACCCGACGGAGGACATGCGGATCTTGACGCCGAGGACGTCGCGCGCGAGTTCGGCGTACGTGTCGAGGTACGGGTACGAACCGATGTCGTTGTCCATGTAGGGGAAGAGCACGCCGGGGCGGTGGACGCGGTCCTGGGCGATCCGCACGCCCCGAGTGGCGGCCTCACCGGCGAGGGCGGTCATCAGCTGGGTGAGGCCGCGAGGGGTGAAGCGCCACAGGTCGCTGCCAGCGGCCTGGCTGCACATCGCGCACCGGTTGACGCACCCGACCTCGCCGGCGAGGTACTGCAGGCGGGTGAGCGCGACGTCGGGCACGGCGGCGAGCTGGTCGCGCAGGCTGGGCATCGTTGCGGTGGTCACGGGGCGGTTCCTTCCTGGCGGTCGGCGGGGATGAGGTGCTGGTCGAAGGCGGCCAGCAGTTCGCGGCTGGCCTGGGAGAGGGTGTGCGGGCCGGCGAACGGCGCGTCGGCGGCCGTGGTGATCCCCTCGGCGGTGCCGAGTTCGGCGTCCGGCTCGCAGACGGTGCCGGGGGCGGGGAGGTTGGCGAGCAGGACCTCGCCGGGGCCGGCGTCGGCCGGGTGGGCGCCGGCCCGCACCCACCGCAGGCGGCCTTCGTGGACGCGGTAGACGCCCGGGACGCCGAGGTGGGGGCCGAGGCGGACCGGCTCCTCGCCGCGGTGGCGGAGCTTGAGGTAGTACGGCCCCGGGGCGGGTCCGGCCGTGAGGTCGACGGTGACCGCGTTGAAGTCGTCGCTATCCGGCAGCCAGGTGACCGGGTGGTCGAGCATGGTGGTCAGGTGGGCGATCAGGAACGGCGGCAGGCCGCGAAGCTGCTGGTTGACCGCGGAGACCTCGGTCGTGCCCTGGTTTCGGCAGTTGATCTCGTTGAGGAACACCTCGCCGTCGGCGGTCAGCAGCGCGTCCAGGCCGAACAGGCCCTTCAGCCGGTGTTTGTCCCAGGCCCAGGTGGCGATCCGCACGGCCGCGTCGACCAGGCGGGCGGCGGCGTCCTCGGGCCAGGGCAGGCACCAGGTGTTGCCGCCGCTCTTGCCCGCGACGATGCCGGCCTCGGGCACCCCGACGGCCTTGTGGGACGGGCGGTCGACGTAGACCCGGGGGCGCCCGGCGCGGTCCGGGACGGACAGCACCGTGGTGTTCGCGGACCAGCCGGCCACGAACGCCGTCACCCGGTAGGGGCCGGCCATCTCGGCGGCCCGCGCCAGGTCCGTCTCGGTGTCGACGAACACCGTGCCCCGGCCGCCGGAGTCCGCGCCGCACTGCACCACCACCTTCTCCGAGCGCACGAGGCGGCGGAGCTCACGCAGGCCGGGCAGAGGGCCGTCGACCCGGGCGCCGGTCAGGTGCAGGCCGGTCGGGACCCCCGAGTGGTTGAGGATGTCGCCAAAGCTCGCCTTGTTCTCGACCTCGGCCCGCAGGGCAGCGTCGATGGCGGCCACCGTGCCGCGTGGCCCGGCCCATCGCCGCAGCCGGTCGGTGGCGTACCAGGCCGCGATCACCGGCCGCTCGTGGCGCCGGACGGCGGTCTGGGAACTGCGGTCGAGGTCGGCCATCCAGGACCGGCGCTGGGCGGCGCCGCGAAGCGACGCGCGGCCCTCCAGCGTCAGCGCCTCGACAGGCGAGGCGGGCACCCACGGCTCGTAGCAGCCGATGGCCAGCGCCGGGCGGGCGGCGGCGATCGGCACCGGCCCGGCGTAGGTGGTGCGGCCACTGCTGGCGAACCGCTCGGCGGCCACCAGCGGCCGCCCGTCCAGGGCGGCCTCCAGTTCGTACTCGGCGGCCTGCCACAGGCCGGTGTCGTGCGCGGGCATGGGGAAGGTCATGCGGTCCACCTGTATTTGGGCTTGGGGGCTGGCAGGGCGGGCAGCTCGGCGACGGCGAGGACCTGCTCGGCGATCTCCTCGGGCGTGTGCTTGGCGGTGTCGAAGACCAGGAGGTTGCGGTGCCGGCGGCCGACGAAGTGCAGCAAGCTGGTGTTGAAGCGGGCCGCGAACGCCAGGTCCTCGACACCACGGCGGTCGGTGGCATCCACGTCCGCCCGCTCGGCCATCCGTGCGCGCCGCACCTCGGGGCTCGCGTGCAGGTAGACGGCGACGTCGAACGTCGCGAACATCCGGCTGGCCCATAGCGCCAGCGCGGCCGTGAGGTAGGGACCACCGGCCAGGCCGAAGGCGATGGTCCGGTCCGCGTAGCCGTCCTGGATGATCGCGGCGTCGGCTGGCCGGGGCGGGTCGAGGCGAACAAGAAGTCCGTCGAGCGCGTATCCGCCGACCAGGAACGCTGCCGTGATGGCGCTGCTCTGGGGCTGCCTCACCAGCGGGAGCCGCTTGAGCAGCGGCTCGACGGGGTGGTGCTCGGCGAGCATCCCGCGATGCCGCACCGCGGTGACTCCCCGGGCTTCGAGAGTCTTGATCAGAGCGGCGACCAGGGTGGTCTTGCCCGACATGTCCAGTCCGTCGACGAGGATGCGCACAACGTGCCTCCTGAACCTCGATGGGGGTGGGGCTCGGGTCGCCGCCGGGTGGTGCCCCGTGTGCCGGGGTGGGCCAGGGCGGGAACGGGAGTTCCGCGCCCCCCGAAGCGGCTGACTCTCAGTCAACGGCCGTGCACACAGCAGCAGAAGCTGCCAGGGTGTAGGCCAGTCGTCGGCCACTTGTCGGCCACTGTCGGCCAGGGGAGGGGTGCCGTGTCGGCGGATGCCGCACCGATCGGGGCGCTGATCAGAGACGCGAGGAAGAAGAAGGGCTGGTCACAGCCGCGGCTTGGCCGCGAACTGGGCAAGGCCGAGGGAAAGGGAGCTGTCGGCCCGGGGCGTGATCAGGTGTCGCGGTGGGAACTCGGTGGACGTGTCCCGACGTACTGGCTGCCGTACCTGATCGAGGTCCTGGAACTGCGGGTACCAGATGCAGGCGGCAGTTCGCCAACCGATCCGGAAGATCCCGGATCGGGCGATACCGTGGACTCCGTCATCGAGTTGAGCCGGAGGGACGTGGTGGATCGCCGGGAGTTCATGGCCGCCTCCAGCGCGTACGCGCTCGCGGCGCTCGGGATGCCCGACCCGGACAGCCTGCTGCGGCGCGTCCGCCAGAAGACCGGTGGGAAGGTCCATGTCGGCCGGGGCGAAGTTGCGGCCGTCCGCCAGATGACCAAGTCCCTCGGCGACGCGGCGGCCGAACTCGGCGGCGGACACGCCCGCCACCTCGCCGTCCGCTACCTCCACGACGACGTGTCCACGTGGCTGGACGGCACCTGGACCGAGGCCGTCGGCCGCGAGCTGTTCGCCGCGACCGCCCAACTCGTCCACCTGGCAGGCTGGATGGCCCAGGACGAGGGAAATCAGGGAGCCGCTCAGGAGTACTACGCGCACTCCTTCCGCCTGGCCTCCGAGGCCGGCGACGCCGAACTCGCTGCCACCGCCCTGCGCGGACTCGCCGTGCAGGCCATCGACCTGGGCTTCCGCGCGACCGCCGTCCGGATAGCAGAGGACTGCGTCAACCAGGCGAAGAACCTGGACGACCCCCGCGCGGTCGCCTACTACCAGGCCACCCTGGCGAACGCCGCCGCGCTGGACGGCGACCGGCCGACCGCCACCCGCTCCCTCGTCTCCTCGCAGACGTCCATCGAACGAGCCACCGGTGCCCCCGGCGACTCCTGGGCCTCGCACTACAGCATCGGCCGCTGGGCCCACGAAGCTGGCATGATCCTGGCCCAGCTCGGCGACTACGCGAGCGCGCAGGACCACCTCCACCACGCGCTGGAGATCCACGGTCTCGACCGTCGTCGCACCCGCGCGATCGTCCTCGCGGACCTCGGGACTGTCCGGCTCCGCCAGGATGACGTGGACGGTGCGCTCTCCGCCTGGAACGACTTCCTGAACTGCGCGGACGGCATCCGCTCGATCAAGGTCCAGGACGCCGTGCACGACATGCGGGCCCGCCTGTACCGGCTACGTGATGTGCCCGGTGTCGAAGAGCTCGATGAACGAGCAGCCGCTCTCGAATGAGTAAATGGCACCGAGTCGGTGTGATCGACCAGCGTGAATGCCGTTGATCAGCTTCTGCCGGTCACCGGAGCGTTGGAACGCGGCGGCCTCACCGTCTCGTCATCGGCTGACTGCGGTCCCGCACATCGACCAGACGCCGGAGGACGCTGCTACCTACGGCCGAGGCGACCTCCTCCGCCTCAGAGTCAACCCGCAGAACGCCACGCCGATCACCAGGTGACATGCCACCGATCGCCTCCCCGAAGCCGATAGCTCTACCGCATGACTACTTCTGCCTGGTGGCACCGTAGTGCCACCACCTTCGCCGTTCTCGCCCTTGCGCTGATTCCCGCAGCTCCCCCGGCCGCAGCCGCGGCCGCACCGCCGGCCCCGGCCGAGACCACCGTTTCTTCCCAGCACCGTGAACTTCCCGAGCCGCCGCCGGCCGACGTCGTCCGGGCCGAACTCGACGACCTGGCCGTCGAGGCCCCGCACTCCATGGACGGCTACAGCCGCGAGAAGTTCCCGCACTGGATCAAGATCTCCGGGGAGTGCGACACCCGCGAGACGGTGCTTGCCCGCGACGGCGAGGACGTCCTCCAGGACGAACTGTGCCGGGCCGTGGCCGGCCTGTGGACCAGCGCCTACGACGGCAAGTCCTTCACTGACGCAAAACAGCTCGACATCGACCACATGGTGCCCCTCGCGGCGGCCTGGCGATCCGGGGCCGACACCTGGACCACGACCAAGCGCCGCGCCTTCGCCAACGACCTGGTTCACAGCCAGCTGATCGCCGTGTCCGCCGCCTCCAACCGCAGCAAGGGCGACAAGACCCCGGACGCCTGGCGCCCGCCGGCGGCCTCCTACTGGTGCACCTACTCCCGGGCCTGGACAGACACCAAGCACGTCTACGGCCTGTCCGTCACCGAGGCGGAGAAGAACGCGCTGACCGAGATGCTCAACACCTGCGCGTAGCAGGTGACGCCCCCGGATGGCGCCGAGCAGGCTTCGGTCGGGGAAGGCTGGCACCGCGGCCGGGCCGGTCCCGCCTACCGGGTACCGAGGCGCCGACCCGGACCAGGGACTTGATCGGCGTCGTGCCGCCCGGCCAGACCCAGGTCTTCGAATTCGGCCCGAGCACCTACTGCCGCCAGTAGCGACCCACCCCACCGGCCGATCGACGGCAGCCCACACCACCGGGCTCGTACGCACAGCAGCTCCCGGTCGGCCCAGCCGAACGCTGGGCCGACCCGCAACTCCGCCGCCGACGAGCCGTCTCCCGTGCGGAGACGAGCTAGCAGGTCGGTGCTTCCAGCCAGCAGCTGGTTGACCGCCGAGGCAACAGCCCCCACCGCGCGAACAGGGCAGACGTCTGCCACATGCGACGGTGCTATCAGAATCTGACCATAAATATGCAGAATTGGATCCGCGTTCACTCTATTGGGGAGTGGCGCCGTTCGATTATCGAGGTGAATGATTCAACTCGCCCGGCCTGCGAAATCCCGTGCGGGATTTCGCAGGCGCCCGACCAGGGAACTTCTCTGTGAATGTGAAGATCGGAGAAGTGGGCGCCAATCGGACAGTGGAGGTGGCTGATCGTGATCGACTACTTCAATGGCATGCCGGCTGACGTGATCGAGGCGGTGGGCGGTTGGCAGAAGGCCGAGGCCAGCCAGGGGGCCGGTGCCTGCCTGGAGCTTCGGAGGCTGAACGACGGCCAGGTGGCCGTGCGCAACAGCCGCTTCCCGAGCGGTCCGGCCCTCGTCCTCACCGCCTTGGAGATCGCGGCGCTTCTGGACGGGGTCAAGAACGGAGAATTCGATCACCTGGCGGTCTGAATCTGTAGATTGAACGCCAGGTTTCAGTGGCCTGGCGTGACGGCGGTGCCCCCCTTGTGTGAAGCTGAGTCCGACCATTCGGGTGAGTTTGAGTTTTGCCCAAGGGGGGCCCTGTGGCCATTGAAGATCGTGTAGTCCCGTTCGGACGGCCTGCTGCGGATCCGCCGGGCTCCTGGGGCGTTCCCGCTCTGTTGTTGGGTGCGGAGATGAGGATCGAGCGCGGCGGCCTGACGCAGAGGGAGGTCCTGGCGAAGACCAAGATCAAGGTGTCCGTGTCGGTCTACAGCCGGATCGAGAACGGCGAGACGCGGATTGACAAGCCGGCCGTGGTCGAGGTTCTGCTGGACGCCCTGGGTGTGCGGCCTGGTCCGCGGCGGCAGGAGCTTCTCCAGCTCGCGAATGATGCCTCGGTGGAGGGATGGGCCAGTTCGGTTCGTACTCGGGCCGGTTCCGCCTACCGCGAGGCAGTACCGGACTCGATGTTGCGCCTCACCAGCCTGGAGGAGCGGGCCGCGCGGCAGCTCATCATCGACAACAATGTGATCCCGGGGGTTCTCCAGACCCCGAGGTACCGCGAGGTGGTCACAGGCAAGACGCTGCTGGCCAGTCAGCGGACGCTGGCACCCCGGATCATCGAGGTCCGGGGCCTGCGGGCCGACCGGTTCGCGGCCAGGCTGCCGAGGTCCACCCTGTTCATCCAGCGCAGTGCCCTGTACGCCGACTTCGGCCAGCCCGCGATGATGGTCGAGCAACTGCCGGTGCTGCTGGACCACATGGACGATATGGGCTCGCCGGTTGCCATCAGGGTGATGACCGTGGAGGACCCGCTTGCGCTCCAGGTCACCTCGCTGATCCGGCTCAGCTTCGAGAAAGGCGCGTTCGCCGCGCCGGACGTCATCTACACCGAAGCAGGCGGGCGGGCCGAGTTCCACCGGGGGCCAATTGCGGGCGAGGAGGCCGCCAGCGACTACCTGGACTACCAGGACCTCAGCGACCTCGTCATCAAACAGGCTCCTGGGCCGATACCGAGCCGCGACTTGATCGTCGAGGCCCTGGAGTGGCACCGCGCCCGTCTCTGACCCCGCTGACACGAACACCGGTGCACCAACTCGCTTCTTGAGGCGAGTGTGGTAGCACCGGCGCCCGTCTTCTCACCTGACCGTACCCAAGCCCCCGTACTCGATCCATTCCTCGGTGGCCTGGCGGCGGACCAGTTCGGTGTCCGGCCGCCAGTCGGTGACGTCGAGGAGACCGATCTCCTCCTCGACGTGGAGGCGAGCGATGGTGAAGAGCTCGTCTACCTCGGCCTTCGTGCGCACTCGGCCCCAACGGTCGCCGGTCTGCTCGCGCATCAGGTTCGTGACCCCGTCGCGAATCCGCACGTCATCGCTCACGAGCTGGCAGATCACCACGACGCTCCCGGGAGCCAGCAGGCGCACGGTGTCCTCGATCATTCTCCGCGGGTTGCCCTGGTCGTCATCGGGGATGCAGTGCAACACTGACACGAACAAGGCGGCCACGGGCTCCCTGAAGTCGATGATCTTCGCCGCGCCGGCCGCGATCTTCGCGGTTTCCCGCATATCCGACGGTAGGATGAGGACGTTCCGGTTCTCCTCCAGGAACGCGCGCCCGTAGCCGAGGACCAGCGGGTCGTTGTCGATGTAGACCACCTTGCAGTCCGGGTCGACGCTTTGGGCGACCTGGTGCACGTTGTTCTGGGTGGGAAGTCCGGATCCGTGGTCGAGGAACTGCTTGATCTCATAGTTCTGGGCGATGTGGCGTACCACTCGCTCAAGGAAAGCCCTGTTGTTGACGGCGAGTTCCCGTGTGCTGGGTGCGGTCACCAGCAGTTGGTCACAGGCGTCCCGGTCGCACGGATAGTTGTAGTGTCCGCCCAGGAGGTAGTCGTACATCCGCGCAGCACTTGGCGTGTTCGTGTCAACAGTGTCTTGCGATTCGGCCTCTGCGTCGTTCACGTCGCCCCCTACGTTCGCCGAAAGCCCTCTGCCAGCAAGCCATTGTGATGTCACGTCATCTTAGGTTGGCCCGTTCCGAGTTGAAACAACTCGGGTGGGTGAACTGGTGGCGGGCATGGCGAAGCCGTGGCGCGCGAATGCCTATGGGGGCGTTCGGTTGCGCCACGGTGGGACGGGTGTTCGCGGGTGGAGTGTCAGGCGGCCCCGTTCCGGTCGTGGTTGAGGCCGGCCAGTATCCTGCGGGCGACCTGTAGTTGTACATGCAGCTCGGCTTCGCCCAAGCCCATCAGGGCTGCGGCTGCTTTGGCTTCCATGCCGAGGCGCTCATGCAGGAGTGCGGCGTCGGCGGGCCGGTCGGGCAGGGCGCGATGCAAGCCGTCCGCTCGGGAGTCGCGCGCCTCGCCCCGGGCCATCGTGACGGTTTCGCGGAGTAGCCGCCACGTGAAGGCGGTCGGGTCCTCGCGGATTGCCGCGCTCCAGCTCAGCTCAGCCCGGCGCAGAACGTGCGCGACGACCATCGCGGCCAAGGAGCGGTCACACAGGCGGGCGCGAGCGTACATCTCATAACCGCGGCGGTGGAGTTGGACGAAAGCCGCGTAGCCGACCGGACCTATCGCGGGCCTGCTCGGACTGGGCACGGTGGCTCCCCTTGGCGTCGAACTGCAGGTGATCGGATGGCTGCCAAGCGATGAAGGGCGCATGTGGGGCGCACGTTGAGGCTGCAATTCCGCGGCGGGAGCGCGCGTCGCGAGCTCTCCGCCAATTGGTTGGCCCGGACGCGGGGGCGCCCGGGCCGCGGGGGCTCTCAGAGAAGGCGGGCCCAGAACCACTCGACGCCGGTGGCTCGACATGCCCTCAGCAGGCCAATGATCAGCGCAACGCGCTCCCACTCGATCGAGCTGCCGGCTCGGAGCGCCCATGCGAGTACGAACAGGGCGAGCACGGCGTCGAGTTGGGCCCTGCCGCGGGTGGCGCGCAGGCTGCGAAATCCCGTGAAGCGGGCGTAGCCACTGCTAGCGTGGGAGATCACCTGGGGCAGGTTTGCCTGCCCTCGGAAGGGTCGGTCATGCATTGGTTCGACTCATCTCTCGTGATCGACCCGAACGCCTCACCCGGTCTGACCACCGGGTGGGGCAACCTCCGTTGCGGAGTGGGCCGTTGAGGTGAACGGTACAGCGACTCGGGGCCCGCATATGCCCGCCGAGGGGTCGCGCAATCCCGCAGTCGCATTCGGTCGATATTCGGTCAACTCCGCACTGGCGCACGCATAGAGCTTCCTCGCTCTGCATGTAGTCGATCGGTCACCGGGCGACGTCCTGGAGAGACTTCGGGGGCGGAGGCTTCGACGGGCGGGTACCGACTGCTTGACGTCCCCGGTACGGACTCCGGTCGGAGATCACCGCCGACCCGGGCCCGGGACGGCTCACCGCCGAGCTCGACAAAGGCCATCTCGTGATCGCCTCCGGCCACAAGGAGATCCGCCGTCCCGCCCGGCCGGCTCCCGGCAGAGGCGGGCACCTCGCCCTCGCCACCGGCCGCCAGGACGGCACGGTGGCCTTCCACAACCTCTCCGGCCACACCGCCGACACCGCGGACGTCGTCCTGCCGCTGGACCCTCTCGACAGCTTCGCCACCGACCGAGGGCATCGCCCTGCAGCCATGAAGCCGACCGGCCTTCCGCCACAGGTGGGAGGCCGGCAGCCGGTCAACCACCGAGGAACAGGTTCTCCACCACAGGGTCGCCGCGATGCTGCGGCCTCTAGGGAGTCAGAGAGACATGGGGCTGCACCACGCTGGCGAACCGCTCGCGAAGCGCCCGAATCTGCGGAGCCTCCGCGGGTAAACCGTGATCGCGGCTGGGATCCAGGCGCCATCGGAAGCCAACTCGTTCCTGCAGCGAGTCGCAGTGGTCCACTAGGTCGGCCGCGGCCTTGGCCACCTCAGCCGGTCCGTACAACTCGATCACGGCGCGCGCGTGACGCATCCGGGACACCGCGGAGCTGAAGTCGTCGGCGAGCAGACCCCGGAGACGGCCGTCGTAGACATTCCGCTTCGAGCGGCCAGAGATCAGCCCGGTGCGTAACGGCCGTTCCGCACGAAAGGCTTGCATCATCTTGGCCGCCGTCATCGAGTCGAGCATCAGGGCCGTGTAGGCGTTGGTGCGGGAGGAACGCAGCCACTGGAGGTACGCGGCGTCGGCCTGCCTGTCGGCGATGTCCCGGGCCGCGCCGGCCTGGGCGTGCGTCGCGATGGCCTGGGCACGGGCTCCGGCAAGGGTGAAACCGCCGCCGGCCAGTGCACCAAGGATCGTTCCGACGGTCCCGACTATGAGTTCGTTCATGGAGGGATCGTGCCGCACAAGCAGTGATCAACACCGGCGAATGCATACGAACTCGTCGGCTCAGGCGCCCGTCAGGAGCCGGAACCGGCAAACAGATCGCCCACCTCGACGCCGAGCACCCGGGCGACACCGGGGAGACGGTCGACGGCGATGCTGTGGCGGCCGGCTTCGAGCCGGGCGTAGTAGGACCTGTCCAGCCCCATGGCGCGGGCGGCGGCGCTCTGGCTCAGGCCAGCAGCCTCGCGAAGCGCCCGCAGCCGCTTGCCGAATACGACGCGGTACGGCTCGTCTTCCGATTGCGTCTGGGCCCTGTCCACACCAGAAAGCTACCGCGATCCCGCCTGTAGCATATTTGCGTCACTGGGTGGGGAGGGGGCGAGGTCCGGTGCGTGCATCGCTGGCGCGTGTTGCGTCGGTTTCCATGCCGGCTGTCGGCCGACTGGGGGTGGTGTCGAGGGCGAGGAGGCTGCCGGCGGTGCTGGCCCCCGTGGCAGGGGAGGCGTTCGCCTCGTGGATTGACCGGGCGGCGTTCGACCTTGGCATCGGTCCAGGGCAGCTGGTCCAGCACCTGGGTATGGAGTGTCGGGCCTCCAGCGCGACGACGCGTCCTTTGCTGTTCGGGGTGATGCTCACGCCGGAGAGCCTGCGCGGTGCCCGGGAGGCGACGGCTCTGTCGGCGGAGCGGTTGCGGGCGATGCACCTGGAGCGGTACGCGGGTGGCGCTCTCGATTTCACCGGCCTGAAGGAGGCTACCGAGTCCGCAGTGAGGTACTGGGCGCGTCGTGAGTGGGCCCAGATCCACGGCAGCCGCGCGTGCCCGCGCTGCCTTGCGGAAAGCCCGGCATGGCCGTTGTGGTGGTGGCTGGAGGCTGCGGCTGTGTGTCCGCGCCACGGGTGCCTGCTGATCGATGTCTGCCCGGCGTGCGGGATCCGGCTGCGGCGGGGAAACGCCAGCCGTCCGCGTGGGCTGCTGACCCGGACCGGGCCATTGGACCCGGCCTTGTGTGGCAACCGCGTGCTCGGTAGCCGTGGCCGGGCCGGGCTCTGCCAGCAGGTGCTGGCGGACATCGCCGCATCTGCTGTCGACCCGACGCTGGTCACTGCCCAGAGGAGCGTTCTGGACGCCGCCGATCTGAGGCCGTCGCGGTTGCTGGGCGAGGAGGTCACCGCCGCTGACTGGTTCGTGGCCATGCGACTGCTGGTCGCCGTCGTGCGGCTTATCGCGGGCGAGGACGACCTGAACGGCAGCGCGGCCATGCCGCACGCCGCCCGCGAGTCACTGGCCGCCGATCTCGCCTACCGGCGCTCGATGACCTGGGGTGGGATGCACAACCGGCTGCGATCGGGCCCAGCGGAAGCCGCGGAGGCTGCGGGCTTGCTGACCCTTGTCGAACCGATCCTCGCGTGCAGCGGGGTCGACGAAGCCCGGCTTCTGTTCGAACCCTGGCAGGCAGCCCTCGCCCACCAGCGCAGGGCTAACAACGGCACCGATCCGCTGAGGCACTTCCCGCGCCCCCGCATGCTGGACGAGCTGCTGGCCACCGAGATGCCCCGCTCGTACCGGGTCGTCGGCGTGGTGACCCACCGCAGGAACCGTCCGGCGCCGTTGGGTCTGCACCAGATACCCCACCTCGTCGGCCAACGGGACTACACCGAGCTGATCGCCGAACACCTGCCCGGCACGGCACTGTCTACCGGCCGCCGGTTCGCCGCCCTTGCCGTCGCCCGCATCTGTGGAGGGCGAAACTGGCGCGACGCCGCCGAGCAACTCGCAATGGACCGCCACCGCGCGGCCCGGGCCAGCGGGGTTGTCGTGCAGAGAATTCCTGACGTCAATGCCTTTTGGGTAGCAGTCGGCGTCCTGACCGAGCGGATGGCCGCGCGCGGGCCGGTCGACTATCGCGCGCGCCGCGAGGCGCTGGCAGACCTGACCAAGGTGTCGCACAGCGTCCTGTTCGGCATCCTGCATCCGTTCGGCCAGGACGTGACCCGCCAGCGGCAGCGGCACGCGGCCGCCTGGGTCTGGGAGAACCTGACTGGCGGGGACGGACGGGAGGCGCCGGCCTACCAGCACGGCTGGGAAGGGGCTAGCGAGGAGTCGGTCCGCGAAGGCCGCCGGAAGTTCGCCGCCAGCCTCTCGGACACGGCGGCCGCCGCCCTCACCGCCTGGGGCGAGGAACTGCTGGAGCAGCATCGGGAGAGGAGCCGATGACGCGGCGCCGTACGGTCAGGCCGATCGCCTTGGCGCTCGGCCAGGTGCTAGTCCGCTACTGCGATCAGGGCGGCACCGAGCGGCTGGTGACTGCCGTCGACGCCACCAAGGTGAGGTTCGAGGACGGCCGGCCGGTGCGGGACATCCCCTCCTACGCCGACCAGAAGCACACCCCCGGCAAGCTCTGGTTTGCCACCAGCGACCGGTTCCTGGAGTACGAGTCCTACCTGGAGTCGAAGTGGATGAAGCTGCTCGACTTTGACCCCGAGGTGGCCAACGTTGCGGCCCAGCCCTTCGAGCTGGAGGGCCGCGACCAGGGTGGAGTCTGGCGGCACACCCCTGATCTCTTCGCCCGCCTGCGAGACGGGTCGGTGCAGCTGCTGGACGTCAAACCGGACCGGTTCACGGACCGCCTTGATGTCGCACGGCAGCGGCAGCGGACCGCCGCCGTGTCCGAGGCCATGGGCTGGCAATACGCCATGGTGGGCGAGCCCGACCCGCTCCGCTGGGCGAGCGTCAAGTGGCTCGCCGGCTACCGCCGTCCCTCGACCGCCGCCGACGAGCTCGCTGCCCCGCTCCTCGAACTCGCCGCCGACCCGGTCGCGATCGGGGACCTGCTGGCCTTCCAACCCGCACCCGACATCGCCCGCGCGGTGGTCTATCACCTCATGTGGCACCACCGCCTTGCCTTCGACATCACCAAGCCCCTGCGGGACCACACCCTGGTGTGGTCCCGCCCAGCCCCGGAGACGTGCCCATGAGCGTCCACCGCATGGCCGTAGGCGACTGGATCGCCTTCGAGGACGAGCGGCACAAGGTCGCCGGTCTCGACGACGGCCTCACCGTCCGGCTGCGGTCCGAGACCGGCCGGCTCCAAGTCATCCTGCTGTCTGAGGTGCTAACCGACCCCACCTTCCGAGCATCCGTCCAACCCCCAGACGCCGCAGGCCATACGGACGATCTTGCGGCAGTGGATCCCGACGGCATCCTCGCCTCCCTCGATCCAGCATTGGTCAAGGACGCCCTCGACCGGGAGGCGGACCTGCTGGAAGCGATGACCGGGTACCGCTCCGGCGACCGGCTCAACGCCCTGCCGGGCGAGCCCCGTCCCGAATACGATCCCGATCTTCCGCTGACCGGACGGGTCGTGGCCAAGGCGCGCGAGTGCGGTGTCAGCGAGCGGTGGATCTGGAAGCAGTGGGCCCGGCGCCAGGAGCTCGGACTGTGGGGGCTGGTGGACAAGCGCCGGGCCAAGCTGAGCAACCCCCTCAAGAACATCCCGGCCGAGGTCATCCAGGCCATCCGCGACCAGGCTGAGGCCGAGCGCCTCGACAGCACCGCGACCGTCGGCAACCGGTTCCTGCGACGTACCCAGCAGCGGCTGGACACCGCGTACGGCCTGGGCGCCTTCGCCCTGCCCGACCGCGACGCCTTCCGCCGGATCGTGAAGAGCCTCCTCGGAAGCCGCGTCACCGACCCGGCCTACCGGCGCGCGTCGGCGGCCAACCAGCCCGACCGCACCTTCGGTAAGGTCGTCGCCCACCGTCCGGGCGAGGTCGTCATGCTGGACACGACCCCGCTGGACGTCCTCGCGTTCGACCCCGAGACCGGCGAAACCCACAAGGTCGAACTCACCGTCGCCCTGGACGTCGCCACCCGCTCGATCCTGTCCTGGCGGCTCACCCCGGAGGGCACCAAGGCCATTGACATCGGTCTGCTGCTGGCCGACGTGATGACCCCCGAGCCCATGCGCCCGGCCTGGTCGGAAGCCCTTCGCTACCAAGTCCTGCGAATCCCCTACGACCGGGTGTTGACCATCGACGAGCGCCTGGCCGAAGCCGCCGCCCGCCCGGTGGTCTACCCCGAGACGCTGCTGTACGACCACGGGAAGCCCTACAAGAGCAAGGTCGTCGAACGCGCCTGCTGCCGCTGGAAGATCGACCTCCAGGACGCGCGCAAGCTCAAGCCCACCGACAAGCCCCACGTCGAGAGGCTCTTCCTGACGATACGCCAGCAGTTCTCCGAGCATGTCGCTGGCTACAAGGGCAACAACGTCGCCAACCGCGGACGCACCGCCGAGGACCAGGCGCGATGGACCATCGACGAACTCGCCGAGTTCTTCGCCGAATACGTCGTCGCCGTCTACCAACGGCGCACCCACCGCGGACTTCACCTGCCCGGCTTCCCGGACATCCGTGTCTCACCCAACGAGGCCTATCGCCAAGCCCTCGGCTCTGCCGGCTACGTGGCTTGCCCGCGCGACCCGAACCTGTACTTTGAGCTGCTGCCGATCGCGCCTCGGGTGATCCACCCCTACGGCATCGAGATCAACTACCTCGTCTACAACGACGACAACGACATCCTCTACGGCTACCGGGGAGCCAAGTCCGACTACCCGGACGGACTGTGGCCCATCCGCTACGACCCTCGCAACCTGCTGCACGCCTACTTTCTCGACCCCGCCACTGGCAAGTGGCATGTCCTCACCTGGACGCACGCGACAAGCGAGCATCAGCCGTTCACCGACATCACCCTGCGGGACGCCAAACGGTACGTCGCCAACCGCGGCCAGGCCGCAGACGACCAGGAAGCGGTGGCCGAAGCCCTCACCGCCCTGCAGAACCGCATGGACGCCCCCGAGACGTGGACGGCCGACCGCAAACGCAAGATCCGTGACCGCCACCGAGCCGCCGCCCAGGCCATCGACATGCAACGATCCGAGCCGCCTGCCAACGCGACGACGCCGACTTCGTTGCACGTCCTGCCCGCCACCGAGCCGGACGACGAAGGCGCTTTCTGGGGCGACCTGGATCTGACCACCATCAAGCCGGCCGAGATCTGGGCCCCGAGCACGCAACAGGACCGCTGATGTTCACCACCTTCGGCTTCGCGCACCCCGGCCTCGCCGAGCCCCGCACCAAGGAGGAATGGCGAGCCTACCTGGCCATGGAGGCCCCGCAGTGTCCCGTCATGCCCTCGTATGAGGACTACCTGCGCATTCCCGCCCTGGACCGCGAAGAGCTCAACGACGAGCGGGACATCTACCACAGTGCGCTCGAACTCGTACGCACCCAGCAGATACGCCGGCTGCACGCCGCCTTCGCCCGCCGCATGAAGGTCAACAGGCGCCAGGCACCCGGAGCTCGGCGCGGCATCGTCCTGGACGGCCCGCCGACCATCGGCAAGAGCACTCTGGTCAAGCTCTTCGCCAAGGACTTCGAACTCCAGCTCCGGGCCCGCCACCCTGAGAAGTTCTCCGACACCTATGAAGTCGACGGCTACCTCGTCGACTACACCCCCGTGGTGTACCTGAACATCCCGAGCCAGGCCACCCCAAAGGACCTTTCCGTCCTGCTGGCCGAATACCTGGGCATGCCGATGCGCTCCGGTGCGACAAAGACGGAGGTCACCAACGGCCTGCTGAAGAACCTGAAGCTGGCGGGCACCGAGCTGGTGATCATCGACGATGTCCACTTCCTCGACCTCTCCGCAAAGGAGGGCAAGGTCGTCAACGACCACCTGAAGTACCTGGCCAACCACATTGCGGCCACCTTCATCTACACCGGCGCCGACCTCAACACCAGCGGGCTGTTCCTCGAAGGTAAGGGCAGCACCCGCGCCACCCAGACATCAGGCCGCAACACCCTTCACCAAATGCGGAAATTCGGGACCACGAAAGCTGAGAAGGTCGCCTGGGTCGAGGTTGTGGCGGCATTGGAAGGCACCCTCGCCCTGTACCGGCACAGGCAAGGTCAACTCGCGGCGCTCTCGCCGTACTTGTACGAGCGAACCGGCGGCAGTATCTGCGGCCTCTCCGACCTCATCCGCGAGTCCGCCATTGAGGCCGTAACCTCGGGCGAGGAAGCCATTACGGAGGAACTGATGGAGACGATCCAGCTCAGCCAGATGGCGGAACTGGCGTACCAGGAAGCCAAGCCCAAGCAGGGCAAGACCCGGCCGAAGGCGCAGGCAGCTGCTTCGGTGAGCTGATTTGACTGTACTTGGCCGGACTGGCCGCGCTGAAGGAATTCAACTTGATCCCTATGGGAGCCTTGAGCTTAGATCCTGGGTTCTGGAACGGCCTTCTTCGCGGCAGCCCACTCAGCCATGAGGGTTGGATCCATCTCGGAGACATCGAAAACGCGGGCCGCATCGGGATTTGTTCGCACCGCTCGCGGCCTGATCACGTTCAGGTAGCCGCGCGCAAGGAGACGAGTGATCGTGGTCTCGCGCTCGTCTTCCGACAATCCAAGGAACATGCTGGCGGCCATCCTCACCATCGGGTTGTTCAGCTCGGGGAGATCAGGGGCATATTGGCTGAGAGCAACGACAGTTAGGGCACCCATCTCGTCTGTGTGCCGGAAGAGCTTCCCGAAGATTTCCTGCCTGATGCCCAGGATCGGTGAATCTGGGTCTAGCACGTTCAGGGGCTGATAGATCCATGCACCGTCGGGGGTGATCACCTCCGTCTCCGGAAAAGGCGCTTGGTCTCGCGATGAAAACTCGACTCGCTCTCGGTGTGTATTCGACCGGCCTCCTGGGCCGGGCTTACAAGGCTCCCCCGGAGCTGCCCAGCAATGCGTACAGGTCTTCAGCCTGGCGGCCTGCCGCTGCAGGGCACGCGCCGCCCGCTCCTCACTGGTGAGTGTTGCCATGGTCGGCATAGTGCCCGAGTCGATTGGTTGCACGGGTCCCACCACGCCCAACAACTGAGCTAGACGGGTACCAATCAGATAGGCGCACCGTGAGGCCAGCCCTCCGGAGAGGCTCCGTCAGCTGACGTACTGAACTACTGGATGGCCACCCCCGGATGGCCATCCAAGCATGTGAATAGTTCACTCTGAAGGTCAGAGCACTACAGGCTGAACTATTCACTGCCGTCCGACAGCGGCACCGGAACGGTCCACGCCAACACGGCGGCGGACGTGCCGGTCCGGCTGGAGGCGCTCGGCTCACTGGCCGGGCTGGACCGTCCGGCCCTGCACAGCCAACTCCGGGCCGCCCTCGACCTGGTGGTGCACCTGGTGCGGGACCAGGCGACCGGGCGTCGGCGGGTCGCCGAGATCCACACCCTGGACGGCGACCGGCGCGGGCTCGCCGTCACCACCCCGGCGGTGACGTTCACGGCGGACGGCGCCACGGTCCCGGGTCCCGGCTGGGAGCGTCTGACCGGTCTGCTCGCCGCCCGGGGAGCCGCCGTCGAGGAGGGCGCATTGTGACGGCCGGGTTGGCGGAGGCGGCGTTCGCGCTGCTGATGGGCGGCTTTGCGGCGGGAGCCCTGCTGCTCCTCGGACTGGGCGGCGGGCCGAGGGGGCTTGGGGACCGCGGTGGAGGCGGCCGGGACGGCCCGGGCGCCTGAGCGGGCGATGTCGGGCGCCGGGGTGGGCGGTTGGTGGCCTTCGGGTTCGTGGTACGGCGGAGTGGCGTTGGTGGCGACGGGCGAGAGAGGCGGTGGTCGTGGTGGCGGACGAGACGGCGCTGTGGTGGGCGCTGGTGCTGTGCGGGGCCGCGGTGGCGGCGTGGTACGGGCTGCGGCGGCAGACGGCGGGCGTTCGTCGAGCCGGGGCGGTGCTGACGGGTGACGCCGGCACCGGTGTCGACAGCGGAGGCGGTGCCGGAGGCGGCGACGGCGGTGCGGCGGCTGCGGTGGTGCGGTGGTCGGGCGGGCTCGGGAGGTCCCTTCGCAGCGCTCCCGAACTGATGCTCCCGCCCGGAGGGTTGGCGGCCGGCTGGGCGACGGGATCGCCGGTCCCGGTCCTGGTGGCCGTCGCGGCCGTCCTGCCGGTGCGGCGGTGGCGGCTGCGGCGGGCTACGGCCGCCGAGGCACGGCACCGGGCAGCCGCCGTGGTGGAGCTCTGCGCCGGGCTGGCGGGCGAGTTGCGCGGCGGGGCGACGCCCGAGCAGTCCCTGCACCTGGTGACCACGCGGATCGCCGCCGATCCCGTGGCGCTGAGCAGGCTCGGTGCCGAACCGGTCGCCAGGCTCGCGGCCGGCCGGTACGGCGCGGACGTGCCCGCCGCCTTCCGGCTGCTCGCGGAACTGCCGGGCGGGAGCGGGGCGGCGGCGGTCGCCGCCTGCTGGGAGGTCGCCTCCGCCGGCGGATCGGGCCTGGCGGCCGGGTTGGACGGGGTGGCCGAGGCCCTGCGGGTCGAGCGGGCGCTCACGGAGGAGATCACCGCCGAGCTGGCGGCGCCGCGCACCACGATCGCGGTACTGGCGGCCCTGCCGCTCGCCGGTTTGCTGCTGGGCGCGGCTCTCGGGGCCGGACCGCTGGAGGTGCTGTTCCACACGCCCGCCGGGCTGGCCTCCCTGGCGGCGGGCACGGTCCTGGAGGTAATGGGCCTGGCGTGGACCGCCCGCATCGTTCGGGCGGCCGCAGAGGGCGCCCTTGGCTCCGCCCCGGTGCAAGAGGCCGAGCCGACGGCGGGGGAGTGGCGGTGCGGGATCACCCGGACCCGGGCCAGGCCGGGTCGGCCGAGCGGGGCGTTCCGCCGGGAGGTGGGGTGCGGATGACCTGGCTGACGGATCCGGCCGGCGCGGGAGTGCTGCTGGTCGGTGCGGCCGGTGCGGCCGGTGCGGCCCGGCCCGGCAGACGGGCACGCCGACGGGCCGACGCCCTTCTCGGCACCGCGGATCCGCTCCGGCCGAGGCGGCCCGGGCGATGGGCGGCGGCGCGGGGGAGCCCGGTCGTTCCGGAAAAGGTGCGGCGGGCCGCGACGGCACTGGCGGTCGGGCTCGGGGCGGCGGTGTTCCTCGGCGGACCGGGAGGCCTGGTGGCCGGCGGACTGCTGGCGGTCGCGCTGCACCGCTGGATGCCTCGGGCACGGTCCCCGGCACAGCGGCAGGCCGTGCTGGAGGAGGCGCGGCTGGTACGACAGCTGCCGCTCACCGCCGAGTTGTTGGCGGCCTGTCTCGGGTCGGCGGCCTCGCCCGCGGCGGCGGTGGCGGCGGTCGGCGCGAGCGTGGACGCGCCCATGGGGCCGCGGCTGCTGTCGACGGCGGCGGAACTCGCCCTGGGGTCGCCGCCGGAGGTCTGCTGGCGCCGGCTCGGGGAGGAGCACCCGCCGCTGGCACCGCTGGCCCGGTGCCTGGTCCGGACGAGCCTGAGCGGTGCCCCCGCGGCGGCGGCGCTCTGCGGGCTCGCGAGCAGCCGGCGGGCCGAGGCCGTCCGGGCGGCGCACGCCCGCGTCCGCCGGGCCGGGGTGCTGGCGACGGCGCCGCTCGGGCTGTGCTTTCTCCCGGCTTTCGTCCTGGTTGGGGTGGCCCCGGTGGTCGTGGGGCTCACCGGCCGTTTCTCGCACGCGATGTGACGCAACACCGAATCCGTTCGATGCAAGGAGGAACACCATGAACGTGGCGATCAAGACCGTGGCCGTGGCCGTCGTCGCTCCCGTCACCGCTCCCGGCGGGCCGGCCCGCCGGATCGCGCGCGCGATCCGGCACCGGATCCGGGCCCGGAGCGACTCGGACGCGGGGATGACGACCGCGGAGTACGCGGTCGGCACGCTCGGGGCGTGCGCCCTGGCGGCCGGGCTGTACAAGGTGGCGACCAGTACGGCTGTGCTGGAGGCGCTGGCCGGCGTCCTGGACCGGGCGCTCCATGCGGCCTGACCGGCCGCCGCGGCGCCCGCGCCGGCAGCGGCGACCGCGACGCCGACGGCGCGGCGACGGTGGATTCGTCACCGCCGAGACCGCCGTCGCGCTGCCAGCGCTGGTGCTGCTGGGCGTGCTGCTGGTCTGGGCCGTGCTCGCCGCGGCCGCCCAGCTCCGCTGCATCGACGCGGCGCGGGTGGGTGCCAGGGCGGCCGCGCGCGGGGAGGCCGATGCCGCCGGGGCCGCGCGGGCGGCCGCGCCGGCGGGAGCGGCCGTCCTGGTCGATCTGGCGCCGGACACCGTGCGGGTCACCGTGGACGCGCCGTACGGCGCGCCGGGGCGGTTCGCGGAGGTGCTCGCGGTGCGGCTGAGCGCCACCGCCGTCGCGGCCCGGGAGGACACCCTGCGGGGAGCGGAGGGAGGTGTGGGTCCGTGGGCGGGCTGAGCGTCCCGGCGCGTCTCGGGGAGCGCCGGTCCGACGCGGGATCGGCGACGGTCTGGCTGCTGGCCTGCGCGCTGCTCGGCTGTCTGGCGTGCGGCGCCGGGCTCTCGGTGGGCGCGGTGCTCGGCGCCCGCCACCGGGCGGAGTCCGCCGCCGACCTCGCGGCACTCGCGGCGGCCGACGGGCTGCTGCTGGACGCGGACGGAGGCTGCGGCCGGGCCGGCGCCGTGGCGGCCGCGCAGGCGGCCGTCGTGCTCTCCTGCGCGGTGGACCGGGCGGCGGACGCCGTCGAGGTGGTGGCGCAGGTGCCCGTCGCCGGGCTGCCGTCACGCCTGCCGGTCGGTCCGGCCCGGGGACGGTCCCGGGCCGGACCGATCAGGGCGCCGGTGGCGCCGACGGACGAGGACGCGCGGGCTGCGCTGGGCGAGTCCGGGTCGGTCGGGGGCGGTGGCTCATGAAGCTCCGGGAGGGCCGTCGCCCTCGCCGGTGGGCCCGTCCGGTCCCGGCTCCTCCCCGGGCTTCCCCTCCGGCGTCCCAGCCCGCTCCGCGGCCCGGGCGGCCTCCGCGGCCCGGGCGGCCTCTCCGGCGCCGTCGGCCGCCTGCGTCGGCGAGGGTCGTCCGGGGTGCCCGGACGGCCTGTCCCCGTCGGCTCCTCGGTCCCGTCCGGCTTCTCCGCCCCGGCCGGGCTCGGCGGCGGCCTCGGGAGCGCCGGCGAGCAGCACGTCCAGCAGCCGGACGGCGGCCGCCTTGTCCAGCGGATCGTTGCCGTTGCCGCACTTGGGCGACTGCACGCAGGACGGGCAGCCGCGCTCGCACTCGCAGGCGGCGATCGCCTCCCGGGTGGCGGTCAGCCACTGTGCGGCCCGCCGGAAGCCGCGCTCGGCGAAGCCCGCCCCGCCGGGGTGGCCGTCGTAGACGAACACGGTGGGCAACCCGGTGTCGGGGTGCAGCGGCACCGAGACGCCGCCGATGTCCCAGCGGTCGCAGGTGGCGAAGAGCGGGAGCAGGCCGATCGAGGCGTGCTCGGCGGCGTGGGCGGCACCGGGCAGCTGGTCGGGCGGGATGTCCGCGTCGAGCAGTTGGTCCTCGGTGACCGACCACCACACGGCCCGGGTGCGCAGGGTCCGGGGCGGCAGGTCGAGCTTGCTCTCGCCCATGATCTCGCCGGTGGAGATCCGCTTGCGGAGGTAGCCGACCACCTGGTTGACCACCTCCACCGAACCGAAACTGAGCCGGCCCTCGCCCCAGTCGACGGTGGTGTCGGTGGAGAGCACGGAGATGGAGGTGATGTCCCGCGCGGAGGTCGTGTAGGGCGGGTCGGCGGGCTCGACCAGGGCGACCGAGTTCTCCAGGTCGAAGTCCCGGACCAGGTAGCTGCGGCCCTGGTGGAGGTGGACGGCCCCGGTGTGCACGGTGGTGTGGGCGGCGGAGGCGTCCACGGTGCCGAGCAGTCGGCCGGTCGGGGCCTCGACGATCTGCACCGGACTGCCCCCGCTGCCCCGCAGGTCGACGGCGTCGGCGGCCCGCTCGCGGCGGGTCCAGTACCAGGCGTCGCCGCGCCGGCGGAGCAGCCCTCGCCGCTCCAGCACCGGCAGCAGCGGCGCGGCCGAGGGACCGAACAGCTCCAGGTCCGGATCGGTGAGCGGCAGCTCGGCGGCGGCCGCGCACAGGTGCGGGGCGAGGACGTGCGGGTTGTCCGGGTCGAGCACGGTGGCCTCGACCGGGGTGGCGAACAGCGCCTCCGGGTGGTGCACCAGATAGGTGTCCAGCGGATCGTCCCGGGCGATCAGGACGGCGAGTGCGCCCTGGGCCTCGCGTCCGGCCCGGCCGGCCTGCTGCCACAGCGAGGCCCGGGTGCCCGGGTAGCCGGCCATCAGGACGGCGTCCAGACCGGAGACGTCGACCCCGAGTTCGAGGGCGGAGGTGGAGGCGAGGCCGAGCAGCCGGCCGGAGTGCAGCTCGCGTTCCAGGGCCCGGCGCTCGTCGGCGAGGTAGCCGCCGCGGTAGGCGGCGACCCGGTCGGCGAGCGGGCGGCCGAGCTGGTCCTGGGTCTGCAGGGCGACGAGCTCGGCGGCCCGCCGGGAGCGGACGAAGACGACGGTGCGGGTCTCCCGCTCGACCAGGTCGGTCAGCAGGTGGGCGGCCTCGGCAGTGGCGGTGCGGCGGACCGGCGCGCCGTTCTCGCCGACGTTCTCGGTGAGCGGGGGCTCCCAGAGCCCGAAGACCATCGGGCCGCGCGGTGAGGCGTCCTCGGTGACCGCCTCGGCGGGCAGACCGGTGAGGCGGCGGGCGGTGACGGCCGGGTCGGCGGTGGTGGCCGAGGCGAGCAGGAAGACGGGCGAGGAGCCGTAGCGGGCGCAGATCCGCCGCAGCCGGCGCAGCACCTGGGCCACGTGCGAGCCGAAGACGCCGCGGTATCCGTGGCACTCGTCGACGACGACGTAGCGCAGGGTCTTGAGGAAGGAGGACCAGCGGGCGTGCGCGGGCAGGATGCCGCGGTGCAGCATGTCCGGATTGGTGAGGACGTAGGAGGCGTACTGGCGGACCCACTCGCGCTCCTCGGGCGGGGTGTCGCCGTCGTAGAGGGCGGCCCGGACGCGGGGCGGGGCGAGTTCCGCGGCCCGGCGGCGCTGGTCGGCGGCGAGCGCCTTGGTCGGGGCGAGGTAGAGCGCGGTGGCTCCCCGGCCGTTGCGCGCCTCGGTGCCGTCCAGCAGGTCGGAGAGCACCGGGCCGAGGTAGCCGAGCGACTTGCCCGAGGCGGTCCCTGTGGCGATCACCACAGATTGACCGGATTTGGCCAGATTCATCGCCTCCGCCTGGTGCGCCCAGGGCTGCCGGACACCCATGGCCTGGGCGGACGCGCTGATCTCGGGCCGGATCCAGTCGGGCCACGGCGCATACCGGGCGCGCCGGGCGGGAAGGTGCTCCGTATGGGTGAGCCGGTCCGACCGCCCTCGGGTGGTGGACAGGGTCGTGAGCAGTGCCTCGGGCAGGCTGTGACGCGGCGGCATGAGGACCCAGTGTGTCACCGGCGTGACGGAGAATCGTCCTAAGCCATCGTGCGGGCATGGTCGCAGGTGGTTGAATGTGGCCGTGACGGCCGTACGGCCGGGGGTCGCAGCGCTGAGGCTTGCCACGCACTGGCTGGGCGTGCCCGGAGCTCGCGACCATGCGGTGACGGCCGTCCGGCCGAGGATCGCAATGACGTAGCAAGGCAAGGTGCTGGAGGTTCCGTGGACCTGTCCCTGTCGACCCGTACAGTCGGCGACCGCACGGTCGTCGAGGTTGGCGGCGAGATCGATGTGTACACCGCCCCCAAGCTGCGCGAGCAGCTGGTCGAGCTCGTCAACGACGGCAGCTACCACCTCGTCGTCGACATGGAGGGCGTGGACTTCCTGGACTCCACGGGCCTCGGCGTGCTGGTGGGCGGTCTGAAGCGGGTGCGTGCCCACGAGGGCTCGCTGCGCCTGGTGTGCAACCAGGAGCGCATTCTGAAGATCTTCCGGATCACCGGTCTGACCAAGGTCTTCCCGATCCACAGCTCGGTGGACGACGCGGTCCAGGCGACCGACTGATCCGCAGGACCGACTGACCGGCCGGGCCGGCCCTCAGCGGCCGGTCCGCCCGATTCCCATGCGTCCGGGAGCCGGGGCCGCGCGCCCCGGCCCGTCCGGTCGCCCCAGGGCCGGTCGACACCGGCCCGCAGGGGCCGTGAGACCGGCCCCGGTCGGAGCACCCCGAGGGGGAAGAGATGGCAACCGTCGAACTTCGATTCAGCGCGCTTCCCGAACACGTGCGGACGGCCCGGCTGGTCGCCGCGGCGGTCGCCAGGCGAGCCGGGGTCGACGAGTCGGTGCTCGACGAGGTGCGGCTCGCCGTGGGCGAGGCGTGCTCCCGCGCGGTCGGCCTGCACCGGCGCGGGGACGTCAAGGGCGCGGTGCGCGTCGCACTGATCGACCAGAAGAAGCGTTTCCTCATCGAGGTCGAGGACGAGGCCGGTCTCGACACCGTCCCGACCGCCGGTGCGGCGGACGGCGCCGAGCCGGACGAGGACGCCCTCGGTCTCGCGGTGCTCACCGGCCTGGTCGAGGACCTGGAGGTCACCGCCGGTGCCGACGGCGGACTGATCCGGATGAGCTGGCCGGCCTCGGCGGACACCCTCGCGCTCTGAGCGGCGCGCGGGGACCGGCGGGCGGCGCGCGGCGAGCGGGAGGCCACGCGCACGCACAGCGGGGGGTGGCCCGGGCGGGAACCGGGAGTCGAACGGCGGCCGTGTAGGTTCGCAGTTCGACGACCGAAACCGAAAGGGCTTCTCCCGGTGAACAAGCGACTGCTGGCCGTACCCGCGCTCGGGGCGCTGCTGGCGTTCGGCGCCGTCGGCTGCGGCGACGACAACAGCAAGCAGCTGGAGTCCTGGTCGGCGAACGTGTGCGGCGCCGCCAAGGACCCGATCGCCCAGGCGCAGACCGCGCTGGCGGACACCGCGCAGGTGAAGACCGGCGAGGTCCCGGCCGACCTCCAGAAGCGCCTCTCGGCGGACCTCGGCCAGCTGGCCAAGACCAACCAGGACATCGCCGCGGCCATCGACAAGGCCGGTGCCCCCAAGGTGGACGACGGCGCGACCCTGCAGACGGACACCGTCGCCGAGCTCAACAAGGCGGCCGACGGCTACGTCGAGATCCAGAAGAAGCTGGACGCGCTCTCCGTCGACGACCAGTCGAAGTTCGCCGACGGGCTGCGCAGCGTGGCCGACCAGATCCAGCAGCTGTCCGCGCTCTCCACGCAGGCGCAGGGCAAGCTGCAGCGCGGCGATCTCGGCGCGGCGATGGCCAAGCAGGAGGGGTGCAAGCCGGGTACGGCGGCCGCCGCTTCGACGGGTGGCTCGACGGGCAGCCCGTCCGCCACGCCGACGGACGCGGCCACCGGCGCGCCCGCGGCGGGCGCCACGGACGGGGCGAGCCCGGCGGGCGACCCCGCCGCACCCGTGCCCTCCACCCCGGCCGCCGCCCCCTCGGCGAGCTGACCGAACACACCCGCACCCCCTCGGCCCCGGCCGCCGAGGGGGCCGTCGGCGTTGGCGAGGAAAGCCCTTGGAGGGGTGCCTCGGTGAGCGCACCCGCGAGTACCTCGGCCAGCGCCTCCGCGAGCGCCTCCGCGACGGCGGGAAGGACGGGTGCGAGGGCCGCGCGGGGGACAATGGCGGGGTGATCAGTAGCCCCGCTCTCGACCCGACCCGCCTCGCCAAGCTTCGTGAGGCGCTGCTCGCCGCCTCGTACACCGCCGACGGCTGCCTGGACCTGCTCGGGCCCACCGGGTACGCGGCGCTGGCCCGCAGCGAGGCGGTGCCCGCGCTGCGCGCGACCCGCGGCGGCAGCCCGCTGGAGACGCTGGTGCGGCTCTTCCTGCTGCAGCAGCCCGTGCCGTACAAGGCGGCCGCCGCCGCGCTCCCGGTGGAGGACTGCCTGGCCGACGGCTGGCTGCGCCCGGACGGCGAGCTCGTGCGCGCCACCGTGGACGTCCGCCCGTACGCCAACGAGGTCGCCGGGCTGCCGGGTTCGGACGCCTGGGTGGTCTCCGACCTCGGCTGCGCGGTCGGCGGCGCGGGCGGGATCGGCTCCGGTGAGACCGCGCACGGCGTGGCCCGCCAGGACCTGGTGCTCGGGGTGGGCGGCGCGTCCACCACGCTGGGCAACATCACCGTGCGCCGGCCGGTCCGCTCGGCGCTGGACCTCGGTTCCGGCTCCGGCGTGCAGGCGCTGCACGCCGCCCGGCACGCCCAGCGGGTGACCGCGACCGACCTCAACGCGCGGGCGCTGCGCTTCACCGAGCTGACCCTGGCGCTGTCCGGCTTCGACAACACGGAGACCGCCGCCGGCAGCCTCTTCGAGCCGGTGGGGGAGCGGCGGTTCGACCTGATCGTCTCCAACCCGCCGTTCGTGATCTCCCCGGCCGGCCGGTTCACCTACCGCGACGGCGGGATGGCCGGCGACGACCTCTGCCGCAGCCTGGTCCGCTCGGCCGCCGAGCACCTGGAACCGGGCGGTTACTGCCAGCTGCTGGCCAACTGGCAGCACGTCAAGGGCGAGGACTGGCACGACCGGCTGGCCGGCTGGGTGGCCGGCACCGGCCTGGACGCCTGGATCGTCCAGCGCGAGGTGCAGGACGTGGCCCAGTACGCGGAGCTCTGGCTGCGCGACGGCGGCGACCACCGCGGGCCGGGCGGCGACTACCGGGCCCGGTACGGGGAGTGGCTGGACGCCTTCGAGGCCGGCCGGGTCGAGGGCATCGGCTTCGGCTGGATCACCCTGCGGGCGAGCGGCGCCGAGCGGCCGACCGTCCGGGTGGAGGAGTGGCCGCACCCGGTGGAGCAGCCGCTCGGCCCGCACATCGAGGAGTGGTTCGACCGGCAGGACTTCCTGCGCACGCACGACGACGCCGGCCTGCTGGCGGCGCGGTACGTGCTGGCCGACGAGGTGGTCCAGGAGCAGGTGGGCGCGCCGGGGGCGGAGGACCCGGAGCACGTGATCCTGCGTCACAACCGCGGCATGCGCCGGGCCACCAAGGTGGACACGGTGGGCGCCGGCTTCGTCGGGGTCTGCGACGGGACGCTGTCGGCGGGCGAGATCGTCGACGCCATCGCCCAGCTGCTGGGCGAGGACCGGGTGGTGCTGCGGGACCGGGTGCCGGAGTCACTGCGGCTGCTCACCGAGCAGGGGTTCATCCGGCCGGTGGCCTGAGCGCC
This sequence comes from Kitasatospora sp. NPDC004723, assembly GCF_040609255.1. Classification (NCBI taxonomy): domain Bacteria; kingdom Bacillati; phylum Actinomycetota; class Actinomycetes; order Kitasatosporales; family Streptomycetaceae; genus Kitasatospora; species Kitasatospora sp. NPDC004723. The sequence goes on along the minus strand of NZ_JBEXJT010000003.1, from coordinate 130,093 downwards.
GGTGGCCTGAGCGCCGGTGGCCTGAACCAGGCGGTCCGAGCACCGGAGGTTCGAGCACCGACGGGTCGAGCACCGGCGGCCCGGGCGTCGCCGGTTCACTTCCTGGATTCCCCTGGTTCGTCGGCCGTTCACCGAACCTCTGCCCCTCGTTGGCCCCGGACTGTGAGGCTCTGTCCACAGGCTGTGGACAGAGCTGGGGGCGGCTGAGGTGGAAACGACGACGGCGGCCGTGGGGGGCACGGTGTTCGTCCTCTTCGGTGGCGCGCTGCTGTTCTGGTGCGCCGCCGAAGTGCACTTGCGCCACCGAGTGCGCCGCCGGGGCCGGCCGACCGTCGCGACCGTGGTCGCCGAGGCCGACGCGCACGGCGCGCTCGACAGCGCACCCCTGCTCTCCTTCGCCACCGAGCCGGCGGCCGTCGGAGCACGCGGGGGAGGAACACCGGGTGTCCTGGCCGTCGAGGCGTGCGAGCTGGTGCTGACCCGTCCGCGCGGTCACACTCCGCTGCGCCGCCCACCCCGGCTGGTCCCGGGCGCCTCCGTCCGGATCGCCTACGATCCCCGCCGCCCCGCCCGCGCGGTGCTCGCGCCGGCGGAGACCGGCCCGCGGACCGTCCTCGCCGACCTGCTGTGGACGGCGCTCGGCCTCGGCTGCCTGGCGGCGGGGGCGCTCCTGCTGCTCAGCGCCGGGTAGCCCGCCCGCGCCGGGGGTCCCGTGGGCCCCCGGCGGTCGCCCCGATATTCCGTTGACAGATTTCGAAATCCGTCATTCCATCCTTCGAAACCCGCCGAAGCCCCCCTCCGCAGGGCGCGACGCGTCGCCCTCGGGTTACCGTTCGAGTGGCGTCGGTCGGCCTTGCCGGTGAAATTGCGGGATCCGTCCGTTTGACAAGGGTGGCCGGGGTACGGTCACACTCCGCTGGTGGGGTCGTCGTACAGCGGCAGCCCCGGGACGGTGGAGGGGTCGGGCGGAGCGCAGCCCGTGCTGCCAGCGCCGACCAGCTCACGTAACGACCGGGAGAGAAGAGCGAAGGTGTCCCCGAGCAGCGAGACCGCGCACGGACAGCGACTCGTCATTGTCGAGTCGCCGGCCAAGGCGAAGACGATCAAGGGCTACCTGGGCCCCGGCTACATCGTCGAGGCGAGCGTCGGGCACATTCGCGACCTCCCGAGCACGGCCGCCGAGGTCCCGGACAAGTACACCGGCGAGGTGCGCCGGCTCGGTGTGGACGTGGACCACGACTTCGCTCCGATCTACGTGGTCAACGCGGACAAGAAGTCCCAGGTCAGCAAGTTGAAGTCGCTGCTCGCGGAGTCCGACGAGCTCTTCCTCGCCACCGATGAGGACCGCGAGGGCGAGGCCATCGCGTGGCACCTCCAGCAGGTGCTCAAGCCCAAGGTGCCGGTGCACCGCATGGTGTTCCACGAGATCACCAAGTCGGCCATCCAGGAGGCGGTGGCCAACCCGCGCCAGCTGAACCAGCGTCTGGTCGACGCCCAGGAGACCCGCCGCATCCTCGACCGCCTGTACGGCTTCGAGGTCTCGCCGGTGCTCTGGAAGAAGGTCATGCCGAAGCTGTCGGCCGGCCGCGTGCAGTCGGTCGCGACCCGGCTGGTGGTCGAGCGCGAGCGCGAGCGGATGGCGTTCCGCTCGGCCTCGTACTGGGACCTGGTCGGCACCTTCGGCACCGGCCGCACCGCGGCCGACGCGGCCAACCCGGAGAGCTTCGGCGCCCGGCTGATCGCCGTCGACGGCAAGCGGATCGCCAGCGGCCGCGACTTCGGCCAGGACGGCCGGCTCAAGGCGGGCAGCGCCAACACCCTGCACCTGGACGAGCAGGCCGCCCGCGCGCTGGCCGCCGCCCTGGAGCAGACCGCGTTCTCGGTGCGCGGCGTCGAGTCCAAGCCCTACCGCCGCTCGCCGTACGCGCCGTTCCGCACCACCACGCTGCAGCAGGAGGCCAGCCGCAAGCTGGGCTTCGGCGCCAAGCGGACCATGCAGGTGGCCCAGAAGCTGTACGAGAACGGCTTCATCACCTATATGCGCACCGACTCCACCACGCTGTCGGACACCGCCGTCTCGGCGGCCCGCGCCCAGGTCACCCAGCTGTACGGCGCCGACTACCTGCCGGACGCGCCGCGCACCTACGCCTCCAAGGTGAAGAACGCGCAGGAGGCGCACGAGGCGGTCCGCCCGTCCGGCGACCGCTTCCGCACCCCCGCCGAGACCGGTCTGAGCGGCGACGACTTCCGGCTCTACGAGCTGATCTGGATGCGCACCGTCGCCTCCCAGATGAAGGACGCGGTCGGCCAGTCGGTCACCGTCAAGGTCGCCGGCCGGTCCGCCGACGGCCGGGACGTCGAGTTCTCCGCCTCCGGCAAGATCATCACCTTCCACGGCTTCCTCAAGGCCTACGTCGAGGGCGCCGACGACCCGAACGCCGAGCTGGACGACCGTGAGCGCCGGCTGCCGCAGGTCGCCCAGGGTGACCCGCTGGCCGCCGAGCAGCTCACCCCGGAGGGCCACGCCACCAAGCCGCCGGCCCGCTACACCGAGGCCTCGCTGGTCAAGGAGCTGGAGGACCGGGAGATCGGCCGCCCCTCCACCTACGCCTCGATCATCGACACCATCATCGGCCGCCGGTACGTCTTCAAGAAGGGGACGGCGCTGGTGCCGTCGTTCCTCTCCTTCGCCGTGGTCAACCTGCTGGAGAAGCACTTCGGCCGGCTGGTCGACTACGACTTCACCGCGAAGATGGAGGACGACCTCGACCGGATCGCGGCCGGTGAGGCGCAGTCCGTGCCGTGGCTCAAGCGCTTCTACTTCGGCGAGGGCGGCGAGGGCGCTGCCGCCGGCGGCGCCGCCGAGGCCGGCAACGGCGACGGCGACCACCTGGGCGGCCTGAAGGAACTGGTCACCGACCTCGGCGCGATCGACGCCCGGGAGATCAGCTCGTTCCGGGTCAGCGACGACATCACCCTGCGGGTCGGCCGCTACGGCCCGTACGTGGAGCGCGCCTCCGAGGTCGAGGGCGAGCCCGGCCAGCGCGCCGACATCCCGGACGAGCTGCCGCCGGACGAGCTGACCGTCGAGCTGGCCGAGGAGCTGCTGGCCAGCCCCAGCGGCGACTACGAGCTCGGCCCGGACCCGGTCAGCGGCAACCAGCTGGTCGCCAAGAAGGGCCGGTTCGGCCCGTACGTCACCGAGATCCTGCCCGAGGGCACGCCCAAGACCGGCAAGAACGCCGTCAAGCCGCGCACCGCCTCGCTGTTCAAGACGATGTCGCTGGACACCGTCACGCTGGAGGACGCGCTCAAGCTGCTCTCGCTGCCGCGCGTGGTCGGCGTCGACCAGGAGGGCGTGGAGATCACCGCGCAGAACGGCCGCTACGGCCCGTACCTGAAGCGCGGCACCGACTCCCGTTCGCTCGCCGACGAGGACCAGCTGTTCACGGTCACGCTGGAGGAGGCGCTGGCGATCTACGCCCAGCCCAAGCAGCGCGGCCGGGCCGCCGCCGCGCCGCCGCTCAAGGAGCTGGGCACCGACCCGGTCAGCGAGCGCCCGGTGGTGGTCAAGGACGGCCGGTTCGGTCCGTACGTGACCGACGGCGAGACCAACGCCACGCTCCGCAAGGACGACGCGGTCGAGACCATCACCCCCGAGCGCGGCTACGAGCTGCTCGCCGAGAAGCGGGCGCGCGGGCCGGTGAAGAAGACGGCGAAGAAGGCCCCGGCGAAGAAGGCGGCGGCCAAGAAGACCGCGACCAAGACCGCTGCCAAGAAGACCACGGCGGCGGCCAAGACCGCGGCGAAGAAGACCACCACCGCGAAGAAGACCGCCACCAAGGCGACGGCGGCCAAGAAGACCGCCGCGAGCAAGACCACCGCCACCGACGAGGGCTGACCCCCGTTCGGTCGCACCCGGGCCCGCGTCCGCCCCGGCGGCGCGGGCCCGAACCGTTCGCCGATCCGCTCCGGCGGGCCCGGGACCGGGCGTGACAGGGTCGTGCGCGGATCGTCACAACCCGGTGGCGACGGTCGTCCGGAGCCACGCTCCCCTCTTTTGCGGCATGCCCCGACCGCTACGCTGACCGTATGACGAGCGAGGAGCAGCCCACCCCCAGCGCCGCGGCGGCGGCCGGCACCGGCACGCCCGACCGGCCGGAGACCGCGCCCGCCGGGACCGCCGGCGAGCGGATCCGGGCGCTGCTGCGACTGCGCCCCTACCGGCGGCTGTGGACCACCCAGCTGATCGGCGGCACCGCCGACCGGCTCGGCCTGCTGGTGCTGCTCGTGCTCACCGTGGTCGCCGCCGTGCTCGGCGGGTCGTTCGGCGACCCGCCGCGCGCCCTCGCCTTCGCGGTCGCCGCCGTCCTCGCCACCCGGCTGGCCGCCACCGGACTGGTCGGCGCCGCGCTGCTCGGCCCCGTGCACGGGCTGCTCAGCGGGAAGCTCGACCGGGGCTGGACGCTGTTCGGCGCCGACGTGCTGCGCGCCGTGCTGATCGGCGTCGCGCCCTGGTGGATCGTCTGGCTGGGCTCCGGCCCGAAGCCCTCCGGCGCCGCGACCTGGGTGCTGCTCGCCACCGTCTTCCTGACCGGCGCCGCCGAGCGGGTCTGGGCGATCGCCAAGGCCGCCGCCGTCCCCGCGCTGCTGCCGCCCGCCGACGCCTACGCCCCGGCGGCCGAGCGGCGCCCGTCCGCCGCCAACCTGGCCACCGTCCGGACCCTGGACCACCGCACCGGCTGGGCCACCGTGCCGCTCGGCGCCGCCGCGCTGATCGCGCTCACCCTGCTCAACAACATCGGCGCGGCGCTCGGCTCGGACTGGCTGCGCGCCCACCAGACCACCTTCGCCGCCCTCGGAGCGGCCGCCCTGTTCGCCGTCTCGGCCGTCCGGGTCCACCTCCAGGAGCTGCCCGGCGGCCCCGTCCGGGTGCCGCCGGCCTCGCCGCTGCGGGGCCTGCGGGCGCCCGTCGACGCTACCCCCGGCCCGGCCCTGGCGAAGGGCCGCACCAACTCCGCCCCGTACTTCACCTTCGCGGTCTGCGCCGGGTACGCCACGATGGCCGGCGTCGCCGCGCTGGCCCTGCTGACCGCCGTCGAGCACCGCGCCGGGCCGATCGGCTACGGCCTGCTGGTGCTGGCCGCCGCCGGTGTCCCCGCGATCGGCGTCCGGATCACCCGGGCCGTCCTGCCCTCGCTCTCCCGCCGCCGGCTGCTCGCGCTCGCCCTGCTCACCGAGGGCGTCGCGCTGATCCTGGCCGGCCTGGTGGTGGACTTCGTGCTGGTCCTGCTGCTCACCGTGCTGGCCGCGCTGGCCGCCGGAGTGGCGATCTCCACCGGTCGCGCGCTGCTCGCCCAGGAGGTCGAGGAGGTCCGGCTGCCGCAGGTCACCGAGCACCTGTACGCGGTGCTGCGGGTCGTGGTCGGCGGCGCGCTGGTCGGCGTCCCGCTGATCGCCGCCGCCTACGGGGACGTCGAGTACGGCACCGTCGAGCCCGGCTCGTTCACCTTCATCCACGGCGGCGCGGCCCTCGCGGTCGCAACCGCCGGACTGCTCACCCTGGTGCTGGCCGCGGTGGTGCTGCTGCGCACCGACGACCGGCGCGGCACCGTGCCGTTCGGCCGGGACCTGGTCGACGCGGTGCGCGGCGCCACCGGACCGGCCCCGCACCGGGCGGGCACCGGCTTCTTCATCGCCCTGGAAGGCGGCGACGGCGCCGGCAAGTCCACCCAGGCCCAGGCGCTCGCCGAGTGGATCCGCGGCAAGGGCCACGAGGTCGTGCTGACCCGCGAGCCCGGCGGCAGCCCGGTCGGCCAGCGGCTGCGCGGCCTGGTCCTGGACGTCGGCAACACCGGCCTCTCGCACCGCGCCGAGGCCCTGATCTACGCGGCCGACCGCGCCGAGCACGTCGAGAACGTGATCCGCCCGGCGCTGGCCCGCGGCGCGGTGGTCATCACCGACCGGTACATGGACTCGTCCATCGCCTACCAGGGCGCCGGCCGCGACCTGGCCGCCACCGAGGTCGCCCGGATCTCGCGCTGGGCGACCGGCGGGCTGCTGCCCGACCTGACCGTCGTCCTGGACGTCGACCCGACCCGGGCCCGGGAGCGCTTCACCGAGGCGCTGGACCGGCTGGAGTCCGAGCCGACCGAGTTCCACCAGCGGGTCCGTTCCGGCTTCCTCGCGCTCGCCGCCGCCGACCCGGCGCGCTACCTCGTCGTCGACGGCAGCCAGGCCCCCGGCGTCGTCACCACCGCGGTCCGCCACCGGCTGGACCGCGAGCTGCCGCTCTCCGAGCAGGAGAAGGCCGCCCGCGTCGAGCAGGAGCGGAAGGCCGCCGAGGAGGCGCGGCGCCGGGCTGAGGAGGAGGCCCGCAAGCGCGCCGAGGAGGAAGCGGCCGAGCGCAAGCGCCAGGAGGTGCTGGCGCAGCTGCGGGCCGAGCAGGCGGAGAAGGAGCGGCTGGCCAAGGAGGAGGCCGAGCGGGCCGCCGCCGAGGCCGCGCGCAAGGCGGCCGAGGAGGCCCGGAAGAAGGCCGAGGAGGAGGCCCGCCGCCGGGCCGAGGAGGAAGCGAAGCGGCGCGCCGAGGAAGAGGCGCGCCGGGCGGCCGAGGAGGCCGAGCGCAAGCGGCTCGCCGAGGAGGCGGCCGCCCGGGCGGAGCTCCAGCGGCAGCGCGAGCTGGCGCGCGAGGAGCAGCGGCGCCGGGCGGAGGAGGCGCTGCAGCGGGCCGAGGAGGCCCGGCTGGCGCAGGCCGCCGCGCTGGCGGCTGCCGCAGCGGCAGCCGCCGAGGCGGCGGAGCGCGCGGGTGCTGCGGGTGCCGGTGCCGGTGCTGGGGGTGCCGGCGCCGAGGGTGCGCCGGACGACGCGGCGACCACCGAGCTGCGGGCCGTCAAGGACACCGGCGCGACGGATCCGCAGCCCGGGCGCGGAGAGGACGCGACGCAGGAGATCTCGGTGCGCGGCCGGGGCGCCGGCGCGGCGGACCTCACCGCCACGGCGAAGCTGCCGGTCGTGCCGTCCGGGCCGGCGGCCGACGAGACGGCCGTGCTGCCCAGGATCCCGGCGGAGGACGCCGACCGGACGGCGGTGCTGCCGAAGATCGAGCCGGGCACCCCGGCCCCGTCGCGGGAGCGGCGCCCGGGCGCCGAGGAGCGCCCGGTGGAGCGCACCCGCGAGCTGCCGGTGATCGACCCGCAGCAGGGCCGGCCCGCCGCCGACCCGCGGCCGCGTCCGGACTGGGCGGAGGAGACCCCGCTGGACGACCTGCCCAGCCTGACCGACACGCTGCTCGGCTCGCGCGAGGAGTGGGCCCGCTGGGACCAGGACGACCGTCCCCGTTCGGGCGGCGCCGGCGGCCAGGGACGTCAGGGCGACCGGCCGGGTCGCGAGGGCCAGGGTGCCCAGGGCGGTCAGGGTGCCCAGGGCGGCCAGAGTGGCCAGGACGACGGCAAGGGCAAGGGCCGCCGCTGGGGCCGCCGGGGCTGACCGGGCCCCGGCCGGGCGGGTTCCCGCAGCGCCCGGACCCGTCGTAGCCGCCACGTATGCTCGACGGCGGGAGCGGTAGTCCGTAGCGAGCTTGGGAGCAGTAGTGGCCGTCTGGGACGACCTGGTGGGCCAGGAGCGGGTGGTCGAGCAGCTGACCGCCGCCGCCCGGGCGGCCGGGGCGATCGTCGGCGCCGGTCGCGGCGCCGAGCCGGAGCCGGGCGGCAACGCCTCGCTGATGACGCACGCCTGGCTGTTCACCGGCCCGCCCGGAGCCGGTCAGACCACGGCGGCCCGGGCCTTCGCCGCCGCGCTCCAGTGCACCAGCCCCGACCTCGCGCTCGGCGGCACGCCCGGCTGCGGCTTCTGCGACGGCTGCCACACCGTCCTCGCGGGCAGCCACGCCGACGTGAAGTACGTCCGCACCGACGGTCTGTCCATCGGCGTCGGCGACATGCGCGCCCTCGTGCTGCGCGCCTCCAGCTACCCCACCGGCGGCCGCTGGTCGGTCATCCTGGTCGATGCCGCCCACCGGCTCACCGAGGCCGCCGCCAACGCGCTGCTCAAGGGCGTGGAGGAGCCCTCCCCGCGCACCGTCTGGCTGCTCTGCGCCCCCTCGGTGCAGGACGTGCTGCCGACCATCCGCTCCCGCTGCCGCCTGCTGGTGCTGCGCACCCCGGCCGCCGAGGCGGTCGCCGACATGCTGGTGCGGCGCGACGGCGTCGAGCCGCACACCGCCCGGCTGGCCGCGCTGGCCGGGCAGGGCGATGTCGATCGCGCGCGCCGGCTGGCCGTCGACGAGCAGGCCCGGACCCGCCGCACCGACGTGCTGCGGATCCCGCTGGAGGTCGGTGACATCGGTGGCTGCCTGGCCGCGGCCCAGCGCCTGGTCGACACCGCCAAGGCCGACGCGGAGGCGCTCGCCGAGACCCAGGACGCCAAGGAGACCGACGACCTCAGGGCCGCGTACGGCGCGGCCGAGGGCAGCAAGGCGCCGCGCGGCATGGCGGGAGCGGTCAAGGAACTGGAGAAGCGGCAGAAGAGCCGGGCCACCCGGACCCGCCGGGAGACCCTCGGCGTCGCCCTGCTGGACCTGCTCGGCTTCTACCGGGACGTCCTGGCGCTCCAGCTCGGCTCGACCGGCGCACTGGCCAACGAGGACCAGCGGCAGGCGCTGGACCGGGTCGCCCAGACCGGCCCGCCGGAGTCCACGCTGCGCCGGATCGAGGCGGTGCTCGCCTGTCGGCGGGCGCTGGACCGCAACGTCGACCCGCTGCTCGCGGTCGAGGCGATGACCGTGGCGCTGCGCGCGGGCTGAGCCGCCCGGGGGCGGTGCGGGGGCGCCCCGGTTCGGCTTGCCGCCCCGTGCTTCGTCCCACCTTCGAGTGAACGTGCGTTACGCGCCGGGCATACGCGTGTGCGAGCCCCGGATCGTCTTGCACCCTGGGGGCCGACTGAGCCCCGCCGCCGGGGCTGTCGCGTCCCGTAACGGTGCCGGGCCCGACCGGTCGGCCGGCCCTCCTCCGAGGTGGTGCGTCCCATGGTCCGTTCGCTTCTGATCCTTCCGCTGCTGGCCGCCGCCGGGGGCGGGGTCTGGCTGGCGCGCGGCGCCCTGCTGCGCTGGCGCGACCTCCGGGCCGCCGAGACCTACGGACTGGCCGGGGAGCAGCGGCCGATGCTGCTGCGGGCGGCCGGGGCGATGGTCTGCGGAGTCTGCGTCACCGTGTTGACGATCCTGACGGCGCTGGGCACGTTCGGTGCGCTGGGCGGGGGCAGGAACGGCGCGGCCGATCCGTTCGCCGGCCGGTTCGACGGACCGGAGGCCGGGGCCGCCGGTCCGGGCGGGGGCCGGCAGGCCGCTCCGCCGATCGAGGCCGCGGGCGCCGCTGACCCCGCCCTGGCGCCCGCCCCCGCTCCGGCCCTGCCGACGCCGTCCCCGGTGTCGGTCGTCAGCCGCTTCGACAGCGTCGGCCACCCGGGCGGCGGCGAGCTGCTGCAGTCCGCCGTCCCCGGCCCGGACGGCCACCCGCGCAACGTCCGGGTCTGGCTGCCCGCCCAGTACGCCAAGGACCCGAACGCCCGCTTCCCGGTCGTCGTGATGCACGCCGCCACCCCCCGGAAGACCGCCGACGCCGAGGTCCCGGACGTCTTCGAGGGACTCGCCTCCGCCGTGCAGAGCGCCAGGACCAAGCCGTTCATCCTGGTCGCCCCCGAGGCGCCGAACGGCACCGGGCACCCCTGCGAGCTGGTCGCCGCCGCCCCGATGGCCGTCGCCGACGACGCCGCGCTGCGCACCACCATCGCGGCCACCTTCCGCACCCTGCCGCCCGGCCCGGAGGCCTGGGGCGCGCTCGGGGTGGAGGACGGCGCACCCTGCGCCGCGGCCGCCGGCCTCGCCCGCCCCGACCTGTACGGTGCGGCGGCGGCCGTCTCCGGCCGGTACGACGCGGCGGCGCTCGCCCGCGCCGGCGCCGAGGCGCCCGTCACCGGGAGCCCGAAGCTGCTGCTCGCCGCCGGGAAGGGTGATACCGCCGGGCTGGACGCCGCCCGCAAGCTCCAGTCGGCGCTGCGCGGCGGCACCGGCGCGGCCGCCCGCGCCGAGGTGCGGATCTCCGACAACGCGACGGACTACTCGGCGGAGCGGATCCGGCTGCGGCTGGTCCGGCAGGCGGCGCAGTACCTCGGCGAGGCGCTCGGCAAGGCGTCCTGAGCCCGCCGGTGCGCGGCACTACGCTTCCGGTACCCCGGGTGGCAGTGGGGCCACCGGGAGTGAACGGCTGAGGGGATCCCAGATGCGGGCCGACAGGCGGCAGGACGGCCCGGCGCGGGTGCGCGCCGGGCGCGGGGGAGGGGTGGCGGCGACCGCGCTGCTGGCGGCGGCCGGGCTGCTCGCGGGCGGCTGTTCGTCCGGCGGGGCGGGAACGCCCGGGGCCGTCCCCTCGGACACCGCCGCCCCGTCCGCGGCCGCCGCCGCGGCTTCCTCCGCGTCTGCCCCGCCGCCGGTCACCCCGCTGGAGGCGCTGCCCGCCGCCGTGCCGTCCGCGCTCGTCCCCTACTACGGGCAGCGACTCGCCTGGCAGCCCTGCGACGACGGTTACGAGTGCACCACCTTCCGGGTGCCGCTGGACTACGACCACCCCGCCGACGGCGAGCTCACCCTGGCCGCCGTCCGCGCCCCGGCGGTTCCCACCGACTCCTCCGGGTCCTCCGGGTCCTCCGCGTCCGCCGGGGCGGGTGGGTCCGGTGGCCGGCTCGGCTCGCTGTTGCTCAACCCCGGCGGCCCCGGCGGCTCGGCCGTGGAGTACGTCGAGGGCGCGGCCCGCACCTACGACCCCGCCGTCCGCGCCCGCTACGACCTGGTCGGCCTGGACCCGCGCGGGGTCGGCCGCAGTTCCCCGGTCACCTGTCTGAGCGGCGACCGGATGGACGCGTACACCGCCGTCGACATCACCCCCGACGACCCGGCCGAGGTCGACGCCCTGGTGGCCGCCGCCAAGGAGTTCGCCGAGGGCTGCCGGCAACGGTCCGGCCCGCAGCTCGGCCATCTGAGCACCGTCGAGGCGGCGCGCGACCTCGACGTACTGCGCGCCCTGCTCGGCGACGAACGGCTCAACTACGTCGGCAAGTCCTACGGCACCTTCCTCGGCGCGACCTACGCGGGCCTGTTCCCGAGCCGCACCGGCCGGATGGTGCTCGACGGTGCGATGGACCCCTCCCTCGACTCGCTGGCCGGCAACCGCACCCAGGCGGGCGGCTTCGAGACGGCCTGGACCGCCTTCGCCCGGGACTGCGCCACCCGCGAGGACTGCCCGCTCGGCCGCACCGAGCAGCAGGCCGGCGAGCAGCTCACCGCCCTGTTCGCGGCGGTCGACGCGCACCCGCTGCCCACCACCGACGGCGCCCGCCGGCTCAGCGAGGCGCAGGCGACCACCGGCGTCATCCAGGCCATGTACGCGGACTTCCTCTGGCCTCGGCTGCGCACCGCGCTCGCCGACGCCCGGGCCGGTGACGGCACCGGCCTGCTCAAGCTCTCCGACGCGTACTACGGGCGGGAGGTGGACGGCTCCTACCCCAATCTGATGTTCGCCAACACGGCGGTGAACTGCCTCGACCTGCCCGCGCCGTTCGCGGGCCCGGAGGACGCCGCGCGGGCGGTGCCGGACTTCGAGCGGGCCTCGCCGCGGTTCGGCCGGGACATGGCCTGGATGGCGCTGACCTGCACCTACTGGCCCGTCCGGGCCACCGGCGCGCCGCACACCGTCCGGGCCGCCGGCGCCACGCCGATCGTGGTCGTCGGCACCACCCGGGACCCGGCCACCCCGTACGCGTGGGCCCAGGCGCTGGCCGGCCAACTGGAGTCCGGGCGGCTGCTGACGTACGACGGGGACGGCCACACCGCGTACGGCCGTCACGACGCCTGCCTCGACGGAGCGGTCAACCGCTACCTGCTGGCCGGCGAGGCCCCGGAGAACGGGAAGCGTTGCGGCCCCTGAGGAAACGGCCGGTGCGACGTTAGGATGAGCGCCCCTCATCGCTCTCCCACCCCCACCGGAGCCCACCGTGTTCGGAGTCAACGACCTGACGACGTACGTCCTCGGCGCCCTCGTCATCGTCCTCCTCCCCGGCCCCAACTCCCTCTACGTGCTCTCCGTCGCCGCCCGCAAGGGCGTCCGCACCGGGTACCGCGCCGCCGCCGGCGTCTTCGTCGGCGACTTCACGCTCATCAGCCTGACCGCACTCGGCGCCGCCTCCCTCCTGAAGGCCAACCCGGCCGTCTTCGCGGTGGTGAAGTTCGGCGGCGCGGCCTATCTGCTCTGGATAGGCATCGGCATGCTGCGCGCCGCCCGCCAGCTCTGGCGCGAGCACCGCGCCGTCCCCGAGACCGCCGTCCCCGAGACCGCCACCGCCGAGTCCGCCGCCGCCACCGCCGAGTCCGCCGAACGCCCGTTCCGCCGCGCCCTGGTGATCAGCCTGCTGAACCCCAAGGCCATCCTCTTCCTGCTCTCCTTCTTCACCCAGTTCGTCGACCCCTCCTACGGCCGCCCGGTGCTCTCCTTCACCCTCCTCGGCGGCATCCTGCAGACCTTCAGCTTCCTCTACCTCTCGCTGCTGATCTTCGCGGGAACCTCCCTCGCCACCGCCTTCCGCCGCCGCAAGCGCCTCTCCGCTGGCCTCACCAGCGGCGTCGCCGCCCTCTTCGCCGGCTTCGCCGCCAAGCTCGCCGTCTCCTCCGCCTGACCCCACCGGGGTATCGCGTTACGGATCACCCGCCAACCTGTGTAGACTGGCCCGCGTTGCCAGGACTTCCTGCAACGGCGCCGCCTTAGCTCAGTTGGCCAGAGCAACGCACTCGTAATGCGTAGGTCGCGGGTTCGAATCCCGCAGGCGGCTCAGAAGACGGAAGGCCCGGTCAGTGCTCTGACCGGGCCTTTTGTCGTTTACATCATGCGTCGGCGTCGGCGGGCGCGGGCCGCTCGCGTGTTCGTGGTCTCAGTTGTGGTCTCACTTTCGGCCGGTTGGGGCCAGAGCGCGTTGCCCATCCGCCGGGCCGCTTCGCGGGTCGTCGGGGTCGTCGTCTTGACGTAGCGGCGGGTCATGCTGATCTGCGAGTGGCCGAGGATCTCCATGATGGTGAACGGGTCCACGCCCAGCTCGTTGAGGATCGTCCCGGCGGAGTGCCGGCTGCCGTCGTGCTGGCGCCGGTCCTCGATCCCGGCCTCGGCCAGCAGCTCCTTGAACTCCTCCCAGTCGGCGTGGGGGTCGATCGGCTGGCCGTCGGGACGGCAGGTCACGAGGCCGTAGTCCTGCCACTCCTCGCCGGCCGCGGCCTTCCACTCCTCCTGCTGCTGGCGCTGCTCGCGCAGCAGCGGGATCAGCGGTGGGAGCAAGGGGGTCGTTCGGCGGCTGCCCTTGGTCTTCGGGCGGGTGAAGGCGAGGCCGCCGCCGTGCCGCTTCGGGCAGGTGCTGGCGTGCCGGTCGCACTTCGGCGGGCAGGGCTTCGGGCACCCGCGCGTGTAGCGGCGGTGCTTGGTGCAGCCGGGCTCGCACTCGTCCCGGTGCAGCCGTTCGCCGCACGCGTGCGGGTCGTCGCACCCGTGGCGCCACTTCAGCCGCTGGAGCTGCCAGGACGTGTCCATCTGCCCGGCGTCCTCATCGACGTACTTCCAGCGCAGGCCCAATGCCTCACCCTGGCGCAGGCCCTGGCCGACGCCGATCACCCATCGGACCCGGGTCGGGCGCTTCATCGCGGCGACCAGGAAGCGCCGGGCCTCCTCTTGGGTGAACGGGTTCGCGTCCGTCTCCTCCACCGTGGGGGAGTCCACCAGGGTGGCGACGTTGCGGGCGACCTTCCCCCGGCGGTGGGCGATCTTCAATGCGCGGGAGATGATTCGGTGCACCTTGAGGATGTGCGACCCGGCCCGGCCTTCGACACGGAGCTGCCCGTACAACTCGTCCAGGTGCTCCGGCAGCAACCGGTCCAGCCGGTGCTTCCCGATGCCGGGAATGATGTGGTTCCGGGTCTTCGACCAGTAGTCGTCCAGGCTGCGCGGCTTCAACCGTTGGTTCGCGATCGTGGTCAGGTAGGTGGTCATCCACTGCTCGACCGTCGGCGCCCGGCCGGCGGCCGCCACCTGACCCGCATCGCGGTCGGCCTCCAACTTCTTGACCTTGCGCCGCACTTCGGGTTCGGTCTTGGCGCTGCGGTGGCGTCGGTCGGGACTGCCGTCCGCCTTCACACCCATGGTCACGCGGCCGTGCCAACGGCCGTCCGCGCCCTGGTAGATGGTCGATTCCATGTTGGGTAGGCGGGTCTTTCGCTCGCTCAAGTGGTGCTCCTGAAAAGGGTCGAGGGCATCCGGCGTCCTGCCGGATGCCCTCGACGGGTGATGGGTGTGGGTCAGGCGGCGTTGGCGGCCTGGCGCTCGATGTACGCCTCGACGTCGGCGGGCCGGATGCGGCGGGATCGTCCGATCTTGATCGAGGTCAACTCCTTGTTCGCCAGGAGCAGGTAGACCGTCGAGCGGCCGATGCGGAGCATCTCGGCGACCTCCTCAGCGGTCAGGAGAACCGGGCGAATCGTGGTGGCGGGCACGGTCACGGTGGTTCCTCCCATGGGGCGTGATTGCCCAAGTCGAAAAGTGGGTGTTTGTGGCGCCAGTCGTCATGAGGGCAGGGCGAGGGTGTTCAGCGCTCGGGGTGGGTGAGGTGTCCGGCGGCGGTGAGGGCGGGGTCTACGGGCTGCTCGCAGACGGCGCAGCGGAGGTGGTAGCCAGAGATGGCCCGCAAATCAGCGTCCGCAGCGTCCTGAGCGTCCGCAGGGGTGTTTGAGCTGGGGTTTTGTGCGGACGCTGATTTCGTGTCAGCGTCCGCACGGTGTGAATCAGCGTCCGCAGCGTCCGCGGGCGGACGCTGATTCGCGGGTGTGCGGACGCTGGCCGCTGGTTCAGCGTCCGCAGGTTTGTGCAGGTCAGGGGCTGTTGCGGACGCTCCGAACGCTGCGGACGCTGATTTGCGGGCCATCTCCGGTGACGGGGTGAGGGTGATGGTCCGGTCGCGGTTGTGGCCGGTGCGGCCGTCGTTGAAGGCGATGCCGGCGGCGCGCAGGGCGGGGGCGAAGCGCCGGAGCTGTCCGCTGGCGTGGTGGGCCGTGCTGGGCCACTTCTTGGTGGGGACCTCAGGGGGCGGGAGGAGGTTGAGGAACTGGGTCATGGTGCCGGTGAAGGCGCCGTGGGTCTCGACGAAGGCGACGATCGCGGCGGCGAACGGGTCGGCTTCGAGGGCCTCGATCGCGACGGTCTCGGCGGCCTGGAGGTAGTCGCCGAGGGTGTCCCACCCCTGGACTTGGTCGACGGCGGCCAGGACGCGGGCGAAGTCGGCCATGCGGGGCATCTTCGCCAGGTTCACCTCCGGGAGGGCCTTGAGGACCTTGGCGAGGAGGTCGAAGAGGGCGGCGAGGATGGCCGGGCGGGCGGTGTTGTAGGCGGTGTCGAGTTCCTCCTCGGTGCGGCGGCGGTCCTCGGGGATGAGCTGGAGGTCGAGCATCATGATGCGCTCGGCGAGGTCGCCGGCCAGGGCCCCGGCGTCGATGGTGGTCATCGCCAGGACCCGGCGGAACGTGAGGACGACGACGTCATCGTCGGTGTAGAGCGCGCGGTCGACGATACCGTCACCGGTGACGGCCTTGCACAGGGTGTCGGAGAACCACGGCGGGATCGTCGAGACGTTGTCCAGGCACAGGGCCCAGGAGTTGAACGCCTGGGTGGCCCAGGTCTTCACGTCGCGGGGCTGGCTCCGCTTGGTGGCGGCGGACGGGTCGACCAGGTTGATCACCATCTGCGCCGTCTTGGACTTCCCGGTGCCCTGCTCGCCCTTGAAGGTGAGGACCGGGTGGGGGATATGGGGGATCCACGCGGCGACGAGCCAGGCGATGAGCTGGTGGAACGAGCGGTCGTCCATGTTCAGCAGCCCCCGCAGGGCGCCGAGGCCGTCCTCGCCGGGTTCGGGGGTGGGCATGGGGGACATGGCGCCGGAGCGGCGGAACAGCACAGGGGAGCGGCCCTCGACGCTCCAGCCCTCGGGGGTGACGGTGACGCAGCGGCCGTCGGCGGTGCCGAGGTCGACGACGACCCGGTGGGAGTCGCCGGCTACGCGAAGGTGGACGGGGACGGGGTCGGTGTTGGCGGCGATGCCCTCCAACACGGTCATGGCGTCGGCCAGCGCGGACTGGGAGGGGACCTGCCCGCCGTTGTTCTCGACGAACCGGCGGGCGAGCTGGGAGCGCAGCCCGGCCTTGCCGCGCAGAGGCAGGACGACGTTGGGGCCGTTGCGGCGCACGCCGTAGGGGCGGCCGTCCTCGGAGACGAGGAAGTCGTAGGCGGCCTTGGCGAGCGAGACGACCTGGGAGGCCTGGGAGGGTCCCTTCTCGGTGCTCAACGGCTGCTCTCCTCTCGGTCTCGGGCCGCGCCCCGCTGGGCGTTGCGCAGGACGCGCTGGGCCTCGTCCTCGGGCAGGCCGACGGCCACGGCGGCGATCAGCAGGTCGGCGCCGGCGGTGGCCGGGTCGATGCCGGGGACGGTGAAGGCGGTGCGGGCGGCCCAGTAGAGGCGGCTGTTCCGCTCGCCACCGTCGGGGTCGGCCTCGGCCACGACCCGGACGAGGGCCTCCAGGCGCCGCTTCGGGCTGCCCGCCATCGGCCGGTCGGGCCCTCCGGGGTGCTCCTGTCGGGCCCGTTGAGGGGCGGTCAGCAGGCGCAGGAGCGCCTCCGGGGCCGGGGCGATGACCTGCGGGCCGGAGCCCGGGGCGAAGGCGTAGCGGCCCTTGGGCCCGAGGGAGCCGGGGCCGACGAGGTAGCCGCCGGTGCCGCGGGTGTCCACCCCGCGGGCCAGCAGCCCGGCCGTGTTGGGCACGACGATGTCGGCGGGGGCGGTGAGCCAGAGGTGGAGGCCGCGGGACTGGGTGGCGATCGTGGCGGTTTCCGGCAGGGTGAAGCCGTGGCGGTCGGCGAGCGCCCGGATGTTGGCGACGCCGTCGGTGCCGTTCTTACGGTCGAGGTCGAGGCCGAACAGGTGGTGCGGCGGGCGTCCGCAGGCGATGCCGTAGCCAGCGGCCCACGGGGCGGCGGCGAACAGGGCCTTGACCTGGTCGGGGTCGCTGCTGGCGTCGTGGACGCCGTGGCCGAGGGTGCCGCACTGGCCCGTGCACAGGCTGTGGACGTCGTCGCCGTGGGCGCCGGGGAGGGCGGGGAGCTTGGAGCGGGTGAGGGGCATGACCGGGAGGTTGTAGAGGGTGGCGGCGGTGAGGGCGTGGGCGCGGGCCGGGGCCCACCACGGTCCCGGGCGGTGCTGTACGGCGGAGGCGGGTCGGTGCATGCTGGGGTCTCCGTTCTGTCGAGGGACGGGAAGCGGGGCCGCCGCGGGCCTGGAAGCTTGTGCGGCGGCCCCGACGGGTGCTGCTAGAAGGGCGGCGTGTCGCCGGAGGCCTGGTCGCTGCCGGGCCAGGGGGTGGCCTTGCCCTTGGCGGGCCGGGCGTCGGCCCACGGGTCGTCACCCGGCTGCCGGTCGCTGTTGCCGCGGGTGGTGCGCTGGACGGTGGCGGTGGCGTAGCGCAGGGAGACGGCGACGTCCTCGACGTCGATGCCATATCCGGTGCGCTGGATGCCGTCGGCGCTGGTGTAGTCGAACTGCCGCAGGGCCCCGGTGACGACGACCCTGGTGCCCTTGGTCAGGGTCTTTTCGGCGTTCTCGGCGAGCCAGCGCCAGGCGGTGCAGCGCAGGAAGAGGGTGCGGCCCTCGCCCCAGGTGGCGGTGGTCTTGTCCCAGTTGCGGGAGTTGGAGGCGACGTTGAACGTCAGCCACGGCACGCCCTCGCCGGTGTGGCGCAGTTCGGGGTCGGCGGTCAGGTTGCCGGTGACGGTGATGACGGTCTCTCCGATGGGCACGGCGGCCTCCTCAGGCAGCGGCAGGAGCGGTGGCGGTGCTGGACGGCGGTTCGGGCAGGCGGCCCCAGTGGGTGCCGAGGATCTCGGCCTCGGCGGCGATGGGCACGCCCCGGAACTGGGTGGTCATGACCTCGGTGAGCAGGTCGCGGACCTTCTCGGCGTCGTGTTCGGGGACGTGGACGATGACCTCGTCGTGGACGAAGAGCCACAGCCGCGAGGCCATGCCGTGAACCACCGCCAACTCGTGGACGGAGGCGACGAGCAGGTCGCGGGCGGTGGACTGGATGGCGTAGTTGCTGTTGGCGTAGGGACGCTGGGGGTCGGGCGGGATGCGCCGGCCGGAGCCGGTGACCACGACCGGGGCCTCGGCGATGGTCTTGCCGAAGCGGATCACGTCAGGGTAGGTGCGCTGCCACCGCTGGATCACCTGCCGGGCGACCGAGATCGGCACGCCGGTCTGGGCGGCAAGGGCCTTGGCTCCGCCGCCGTAGATGGTGCCGAAGGTGGCCCGCTTGCCCACGGTGCGCTGCTCTTTGGTGAAGTCCTTGCCGTACATCAGCTCGGCGGTGGCGTCGTGGATGTCGACTCCGGAGGCGATGACCCGCATCAGCGTGGCGTCGCGGGACAGGGCGGCGGCCACGCGGACCTCGACGGCGGAGAAGTCGCAGCCCACCAGGACGTGGCCGTCCTCGGCCCGGAAGCAGTGCCGCAACCGCGGGTCATGCTTCTTCAGGGTCTGGAGGGCCGGGGCGGTGATGGCCATACGTCCTGTGCGGGCTCGCAGGGTGCTGACCTGCGGGTGCACCCGCCCCTCGGCGTCCGCCGTCGCGAGGAAGGAGCGCAGGTTGGTGCGGGTGTTGGTGGTGGCGGCCATCGCCCGCCGCGCCGCCAGCATCGCGGCACCCTCCGCCGTGATCGTCGCGGCGCCGCCGGCCAAGTCCTGGGCGAGCTGGGTGAGGGTGTCGGCGGTGACCTGCGGCCGGCCGCTGGCGGTGCGGGGGAGCGGGCTGCCGGTGATCTGGGAGTCGAGCCAGTGCGCGAACCTGGGGCTGGTGCCGGAGAACCCCAGCGCGTCCTGGATCGCCGCCGAGGCCTGCTCGAACTCCCCCTGGACGTCGGCCAGGAGGCCTTCGGTGTAGGGGCGGTCCAGGAGCAGGCCGCGCACGGTGATGCCGGTGGACTGGGCGGCGAGCCACTGTTCCATGCGCACCAGGTGGGAGAACGGCGCGCACGCGGCCAGCAGGACGGGCAGCAGCCGCCGCACGTACACGGCGTCGAGCCCGGCGTAGACGGTGTAGGCCTCGTCGGTGGCGGGGATGTGGTTCCAGCCCCAGGTCAGCGGGTTGTTGCCCGCCCGCTGCCCGGTCGGTGCCAGGTGCCGCATGCGCTCGTAGAGGGCCTGTTGGGCCTGGACGAGGCCGTCGTCCAGGTAGCGCAGGGACAGGTCCTTGAGGCCGTGGCCGGCGCGCTCGTCCGGCTGGACGAGCTTGGACAGCAGGTGGGTGTCCACGACCCGCTGGCCGAGCGCGATGCCGAACGCGGACCAGATCGCGAGGACGTCGTAGTTGGTGTGGGTGGTGAACCGCAGGTCCGGGTGGGCGAGCGTGCGCTCGATCGCCCACCGCTGGGCCGGGATCAGCGGGTTGAGGACCCACGCGGTGTCGACGGTGCCGAACTGGACGAGGCGCAGGCCCGCGTCCGGCCCGAAGTGGCCGGGGCCGCCCTCGACGATCGCCCGGCCCTCCACGTCCAGACCGAGCACCGGGTCCGAGACGGTGAACGCCTCGAACGCCGCCAGGTCGAAGTCCCCCTCACCGGTGGGGGCGTGGACGGTCATGGTGCGGCCGGCGTGGGTGCGGGTGTAGGTCACCACAGCGCCTCCTGATCCGGCGACGACGGCCCGCTCGGGCGCTTGCCGGTAGGCCGGTGGTGCTCGGACCAGCAGCGCGCGCACAGGGCCGCCCAGGGCCCGCGGTGGGTCCGCTCGGTGGTGGGGAACAGCGGGCGGGGCTGGCGGCAGGCCGGGCAGCGGCCGGGGTCGGGGTCGTCGTCGGGGGTGTCGTCGAACAGGGTTCCCGAGGGCGGCGTGGTGGGCTCGTCGGTGCTGCTCACGGGCGTCCTCCTCTCACGAGTCGGTGTCGCAGGCGGGGCACTGCCACAGCAGCGGCACGGCGGGCAGGCGCATCGGCCGGCGGCAGCGCGGGCAGGTCAGCGGGACGGGCGGCGGCAGGAGGCGGGCGAGCCAGCCGTAGCCGTCGCCCGCCACCGCCGCGTCGAAGCCGCTCGTGTCGGCGGCCAGGTACGGCACCGCCCCGGGCATGGGCTCCGGGGCGGTGTCCGTGGTGAACAGGGCTTCCTGGTCGGCGGATTCGTTCACGCCGTGTCCAGGACGTCCGGGCGGGCCTCGTCGGCCCGGAGGAGCAGGCCGTACGCGTGGTGGGCCTGCTGCGGGACGACCCCGTTGCCGAGGATTTTCAACTCCTCTGTGCGAGGCAGCCCGAGGCCGGTGACGTGCCCGGCTGGCAGGCCCATCATCCACTCGACGAACGGCGAGGTCAGCCGGCGGTTCCCGCGCGTACCGGCCTCGGTCGGGCACGGTGCCTCGCGGCCGGTGATGGCCTCCCAGCGGTGGATCGCGGGGGCGTAGTCGGTGCCGTCGTGCGCCACCCACCGCTCGTCCAGGCGCACGGCCTGGCCGGGCAGGTAGTACCGGCCCGATGTGTCGCGCTGGTTCGGCCCGCCGTGCGGCCCGTCGGAGGCCTTCGGGGTCGGGAGCAGCCACGCCACGTCGGTGAGGGTCTTGCCGCCGTTGGACGCGGCGCCGGGGCGACGGTTCGCGGTGAAGTTCCGCGTTCCACGGCTGTCGGCCACCACGGGGGTGGGCAGCAACCTCAGCGCTGCGGCGGACCCGGCAGTCGGGTCACCAGGGTGCGGAGGTTCATCCCGCCGGTCCGCTTCGGGGAGACACCCGGGCCGCCAGTGCCGTCCGAGGTCGTCGGGGTCGGCATCAGCGGGATGGGCGACGCAGAACCAGCGGTCCCGCGGGTGCGGGGCGCCGATTTCGGGGTCACCAGCTCGTACGCATGTCCACCGCGCGTCATACCCGACCTGGGCCAGGTCCTGGGCGACGACGTCCAGCCCCCGTGACCGGATCGCCGCCACGTTCTCCAGGAACACGAAACGCGGTCCAAGGACGCGAACAGCCTTAGCGACGTCCTTCCAGACCTTCGACCACTGGCCATGGATCCCATCCCTTCGTCCGGCGTTGCTGATGTTGCGGCAGGGGAAGCCCGCCACGATCACCTCGGGCGCGTACAGGTCGCGCACCGCGCGCCAGTCGGCGCGGGTGATGTCCCCGAGATTCGGCACCCCGGGGTGGTGCGCGGCGAACACCGCGGCGGCGAACGGGTCGTTCTCCGCGAACACCACCGTGCGGGCTCCCAGGCCCCACTCCAGAGCGGTCTCCAGACCGCCGTATCCGGCGCACAACGCCGCGACGCGCAAGGCGCTCATGCCGGACCACCTCCCCGGTCGTAGCGGGTGTGGTGACTCTTCGGGTGGTTCACGTACATCCCCTTTTCTGTCGGAGGACGGGTATCGGACAAGCGCCGCCGGCGGTGGCGGTGCCCGAGTAGGTTGAGCGGCGGCCGTTCGGCGCTGCCAGCCGCGGAAAGCTCCTCCGCCGAGGCAGCGGGCAGCGGCCGCACATGACGTTTCCGGCGGCAGTGACCTGGAGGTTCTCGTGATCCCACACATCGACATCGAGGTCGACCCGTCGTTCCCGGCCGGCGTCGCCATGGGAATGCCACCCGAGGACGAGATCAGCGAGGAGGGCTACGGGTACTTCCGCGACACCTGGGACATCAGCGGCTTCAGCCGCGCCGACGCCGCAGCGGTGATCGAGGAGGAACGACGCTTGGTCGACCTGCTGAACCAGGTGACCACGACGCGGGAAGAGTTCGAAGCCGTCGCCGCCGCCATGGAGCAGGGAGATCCCGGGAACCTGCCGCCCGGGTTCGCGGAGCGGCATCCCGGGAGCGAGATCCTCGCGATCGTCGGAGACGGCGACAGGGACGAAAGCGTGGTGGAGGCGCTGGACATCGGCGTGGCGGGCCTGTCCTACGCCCTGTCCTCCATCGGGTGCTTTCCTGCCGCGAGCTGCCGCAGCCACATCGGGGAGCGCCCTTGGACGGACCGGCCGGTCGTCTTCTTCGCTGCCGAACGCGCGACTGTCCAATGGCTCACACCGCTTGTCCGCGACACCGGCTGTGGTTTCGCGGACGGCAGCGAGCGGGGCAGGTTGCTAATCCTGGAAGCGCCGTCGATCAGCAACCTCATGGACCTCGCCGCCCGGATCGTCGCCCACGCCGAGCGGCAATCCTTCAACCGGTGACGCCGCACCGGGCGCCGATGGCCCGGAGGTGGTTGACCGGCTGGGCGCAGGCGTTGAGGACGTCGGTGAGGGCGCGGACCGCCTGTCGGGCCTGCTCCGTCAGCTCGGGTCCGCGGGTCGCGGTGGGGACGGGCAGGAGGTGGTCCGCGACCGGGACGACCAGCGTGGCGGTGAGCAGGACGGCCAGGCGGTCGTACTCCTCGGGCTCGATCAGGCGGGGCCAGTGGCCGTCGTCGCCGAGCGGCCGGTGCTGCCACCAGTCGCCGAACCGTCCGCTGGGGCCGAGGCTGTCGGCCAGCGCCCGCTGCCGGAGCCGCACCTCGATGCGCAGCAGCAGGCCGCCGTCGTAGTCGAACCCGGGCCGCACGTCGGCGATGTCGGGACGGAGGCGGACGTAGCCGGGGGACATGACCGGGCTGGTGGCCACGGTCCACGCCTCGGCGGCGAAGTGGGCAGGGCGGAGCGGTTCGTCGTCGTGGAAGCGGCCGGTGCGCTGGGCGAGGTAGGCGCCATAGCGGGAGCGGCCGTTGGAGGCGCGCCCGCGGTCGTCGGTGTCGTCGCACAGGGCGAGCGTGTGGAGGGTGAACTCGGGCATGCTTGGTCCCGTCTCTGTTGGGATGCACGGCCCCGCAGCAGCCGGTTCTCTGCCATGAACGTCCGGCGGCCGCAGGGCTTCGTGCTGTTCGGGGTGGTGCGCTGGGCCGGTCAGAACTCGCCGGTCTGGTGGGCGATGTAGCCGGGGCAGTACGAGTCGGGGCAGTCGCAGCCGGCGCAGTCGTTGCAGAGCGTCTCGCCGCACTCCTCGCACCACTGGTGGCCGGGGCAGTACGGGGACGCGCAGTCGTCGCAGTAGGACACGGGGCTCTCCTCGTCGAGCGGGCGGTCAGTACTGGTTGTTGATGGAGCCGCGGCCCATGACGGTCTGGCGCTGGCGGCCGATGGTGGTGTGCCGCTCGCGGTGGATCAGCGCGACGGTCGTGGACCCACCCTCGCCGGCGCTGCGGACCTTGGCCTTCACGGCGAAGACCCCGGCGACGACGACGCCGACGATGATCGCCATCCATTTGAGGGCGGCGACCAGGCCGTCGGCGTGCGCGGCGACGGCCCCGATCCCGGCGCCGATCATCCACACCGCACCGCCCGCCGCGAGCGTGGCGATCGAGCCGTAGAGGACGTACTGGCGCACCGCCAGCGACAGGCCCTCGTCGGCGGCGGGCACCTGCGGGGTAGGCGGTTCGGCCGCCGTGGCCGGGGGCGCGGGTGCTGCCGTGGTGGCGTGTTCGGGGACGGCGACGATGCGGCCGTCGACCATCGCGGCGATGTAGCCGGGCGGCATCAGGTAGACGCTGGGGTCCACCGGGGTGGCGTTGGAGAACTCGGTGCGGGGGTCCATGGGGTCGTTCTCCTTCTCGGTCAGTGGAGGGAGCCGGCCGCGGCGGCGACGGTGGCGATGATGTGGTCGATGGCGGTGCGCAGGCCGGTGGAGGCGAGCGCGTAGCCGAAGAGGACGGCGACCACGGCGGATCCGAGGCGCAGGTAGCCGTGGCGCAGGAGGAAGAAGAGGAGGGCGCCGGCGGCGACGGCCAGCGAGACGGAGACGATCACGGGCGTACTCCTTGGGGCCGGTGAAGGCGGGAACGGGGTTCTGCGGACGCTGATTCACGGGTGTGCGGACGCTGGTCCGCGGTTCAGCGTCCGCAGATTCGTGCAGGTCAGGGGGTGTTGCGGACGCTTAGGACGCTGCGGACGCTGTTTTGCGGGCAATCTCTGGAGACGGGGGTCAGCCGCGCTGGCTCCGGCGGGCGTTGCGGATGCTGCCGAGGGCGACGGTGCGGCCTCCGTCGGCGTTGACGGCGGTCAGCAGGGCGTGGTCGTCCATGTCGCCGTCGACCGTCTCCAGGGCGGCCATGACCCGGTCGGTGATGGTCAGCCGCGGGGACTGCCGCGGCATCGCGGGGGTGGCGGCGGGGTTGGTCCGGCGGCGGGCCCTGCTGCCGCCTTCCTCGTCGTCCTTCGGGGGGAAGGCGGCGGTGTAGGCGGCTTCACCGTCCAGCTTGTCGACGTAGGCCCGGCCGGCGATCGGCCAGGCGGCCTTCTCCACGACGGCGTGCGGTCCGTCGCCGTACAGGGCGAGCATCTCGGGGTCGAGGCCCTCGGTGGGGACCTTGGAGCCGACGTTGAAGGCGCGCATCTTGGCGCCGGGGTAGGGGCCGGAGAGGTGGTAGCCGGTGCCCTGGGTGCCGGGGCGGTCGTCGTCGGTCTCCGTCTCGAACTGGGAGACCAGGCGGGTGGCTCCGGCTTTCCTCGGGATGGGGGCGAGCTTCTGCCCGGCGGGCAGGAGGCCGTCGGAGACGAGCTGCTGCATCATGCTGGAGGTCCAGCGCAGGAGGACCACTTCGCCCTCTTTGAGCATGGCGCGCATGGTGTCGGACCCGCCGAGCTCGTCGAGGTGCCCGGCCTGGGCGAACAGGCCGATGCCGACGCCGAGGGAGCGGCCGGTGCGGCCGATGTCCTTGATGTAGAAGGCGGCCTCGTCCCGGTAAGGGGCGCCCTTCTCCAGCAGGCGGTTGGCCTCGTCGATGATGACGTAGAGCAGCGGGTCCGGCCTGTCCAGGAGGAACTTGGAGCGGCCAGCTGCCGCGTACCGGGTGGCGCGGTCCTTCATGACGCACCAGGCGGTGTGCAGTTGGGCCATGACGCCCTCCTGCGAGTACACCGCCCAGTCGACGTTCCCGCGTGCTTCGGGGGCGGACTGGCCCTCTTTCAGGTCGCCGTAGAACGTGGCGATGCCGGAGCGCTTCATCGCGGCCAGGATGATCTGGCCGAGCGTGGACTTCCCCGCGCCGGTGGTGCCGAACACCAGCAGGCGCTGGGCGCTTCCGGACTTGGGGTCGTAGAGCTGGACGTAGACCTTGCGGCCGTTGTGGTAGAGGCCGATCCAGATCCGGCCGCGCTCGTCCATCTCCAGGGACACGGGGCCGGGGAGCTGGACGTCGGCGAGCGGGTCGGTGGGGTAGATGGTGACCAGGGCCTGGCTGCCCCGGGCCTCGATGGCCAGGCGGGAGGGGTCGTCGATGCGCATGGCGTCGGCGAGGCGCTCGGGGTCGTAGGTGATGAGGTCGCCGGGTGGGGCCTCCAGGGTGAGTTCGTAGACGCGGCTCACGCGTCGATCTCCCGTCCGGCCTCGACATCGACGACGCGGATGCCGGTGATGGTGGTGCCGGGCATGCCCTTGGGGGCGATGTTCTGGGCCCAGTGCGCGTAGAGGTCGGCGGCGTCCTGCGGGGCCCGGCCGACCGTGAGGCGGCGGACGCCGGCGCCCCGGCCGGCCATCTTGGCGACCGTGATCTCCTCCTCGTCCCAGTCCAGCAGAGCGGACAGGGCGGTCAGCGAGATCGTCGGCACCGGGGTGCCGGGGCGGGCGGAGCGGATGACCGCCTTCATGGACTTCGGGCCGGTGAGTTCGATCTGCTCCAGGACCGTGCCGGGGGCGATCCCGCCCTCGACGGCCGCGTGCTCGGACCACCACGCGGCCATCGGGTGCTGGTCACCGTCCGGGACCAGGCCCGTCGGCGCCTGGTCCCGGGCCTCCTGCACGGCCTCGGGGGTGAGGGAGCGCTCGCGGCCGGCCAGGACGCGGGCCATGCGGGCCGGGCGCACGAACCACACGGCGGCGGCCCAGGCGGCGTCCGCGGCCAGCTCCCACCAGTGCACGCCGGGCACCACGCGCTCGGTGACGAACAGCCCGGCCATCGTGGCGGAGGGGGCGAGGTAGAGGGCGGTGGCGGTGTCGCGCACCGGCCCGGCGGGCAGGGTCGCGGACCAGAGCAGGCCGTAGAGGATCGAGGTTCCGGCGCCGACGACCGTGACGAGGCCGAACTCGCCGGTGAACGCGCCGACGGCCAGCCCGGTGGCTCCGGCGAGGGTGGCGGCGCGGCCGAGGCGGCCGCGGGCGGCGGCGACGCGCCCGCGTGTCGGACCGAGGGACATCATCAGGGGCTCTCCTTCGCATACCGGCAGGTCAGCAGGGGGCGAAGGGGCGGCGGTGCGGCCGAACGGGGCGGCACCGCCGCCCCGTTCGGGTCAGCGGTTGCTGTAGAAGGTGCGGTCGGCCATCTCGACCGGCATGGAGTTGGCGGCCTCGGCGACCGATCCGTAGTCGGCCTCGTGCGCGTCGGCGGCGGCCTGGAACGACACGCTCAGGTCGGCGAGGTCGGCGGCCATGGCCTCGGCCTCGGCGAGCACGGAGCGCATGACGGTGGCGGCGTCGCGGTGCTCGCCGACGGTGTCGCGGTCGACGGCCAGGGCCTCGGCCTGGTCGGCGAGGCGGTCGACCGAGGCGGCGCACTTCTCGACGTACCGGTAGGTGCTGGTGACGCGGTCGGAGAGCAGGGCGAGCTTGAGCCCGGCCGCGGTGAGCTGGGCGATGACGATGCCGTAGCGCACGGCCTCGGTGAGGACCTCGCCGGTGGCGGCGATGACCGACCCGGTCCTGGCCGCGAGGCCCGCCCCGTGGGAGGGGGCCGCGCTGGTGGTGACCGGCTGGTGGCTGGTGACGGGCTGGTGGGTGGCGTCGGACATGGGCGGCCTGCTTTCTACTCGTTGTGGTAGTCGCGCTCGGCGGGGGCGGTGTGCCCGGCGTCGCGCACGGCGTCCGCCAGGCCCTTGTGGCGGTCGGCGGCGTTGTCGCCGGCGGTGGTGATGGCCTCGGCGGCGGCCGGGATCTTCTCGGCGATCGCCTCGGCGCGGCTCTTGACCCGCCCGGTCTTGTCGATCAGACCGACGACCAGGCGCTCCAGGACGCCCGGCACCCGGAGTTCGACGACCTTGGCGTGCAGGGCCTCCAGACGGCCGGTCAGCAGGTCGCAGCCCTTCACGGTCTCCTTGGCCTCCTCGGCGCCCTGGGCGATCTCCTCGCCCATGTCGGCATCCGCCTCGATGACGTCGTAGATCGTCAGGTCCGAGTCGGCGTACTGCGTGCCGCGCGCGGTGCGCGGCGCGGGGATGGTCACGGGTATTCCTCCAGCGGGTGACGGGGGCGGGGGTGCGGTGGTGCCGGGCCGGGCGTGGCCCGACCGGTAGGGGGCGCGGGGCAGGGCGGCCTGGCTGCGGCCGATGGCCCCGGCGGTGTGGGGGCCGGGGCGGTCCGCGCGGTGGACGGTGTGCGTCTCGCCCTCCGACCACGCCCAGCCCGGCGGCGGGCCGAACCCGCCGTCAGCGGGCCCGGCGGTTTGGCCGTGGGTGCTGGTCCGGGTGCCCCCGCCGCCGGGCTCGTTCCGGGGCCGTTGGCGGCGGTTGCGGGCTCGTTCGGTGCGGTCCCACCAGGGCCTGCGCCGCTTACGTTCCCGGCTGGCCCGGCCGCGTCCGGGACGGCTCCGCCACGGCCGGGCGCCCGGCGCCCCGCCAGGCGTCACCACCCGGCGGGTCTTCCGCCGGCGCTTCGCCTTCCGGCCCTTCGAGCCAGCCGGGGGCGGCGGTCCCTCACCGGGTGCGGTACGGGCGGACGGGTCCGGTCGGACGGCGGGGTCCGTGCCGGGCTCGGCGTCCGGCCCCGTCGGGGCCTGCTGGCCCGTGCCGTCCGGGGCGGCCTTGGGCTTGCGGCCGTTGCGGATCCGCTCGACGGCACGGGCCCGCAGCGCGCTGCGGATGGTCGTCGGTGTCGCCCCGCCGGGGCTCTTGTCGCTGCCGGCGGGCTTCCAGGACCCGGTGGTGATCCGGTCGGCCATCCGCTGCCGGGCCGCCCCGCGGACCGTGTCCGGCCCGGCTGGGGAGCGGTCCGGCCTGGAGCTGTCCCGGGGGCCGTTGGTGATCCGGTCGGCGATCCTGCGGCGGGCCGCCCCGCGGACCGTGTCCGGCCCGGCGCTCTGCCGCAACGACCGCCCGCCGCCCCGCTCCCGCGTGCTGCCGGGCGAATCCGGGTCACCACGACGGTCGGAATTCCTCGCCCCGGAACTCCGCCCCGAGGGCCCCTGGCCCCCGGAAGCCTCCAGGGCCCTCCTACGGGCATCACGCACCCTGTCCGGCCCAGGACTGCGGCCACCTCCTGAACGGCCGTCAGAGTGGCCGCTGCGGGGCTTGTCGGGCGTCCTGCCCGTGCTGCCGCCGGTCGGGGTTCCGGGCGGCTGGCGGAAGGTCGAGGGGATCCCCGGGGCGTTCCGGCCGCTATTCACGTGCGGGTTCCGCATTGTCCGGCCGAATTCCGGGCCGGACTGAATACGCCCCCGCGGCGCGCCTCCGCTGAAGCCCGCGGAGGGGCTTCCCGAGTGCGAATCCGGGGCGCCTGGCAGGGATTTGCGCTGCCGCTCCACGGTTTGGCGGTGCTCGGCGCGCGCCCTGAGGTATTCGACGAAATGGGCGGCCCCGCGCAGGGCGGCCACCGTGATACCGGCCATCATGACGGTCGACATCGCGGCGACGCCTGTGAAAGACCCTTCCTCACTGGCCCGGGGCGTATCCGGTGAGGGGGATTCGCTTTCCCGAGCCAGTTCGGGGTTGTCGGGGACGGACAGGGACGCGGGCGGGGCGAGGGCGGTTGCCAGCGGGACCAGCACCGGGGTGCTGTCGGGCGGGCGGTCCTCCTCCACGGTCCCCGGGACGGTCAGCCGCGGGAACCCGAGCACGATCCCCGCGTCGTCGTCGGCCATCGGGCCTCCAATCGGATGTCACGCTCCGTCACGGCCCGGGGGCCCTTCACGCGTACGCGTGTACGCGTAGGTGGGACCCCCGGACGCACGGAGCGGCGTGATGAAAGTGAGCGCGAAGTGTCACCACCCCGCGGGCCGGGTCAGGACGCGGCGTACTGCTGGGTCCAGGCGCTGAGCATCCGCACCAGGTCGGCCTGCTTCTCCTCGTCGGCGGCGGACAGCGTGCGGGCCAGGTCCCACAGCACCGCGGCGCGGGCGGCGTTGGTCGCCGTCGCGGCCAGCCGCCTCTGCCAATACGCGACCTGCCCCGGGGACAGCGCCGGCATTTAGGCGCTCTCCTTCAGGAAATCCAGGAAAGCGGGCGCCTGCTCGGCGTTTCCGCCCGGATTCCCGGCGAGGCCGGAGGAAATACCGTGGAGGTTCGCCGCGGTGTTCACCGACCGCGTGTCCTGCGCGACCTGGAGGCCCTTCTTCCGGGACTTCTCCAAGGCCTTTTCGGCCGCGCGCTTGGCGCGCTTCTTCGGTAGCTCGACGTAGCGGCGGTTGTATTCCGCGTCGAGCTTCCCGGCGGCGTTCACGGCCTCCCGCAGGTGGCTTTCCAGCTTGGCCAGCGGGCGGGTGGCGAGGAACGCGCGCACCTTGGGCTCCAGCGGCTTGTCGCCGTCCAGGCGCACCGACTCCAGGTCGGCGCGGTACTCGCGCAGCAGGGCCTGGACCTCGTCCGCCATCTGCCGCAGCCGCTCGCGCTGCTGGGCGGCGTAGATGGCCGTCCCACCAGGTGCCGTGAGGTGGTCCGACGTCCACCTGTTCGCGTTGGTCATGGTTCGTCCTCCTGTTCCTTGACGTGCTGGTGAGGGGCGGTCGGGCGTGGGGTCAGAGCCGGTAGGACTCCAGGGAGAAGAACAGGACGTCGGCGTCGGCGAGTTCGGGCTCGCGCCGCGCCAGGTAGTCCCGGATGCCGAGGTAGGCGCGCTCGCGGGAGCTGCCGGGCTGGAGGACGGAGCTGCCATGGCGGGTCACGACGGCGAAGCCGTTGCGGATGGGGAACTGCAGGGTGATCAGCCACGAGTGGGTGGGCTCGCCGGCCGGGGTGGTGTTCGGCATGCGGTGTCTCCAGATCTCAGGGGCGGTCGGCGTCGGGCTTGTCGAGGTCGCGGTGGGTGAGGCGGACCGGCACGCCGGTCTTGGACAGGCGGTTGGCGAGGGCCATGGCGACGGTGGCGGCGCGGTGGCGCCCGCCCGCGCAGCCGACGGCGATGGTCAGCGGCGCCTCGATGGGCCCGGCCTCGTAGGCGTCGGCCACCAGCGCGGTGGCGGCGATCAGCTCCCGGATGCCCGGGGTCGTCAGGACCGCCCGCCGCACGGGCAGGTCGTCCGCGGTCAGGTCGCGCAGGGACGGGTCGACGTGCGGGTCCTTGAAGTGGAGCCGCAGGTCGAGGATGACGCCCGCCGGCGGCGGGGTGCCGTGGAGGTACCCGAACGAGACGACATCGACGCTGGTCAGGGCCATGATCAGGTCTCCCGGTTCTACGCGGTGAGGGCGTGGGGGTTGTAGCCGGAGGCGAGCAGCTCGGCGGCCTCGGCGCGGCGCCCGGAGGCGGTGGCGAGGGAGACGTCGAGGGCGTCGGCGATGGACTGGAGGGTGACGGCCTCGGGGTTGCCGCCGGCGGCGAGGATCATCCGGGCGACGCGGCGGGTGGCGCGGGCGGCGGGGGTCAGCTTCGCCGCGTCCTCCGCTTCAACCGCGCGCAGCTCCGCTTCAGCGGCACGCTCGCGGGTTTCAGCGGCCCGCAGGCGGGCGTCCTGGGCGGCCTCTTCCTCGTCGGCGAGAGTGCGCCTGGCGGTAGCGGCGTCGCGCTCGGCTTCAGCCGTGCGCTTGCCCGTTTCAGCCGTGGCCTCCTCGGTTTCAGCGGCGGCCTTGGCCGTTTCAGCGGCGTGCAGCCGGGCGTCCTGGGTGGCCTGCTCGTCCTCGGCCTGGGCGCGTTCGAGGGCGGCGGTTTCGCGGTCGGTTTCAGCGGCGTGACGACGGGTTTCAGCGGCGGCCTGCTCCGTTTCAGCAGCGGTGCGGTCGGTTTCAGCGGCGCGGCGGCGGGCCTCGGCGGCGGCCTGCTCGGCCTCGGCGGCGGCCAGTTCCTCCGTCGCCTGGTCGAGCCGTTCGGCGGCTTCCGCCTCGCGGCCGGCGGCGAGGGTTCGGGCCTGGGCCTGGGCGCGGGCGGCGGCGGTTTCGGCGCCGACCTCATACCCGGCGGCCTCGACCCGGCCGGCCGTGCGCAGGCTGGAGATCTGGACTTCGGCGGCCCGGGCCTCGTCCCGGAGGGCGGCCTCGGCCTCGAACGCGGCCTTGCGCTCGGCCCGCAGCCGGGCGCGCTCCTCGGCCTGCTGCGGCAGGGCCAGGGCCTCGTCCACGCTCAGCCCGAACTCCTCCATGGTGAGCGGAAGCAGCAGGTCAGAGGGCGCGTCCTTCAGCTTCTTGCCGTACTCGCGCTCCAGCATCACCCGGTAGACGATCCGCTCCTGCGCCAGCTCGACCGCGCGGGCATAGGAGGGGATGCGGTACAGGCGCATCTGCCGGTACATCCGCGGGGTACGGATCGGGGCGAGGATCCAGCGGTGCAGCGGTACGCCGTCGTTCTGGTGGCCGGCCTCGATCCGGGTGATCCGGACGATCAGGCGCCGTCCGGCCTCGACCGAGGCGACGAACATGATCGGAATGGCCGCGTGCATGAGCGTGCCGGTCGGATCCTTCAGCAGCGGTCCGGCGGACGCGGCATTGAAATAGATCGTCGCGGCCGTGAAACCGTGGGCCAGCAACCGCAGCCACGGTGCCGGGGCGCCCTTGCGGATCAGGTGCAGGTCCATGGCGTACAGGGCCACGATCCCGGCGTCGACACCGACGGGGAAGGCGTAGCTGAAGTCCCCGAAGCTGTGCCTGAAACCGAGGTCCTTCAGTGCGTTGTAGGAGCCGCTGAAGCCGATACCGGCGAGCACCGCACCGCCGACCGCGGCGAGCACCGTCAGGCCCACCATGAGCCAGCCCGAAGCCCCCGCCCGTGCGGTTGAAGCGGTGGGCCGCGTGGTTGAAGCGGCCGGGGGCGGGGTTGAAACGGCCGCCGGCGCGGCCATGGTGGTCACGCGGCCACCCGCTCGACGCTCGACGTGCGGTAGATGACGGCCGGGCGCCGCAGCGGCACCGGCGCGATGCTCAGCAGCCGCTCGGCGTAGGCGGCCAGCACCGGGTCCTCCCGGCGCAGGTCCGCCACGATGTCGGCCGCGGCGTCCATCCGGGCCTCGCGCTCGGTCTCGCTCTCGCCGGGCACCCCGGTGAACAGCCGGGTGAACTCCGAATCCACGGCGAGACCGAGCGCCAGCTCCGCGAACTCGTCATCGTCAAGGGCCGTCTGGCCTGCAATCATGTCCTTCACGGGTCGTTTTCCTTCCGGTTCGACGGCCCTGAGCGGCCCCGGTGCATCACCACCGGGGCCGCGGCCGTATGGGAATCGGCGCTCGACGAGCAGCCGCGGAACCCGGCGCGAGCCCGCCGCCCGTGCGGGCGGTTGGTACGCGCCGGGAGCCGTGGTCGCTGGTAGGGCGTCCAGAAGCTGTGCGCCCCGCCCGCAGGTCAGCGGCGGGGCCGAGTATGGGTTTGAGGCTTGCTCATGGCAGGCTCCTCAGGTCAAAGCCCCTTGTGGGGCTGGCTGTTGGGGTTGCCCGTCCTGCGGGCGTCAGGTCTTTCGGGCCTGGTCCGGTGCTTCATCTCTGCTCAGCACCAGCAGGGCGGCGCGCCCAGTTAGTAGGGGCGCTGCGTGGTCCGCTGCCGCCGGCGACATCACCCGGTCGCCTCGGAGGCGGTCTGTCTCATCCCGCCACGTGCGTTGGGACTCCGCTGTACTCCCGGTTTTGCCATCCAGCCGTACGAATCGGCCTGGTCAGCGTCCCGTTCGGCCCCACATCCCCGAAGGGATGGCATGCCACTGCGTAGGGGGAGGGCGTTGCCGCCCTCGCGTCGGTCCCGCACGATCACTGTTCAGTTCTCAAGGAGACGCGATCAGAGCAGTCCGTAGGGCGAGCGGCTGAGCCGCCTTCCCCCGGCAACCGCCGGTCGCATTCGCGCAGTTCAGAGCAGCCCAAAGAAGGGCCATCAGTTCGTCCGGCCTCGCCATGCGAGACATGTTGAACATGTCTCTTACGATGCCGAGAAGCTGGCGCTTCGTCAAGTCCTTCGTTTGGTTCGGTTGGGGAGTCCCGACCGCGCATCACTAGATTCGGGCCTGGCGTCCTGTCAGAACACGGCGCGCCTGGACGGTTGCGGTCCGGATTCGCTACCGTCAAAGCGTCCTGAATCGTCCAAGCGCCGCGACTTCGTCCAGGGGAGGGCGAGATGGCTAATGAGAGGCTGCGAGGCGCGATCCTCGCGAGCAATCTGCCGCTTGAGAAGATCGCCGAGCGGCTGGGCGTGAGCACTCGAACTGTCGAGCGCTGGGTGGAGGCGAAGGACGGGCGCCGGCCGCATCGGCGTTTCCAGTACGCGCTTGCCAACCTGCTGACCAGGGACCTGTCGGACCTGTGGCCAGATGAGCAGACCAGCAGTGCGGCCGCGGAGGCTGGGCAGGCGGAGCTGGTCCGGCTGTACCCGCATCGTGCGGTTGTGCCGAAGGAGCTGTGGACGTCGCTCTACGCGAAGGCAACGCGGCATTTCGACCTGGTGGTCTACTCCGGCTTCTGGCTCTCGGAGGACCCGTTGTTCGCCCGGCTTATTCGGGAGAAAGCCCAAGCCGGCGTGCCCGTGCGACTCATGTTGGGCGACCCCGACTGTGTCGAGGTGGCCCAACGAGGCGCGGACGAGGGCATCGGGCCTGCGATGGCGGGCAAGATCCGCAACGCGTTGGCCAACTACGCCTCGCTGTTCGGTGTCCCGGGAGTCGAGTTCCGACTCCACTCGACCACGCTATACAACTCGCTCTACCGAGCCGACGACGACCTGCTCGTGAATGGCCACGTCTACGGTGTCGGCGCCTACCTGGCCCCAGTGCTGCACCTCGCCCAAGTGCCTGGTGGCGAGCTGTTCAGCACGTACGCGGCGAGCATCGAACGGATCTGGGAGAGTTCCCGGGCCATCACCTCGCCACATCTTGAAAGTGAGGCCGCATGAGCCGCATCGACTACTTCCATGACCCGGCCGCCCCGCCGGCGAACTCCGTTGTGCCCTCCGTTACCGCCGTCGTGACGGACACCGATGGGCGGCTGCTGCTGATCCACAAGACGGACAACAACCTGTGGGCCCTCCCCGGCGGCGGGCACGACATCGGGGAGTCCGTGGCGGACACCGTGGTCCGTGAGGTCCGGGAGGAAACGGGGATCGACGTCGAGGTGGCTGCGGTCGTCGGCCTCTACACGGACCCTGGTCACGTCATGGCCTACGACGACGGGGAGGTCCGGCAGCAGTTCTCCATCTGCTTCCGGGCGCGCCCTGTCGGTGGCGTCCTGCGGACGAGTTCGGAGTCGAAAGAGGTCCGCTGGGTGAACCCAGCGGACCTCGACGACCTGGACATTCACCCGTCCA
Source organism: Kitasatospora sp. NPDC004723 (assembly GCF_040609255.1). Classification (NCBI taxonomy): domain Bacteria; kingdom Bacillati; phylum Actinomycetota; class Actinomycetes; order Kitasatosporales; family Streptomycetaceae; genus Kitasatospora; species Kitasatospora sp. NPDC004723. The sequence continues at coordinate 95,576 of NZ_JBEXJT010000003.1, read as the reverse complement.
TGCGGCTGCGGATCCGGCACGGCTTGGCATCGGACCGCACGGAGCCGTACATCGGCTAGGCCGACGTGCCGATCTGGAGCAGTCGGCCCTCGACCCGCCGCGCTGCCCCATCGATCTCCGGCTCGGCGCGCCGGATGAACCGGCCGACGACGCTGTCGGGTCCGTACCGGCCCACGATCTCGGCGATCCGGTCGGGCGTCGTCGTCGGCGTGCCATCCGGCGTGGTGGTCATGTCGCAGTAGATCAGCGCGTCGACCAAGTGGGGTTCCTCCAGCGGGAACTCCGCCTCCAGCTCCCGGCGAAGGCCCCGTTCCTCGGCTTCGAGCAGGGCACAGGAGTGGTGGGCGACCAGGCGCACGACGCGCTCGTCCACGTTCTCCGCGCGGAGGAACCGGGCGCCGTCGAGCGGGTGGAACCCGGTGTCTACGATCCGCGGCGAGTAGCCGACGTCATGCAGGACGGCCGCGGACTCCAGTAGCTCGGCGTCCGGGCCGAGGATCCCAGCCAGGGTGCGCGCCTTACCGGCCACCCCCTTGGAGTGGGCCCAGCGGCGGGGGAGGTCGGTGGACAGCAGGGACTCGGCAAGGTCGTAGGCCCACACGGGCATCTGCTCCTAGGTGTGATTGGCGGGCAGGGCGCGGATGGTTCGGCCCTTCCCGTGGCGCACTTCGAGGACCCCGGCGCCCTCCAACTGCGCGAGGGCGCGCCGGACGGTACCTCTCGCTGCACCGGTGTGCTCGGTGAGTTCCTTCTCCGAGGGGAAGACGGCCCCGACGTCGAGCGTTCGGGCGAGGGCGGTTAGCTGGTCGAGCACCGGAACCTTGGGCTCGGCGCGTCCGACAACCCATCCGACGCCGGGCTGCGACCGAATCAGGCCCTCTTCCGCGAGGACGTCGAGAGCGCGCTTCACCGTGGTGCGGGCGACGCCGTGCTCCTCCATCAGCTTCGCCTCGGAGGGAAGTACCGTCACCGTGGAGTCTCCGCTGATCTTGGTCCGTAGCGCATCGGCGATCCGCAGGTAGGTACCGCGCGGGCTCCGCTCGGGCACTGGCCGCTCCCTTCTCTAGGTCGATACCTAGACAGGATGAACGATTCCGGGGGAGGGCTGCCAGCCTCCAGGCCGTCTGCCCGTCGCGGCGGCCTGGAGGCTGGCTGGGCTGGTCAGGCACCCGGTCTCAGTTCTGGTCTCAGTCCACTGCGTCCATGGCGATCCGCTTCGGTCCCACGCAGTCCGCTGACCTGTGGTCCGGACGAGCGTGGACGACCACGGACGGTGATTGGGCAAACTCGTAATGCGTAGGTCGCGGGTTCGAATCCCGCAGGCGGCTCAGTGAAGGCCCAGGTCAATAGCCAGTGACCTGGGCCTTTTGCCATTCCTTTACGTGTGAGCAGGCGTCAGCGACGCGCTACAAGATCGCTTGCGTGAGCGCTGCTGTTGATCTCGAGTTAGCCCTTGGCCTTCTTGGCCTTGGACTTTGCCTTCTTCGCCGCCTTCCGCTTGGCCTTCTCCGCTTCGGCTGCCGCCTTGGCGCGGGCCTCGGCTTCGGTCTTCCGCTGGAAGGGACGAGCTTCGCGGCATCCTTGGCGATCTCGGGCAGGACGCTGGTGTAGATGTCCGAGGTGATCTTGATAGCAGCGCTGGCACACCGCCAAGGGCCATGCTCAGCAGTCCGAAGCCGCGCGCCGAACCATCCAGCGCCTCCAGGCCGCCTACGACCACGCCGCCGCCGACCAGCTCGCCTTCCTCGCCCAACGCCAGCCCAGGGAGCAGACCCGCAACACCCTCGCCAGCGACATCCGCGCCGCCATCCCCGACCACGCGACACGAATCCTCGCCGACCCCAACTGGCCCGCCCTCGCCACCGTGCTCGCCGACACCGAGGCCGGCGGCTACGTACCCCACCAGCTCCTCACGGAGGCCGCCGCCCGCCGCGAACTCGGCAGCACTCGCCTGCCCGCCAAGGTCCTCATCGCCCGTATCCAGCACACCAGCTGCAACCCCGCACCCAACCGCACCGTCGAGGCGGCACTCCTGCGCGCGTCTGCCGCCCCGACCGTCCGCCACCCCACGACCGACCCGTCATCCGCCCACGACTGCCCTGCAGCGCCCCGACACCCAACTCTGACACCGCTGAGCACCAGCGACCGGAATTCTGCTGCCGCTGTGGGCGGCCACCAGTTGGTGGTCGCCCACGGCTGTTCGCTCAGTCCTTGAGCGCGATATCCAGGTATGCCTGCACTGGTTCGAACATCCCGTACGGGACGTATTCGGGGATCTCTGCAAGCGCCACCCACGCCAGTGCGTCCAGTTCTCGTGGGACACCGACGGCAGCGGTGCCGCTGACGATCTCGCAGACCATGTACGACATCCATCGGCCAGTCTCCGGGTGGACGCGCTCGCCGAGGACCTTGATGGCGGCCACGTTCAGCCCCGTCTCCTCCGCGGTCTCGCGGACAGCCGCTTGCTCGGGAGACTCGCCGGGCTCGATCTTGCCTGCCGGGAACTGCCACGAGAGCTGGCCCTCGCTGACTCGGCGCCGGACCATCAGCGCCCGACCCTCCCGGATCACGATCGCGGCAGCGACACCTGGCGGCCCGCCTGAAGGCGGGAGCATCGGTGAATCCCTCTCCGCCGCTGAGGCCGCCACGGGGCGGAGCAGGTCGAGGACGTGGGTCCAGTTGTACCTGTCGCGACCCCCGCCGGCCTTGGGCTTGTGGGGGACGTAGTCACCGATCAGGACGCCCATCGACCGGAGCCGGGCCAGGCTCTCCCCGTACGCGGGGTGGGCAGCCTGGGCAGAGTTGACATAGGGCTGGACGGCGACGGGGATGCCGAGGCCGTACGCCTCGCAGAGGATGCCGAGCGCGAGGGTGTCGGAGATGCCGGCGGCCCACTTGTTGATGGTGTTGAACGTGGCAGGGGCGACCGCGATGGCGTCGGCCGGGGGCAGCGGCTGGGGGATGCTGGGCGTGCGCCAGGCGGAGCGGATCGGGTAGCCGGTCTGGGCCTCGATGGCTCCCTGGTCTATGAACCCGAGTCCGTTCGGGGTCGCGATCACGCCGACTCCCCAGCCCTCGGCGTGGGCAGCGATGATCAGCTCGCCCACTCCGTCGGCAATACCTGAAGCGCAGACGACGACATAGAGGAACGGCCCGCGGTGCTCGGTCAAACCTGGACTCCCAACTCCTGGCAGAAACGGCGAAGCTCCGGGACGGCGCCACGCCGGTCGCGAGCGGCCATGTCACCGGCCAGCTCGAGCACGCTGGGCCGTCGGCGGATGTCCTCCGAGGCACAGCTCTCCGCGATCCTGAGCGCTTTGTATCCCTCCGCCAGTCTGCCCTGCTGGCTGTAGGCCCGTGCAGCCTCCACCCACAGTGCTGCCCGGCGCTCGGGGACCGGGATGCGCCTGCGCATCAGGGGCTGGGCGGCTTCCAGCGCCGTTCCGGCGTCGCCGAGGACGACCGAGGCGCTCACCGAGTGGAGCGCGACGTTGGTCGGACTGAAGTTCGCCCAGGCTTCGGGGCTGTCGAGGTCGACGTAGCGCGCGACCTCCTGGGCCTCGGCGAGGAACTCGGTGGTCGTGGCGCGGTCGCCGCCGGCGCTTGCGGCCGTCACCCCTCGAAGGAGCATGAGCCCCAGTGCGGCGAGGTACTCGGGCGGGCGCCGGTCGTAGCTTCCCGAGAGCTGGTCGGCGGTATGCCGGACGAGGGTGACGGCGGGCGCGGTGTGCCGGTCGCGCGCGAGGACGTGTGCCTGGACACGGACGCTGGAGGCCATCACGACGGGGTCGGCGCTCCGTTCGGCCTCGGCCATGGCACGGCCGACCGCCAGCCACGCGTTGCCGTGGTCGCCGAGCTTGAGCAGCAGGCTGACCGCGGTCTGGTACGTCGTCGCGAGGAGGCCGGATAGGGCCTGATCGCCGCCGCGGGAGGTGTCCTGGGCCTGGCGAAGGTCGGCGATCAGCGAGGGCAGCGCGCCTTCGAGTTCGGCGTACCGGCAGGTGTAGAAGAGCCTCCGGGCCTGGGAGAGCCGGGCCGCGAGTGCGGCCTGGGGTTGTGGCGCGTGATCGGCTGGAACAGGTCCAGGCAGCAGCGCCCGGACCAGCTCTATCCCCACGTGGGGACGGGGCGTCGGGGTCGCGAGCGCGGCGACGCTCGCGGCCAGAAAGTTGCGACGGTGCATGTCGTCCGTCCTGCTGTCCGCACTGGTATGGGAGGACAGGCCGAGGCTTTCCAGTGGGATGTCGAGCACGGCTGCGACAGCGCGCAGGACGTCGATGTCCTGCGTCCCCTTGCCGCTCTCCAACCGGCTGATCTTCGACTGGTGGTAGCCAAGTTCGGTGGCCACGTCCGCCTGCGACCGGCCGCTCAGCACTCGCGCGCGGCGGATCACCTCTCCGATCTCACCCGCAGCGGAGTGTCCTTTGGCCGTCCGCGACATGGCTTCTCCTGCCAATGCTGATCCTGCCCTGGCGAGCCGAGCGTAGCCGCACCAGGACAACCCGTCATGCACGATCTGCATGGATCATGCACGCGGAGCCCATGCCCTAACCGTGGTGCATCGAGATGGAGTTGTGTGGTCGTCAGCAGCTCGACCACCTCGCAGCTTGCGGTTCCCCGCTCCCGCATGACCGAGACCCATCTGCGGACTCTCGCATGCTCGGCTCTACCCAGTGGCTAAGGAGAAGCGCCGATGACCCTCCGCTCGGACGCCCAGAGAGGCGCCACCACGCATCAGCGGGACGCGGACACGGTGGCTGTTCCTCTCGCTTCGGAAGAGGGCCGGGCGTCGAACACAACCGCAAGCCCCTCAGATCGCGCCGCTGAGCGTCGCGCGCGCCTCGCCACCGCCAGCACCCACGCCCGAGAGTCGGCCGCCACCAGTTCGAGGACGGCCGGTGCAGCGACGGCTGCGGCCCCTGGCCGTGCAACAGCGTTGTCGACGCAGTCCAAGCCTGCGACGGTGACCAGTGATCGCCTTCACGCACGCCCGACGTATCTCGTTCATCGGCACCAGGCGCGACCACGTCCCGCCGGCCCGGGACGCAGTCGTCCGAGTCGCCCGCTCGTGGGGGATCGACCCGACTTCGTTGGGAGACATCGCGCTGGTCGCCGACGAGCTGCTCGCCAACGCGGTCATTCACGCGCCAGGAAGACTGCTGGTCGGCATCTACCTCTCCCCTGACGGCGACCGTGTGGTGATCGAGGTCTACGACCCGTCGCGCCGGATGCCCACCGGGGCCGCCAACTTCGGCAACGACGAACTGACCACCGGACGAGGCATGTTGCTGATCGAGGGCCTGTCGGAGACCTGGGGCGCGGAGCCGACGACCCATGGCAAGAAGGTCTGGGCCGAACTGGCAGTGCCCGCTGTCGCGGTCTCCGAGCACCCTCACTCGGCCCGCCGCAGGGCGGCACTCATCGCCAGCCTCGTCCGCACCGACCGTCCCAGGCCCCGTCCCCACGCGCCTTCCTGGCTCAGCGCCAGCGCGTACAGGTGGTTCTCGCGGGACCGCTCGCCGCGTGCCCAACGACTCCGCTCGTACCGATGCAGGCACACCGGCCGGGCGGTGACGGGGCCGGTCGCCCTTCCCCCGGGGCGGCCGGCCCAACTCCAGGTGACCTGCCCGACACAGCCGTATCTGCTCCACCCCAACTCGGCGCTACGGAAGGATGGATGGATGAGTGACTGGGAGTTCGTGAAGGACAGAACCGCCACCGAAGGCGCGGTGTGGAGGTCGGTCGATGGCCTGCTCTACAAGCGGACCGGTGGCGAGGATCTGCGGGCGGAGACCGAGTTCCAGCAGCTGGCCGCAGGCCTCAGCTACCCGGTGCCGGAGATCGTTGACAGAGGCTCGGAGGGCGGGCGCTACTTCGTCGTCGAGCGCGCCATCGGCGACAGCTCGCTGCACGAGGAGGCGCTGGCCGACGCCCGGCAGGACGGTCAGGTCAGCTACCAGGTGGTCAGCACGGCGGTGGCCGTCGCATCGAAGCTCATGCAGGCCCAGGCGAGGCACCCCCTCCCGGCCACACCGTGGTTCGAGAAGGCGGCCTTCGCGGCCGAGGTCTTCGAGGAGAACCCGGACTTCGACACCCCGCGCGTCCACGAAGCGGTCAAGCACGCCCTCGACCGGCTGGCCCAGCTCCCGATGGTGCACGGACATCTCGACTATGGCCTGCCCAACGTCCTTCAGGCTGGCGTCATCGACTGGCAGCACCACGGACCGGTCCCGCTCGGCTACGACGTCTACCCCGCGCTCGACATCGTGGCCTTCAAGGGCGGAGGCAAGGGCTACAGCATCACCCCGGAACAGCGCGCCGCTTACACCGGCGCACTCGACGAGACCACAGCGTCCCTGATCGGGCAGCGGGTGAGCGAGCACCTGGGCGATTTCCTGCTCGTCAAGTGCTTCTTCTTCCTGGCCCTCATGCGGCCCACCGAACCCACGCGGCACGACAAGCACATCAAGTGGCAGTACCGCCGCACCCTCTTCACGATGGGACTTGATCAGTATGAGTCGTCCAACACGATCGACACCGGCACCTTCCCCACTCTGGAACGGTTCACCGCTGAACACCGGTAGGCCGGTTCCCACCGTTCGCGACCGCGACTACCTGATGGACCACCACGGCGTCGTCTTCAAGGTCATCGGCGACAGCCACCCCGGCAGCCACTACCTCGGCTACGTCAAGTACCACCCAGACGAGAAGGGCGACCGGCGGCTCTTCGACCGGACCTACCGGCAGAACAGCGTTGTGTCGAAGTCCTTCGGCATCCTCGCCGGCCAGCCAGAGTGCTACGTCTACTCCGACACCCTCGGCTGCGTCATCACCGGCATCCCGCGCGAGGACGTGGCCGTCCACTACTCCTGCCGCCAGGCCCTCGCCGCCATCCACGAGGAGCCTGGCGCGGTCGCCGACAACCCGGCAGGCAAGGACCTCCTGGCCATCACCGAGTGGATCACCGCGAACGGCGCCCAGGGCCTGATCGGCGTCACCGGCTCCTTCCTCGTCGGCTGCTTCAACGAGCGCTCCGACATCGACCTCGTCTGCTACGGACCCGAGGGCTACCAGGCCGCACAGGAGATCTTCCAGCAGACCGAGCTAATCCGGCCGTACGACGGAGAGGACCTCACCCGGCTGTACATCCGCCGGGCCAAGTACATGGAGGGCAGCTCGTTCGACGCCCTCATCAAGCAGGAACGCCGCAAGCTCCAAGGACTCACCGCCAACGCCGACGCGCACATCAACTGCGAACCCATCCGCTCCGACCGCGACAAGACCTTCGCCCGGATCTCCTCCAAGGAGATCGGCGAGATCTCCCTCCTCGCCAAGATCACCGACCACGCCGAGGGTCTCACCACCCCGGCCGTCTACGGGATCAAGGTCAAGACCATCCTCAGCTCGACCATCGACGAGGCCGACTCCTTCGCCCGCCGGATCACTCACATGCGCTCGTACCTCGGCGCCTACACCGGAGCGTTCCGATCCGGTGACACCGTGCATCTGGCCGGCAAGCTCGTCCACACCCAGGACGGCGACCACAGCGGCTTCGGCATCGAACTCACCCCCTGGACCGTCAGCGGCTCCTACGTCGCCAACCTCGCCGGATAGGAGCCTCGTCTTGCCCCTGCTCGTCATCCGACACGCCGAGTCCGTCGAGAACGCCGACAAGTACAACGGCTTTTACCAGGACCCCCGCCCCTACAGCGGAACCGCCGCGCACGCCATCTCCCGCACCATCGTCGGCCTGACCCCGCGCGGCTTCCGGCAGGCCCAGTGGCTCGCCGAGGTCCTCCCGCAGCTCGCGGGCTCCGAGCTGCTGCACGTCTACACCTCGACCTACCGCAGGGCGATCGACACCGCCGCGATTGCCCTGCCGGCCCTCCCCGATGGCTGGCCCCGGCAGACCGCGCTCCTGGACGAGCAGCACTACGGCGACGCCACCTACATGACCAAGCGCGAGCTCTACGACAGCTACCCCGCACTCGCCGAGGACCGCCGCCTGCGCAAGCACATCTGGACCGCGCCGGGCGGCGGCGAGTCGCTCGCCGAGGGCGTGCTCAAGCGGGCCGCTGAGTTCGCCACCCTCGCCCAGGCGGAGCTCCAGGGAGCGTGCACCGTCGTCGCCTTCACTCACCAGACCGCCGCGGTGGCGCTGCGATCCCTACTCGAACTCCGCACGCTGCCCGAGATCCTCGCCGAGGAGCGGAAGGGCAAGATGCCCAACGCCGCGATCCTCCACTACGAGCTGCACGACGACCGGTTCACCCGGACAGGAACCACCACCCCGCCGATCTAGGAGGAGCCCGTGCGACACCTGTTCCTCAATGGGCCCGTCCAGAACGGGCCCTTCACCTTCGACACCCGCCCTGGCAAGGCCGTCGGCATCCGCCTCGCTGCCGCCCTCAACGCCATCCTCGGCTTACCGTCCGCACCCCACCTGTGGAACACCGTCACCCTCGCCGGAGATCTTCGCCACCGCGAGGCTGGCGGCCCGACGATCCCCCGCCAGCGGTTCGAGGCCGACCTGATAGCCGACAGGTACCCGCCCGGACAGTTCCCGGTGGGCGGCATCATGACCGACACAGACGCCGAGGTCGCTTGCCTCGCGCTGGAGATGATCGAGAACAACCTCCGCGCCGGCACCCTCACCATCAGCCGCGAGACCGTCCCCACGTGCCGGGCCTGCGGTCACATGACCGGCGCTGGCGGCCATCCCTGCAACGCCTGTGGCAGCACCAAGACCCAGGACCGCGCTGGCCTCCACCTCGTCGCCGAACTCGCGCAGGACCGCCCCGTCCTCGACCGCTCGGACATCCACGCCAGACACCGCCAGCAGCCCAAGCACCTCCAGCACACCGCCGCCAACGTCGCCGAGCGCCTGATCCTCTCTCGAACCCGCGACCACGGCATTGACCTCTCGCCCCTCGGCCTCAACGGCCTCGTCCTCGACCCACGGGTCGGCATCCACGCCACGGTCCTCGCCGCGGCCCGGCGGCACGAAGCGGCCACGGCCGTCATGACCATCACCGAGAACGCGGCCAACCACATCGCCGCCCACGGCCAGCACTTCCGCCAACACGATGGCACTCGGCTTCAGTACGCGCTGCACGGCCACCTCCCGTATGACCACATGACAAGTCTCCAGCCGTTGCACGAGACATACCGAGCCGCGCAGGAGATCAAGGACGACTTCGAAACGTGGTTCCTGCCGCTCTTCTCCCTGAGGACCAAGGCCGTAACCGGGCCGGAACAGTTGCCCGCGCTCTTCAAGCACTTCATGCGGGCACACCTGGCCAAGCCTGTGGCGCTCGATGAGGCCGCCTTCGAAGCCGTTCAGCGCTCGGTCTCCGCTGGTGACACGGAATGGATCACGAACAAGCAGGCGCTGGCAAACGTGATGGCTGCCCGGGAGATCGCGCTGGCTGCCCCTGTGGAGATCTGACAAGCAGGCCCGGCGTGCCCCGTGCACTCGGCTTCAATGCTGTCGGGAATGTCCCTCCTGGACGCGCGACCAGGAGGGGATCGCCGCCATGGGCGAACATCCTCATTCCGGCCAGCGCCCTGCCCGTTGTCCACGGCCAGGGCGCTGCCTTGCTTCTGCTCCTGCGTGCCACATCTCTGCAGCGGGTGGTCTGCTGGGACACGCGATGTGTGCTGCCGTACCTAAGAATCCACCTGCTGATCGACCGCGGCTTCGTAGAAGGCATCCGCGAGGGCGACGATGATCGCGTTGATAGCTGGCCCGTCGGTGAAGAAGTAGTCAGCCATTGTGTTGTGAGCGTCCTGGTTGTCTGCAACCGCTTCCGTAACGGCTGCTTGGAAGTCTTGTGACTCCAGGAACTGCTTCTTGGAGTTCACCTTGGTTTGTTTGACCAGGTTCGGGTCGGCGAGCAACCGCTGGACGAGCCCCTGCACGAACTCCCGGACCTGGAACTCGGCGAATGATTCGGCGCCGAAGAGGTCGTTCATCTTGTCTATGACGACCTGGAGCGCGACGTACTTCGGATCCTTCTTCGTTCCCGTGCCAGCGGCGCTGATGCCCTTCAGCTGCCCGTCGCCCACGAGTGAGATGTCGACCGGGATCGCCTTGTTGTGCTTGACCCCGACCAGCACCACGTCGGAGAGGTCGACGTCGGCGGCCCAGGCGGACTCGGCGATGACCTTCTCCAGGAGACGCAGGAAGATTGAGAGCATCTCCATGTAGGGGTCGCCGTAATCGACGATCTGGGACATGAAGTCATAGAGGCGTACGTAGGTGGAGACATCCTTGCGGAACAGGTCGAGCGCATTGAGCGTGACCTTGTCCTCTTCCTCGATCGCCCTCGCGTAGCGGCGCCGGAAGTCGTGCTGCGCCGGGCTGATCGCTGCCGAGAGCGCGTTGTTACCCTTCCGGGTCACCCACAGTTCGGCGACCTTGCGGACGTCGTCCTCGGTGTAGATTCCGGCTTGGGCGAGCTTGTTCGCCAGGTGGACGACGACGTACGGGTCGGTCTCGGTCTCCAGGGTGGCGTTCTTGAAGTACGGCTCGAAGGCCGTCTTGATGTCCTCGGGCTTGTTCTTGAAGTCAATGACGAACGTCTTGCGCTTCTGCTCCCCACCAGCGGTGCGGTGGATGCGGTTCAGCCGCGAGAGCGTCTGCACCGCGGTGATCCCCGGCAGCTTCTTGTCGACGTACATCGCCGAGAGCAGGGGCTGGTCAAAGCCGGTCTGGAACTTGTTGGCGACCAGCATGATCTTGTAAGTGTCGCCCTTGAACGCGGCTGCCAGATCAGCCCCGGCGCCGGGGTTCATGTTGGTCTCAGTGAACTCGTCGTCCTTCGACGGCTGCGGTCCCCAGTCGTCGTGCCAGGTCTCGTCCTCGGGCATCGTCACCCCGCCGGAGAAGGCGACCAGGGTGCGGTAGTTGTACGAGGAGTCCTCGGCGCGACGCTTGGCGATGTAGGCGTCTATGGCCAGCTTGTACTTCACCGCGGACTTGCGCGAATCGGTCACCACCATCGCCTTCGCCTTACCTTCGAGGAGGTAGGCGACGTTGGTGTGGAAGTGCTCGACGATGATCTGCACCTTCTGGCTAATGTTCGTCGGGTGGAGCTGCACCCACCGCATCAGACCCTTGCGAGCGGTGGCCTCCTCGACCTCGTCCCCGTCTCCATCGCCCTTCCCGGCCTTGCCCGCGATTTTCAGCGCGGTGTCGTAGTGCTGATAGCCCTTGAGTACGTCGAGGATGTAGCCCTCTTCGATCGCCTGCTTCATCGAGTACAGGTGGAACTCGCACGGCTTCCCGTCGGCGCCCTTGCGGCCGAACAGTTCGAGGGTCTTGCTCTTCGGCGTCGCGGTGAAGGCGAAGTAGGAGATGTTCTCCGACTCGGCCCGCTCCGTCATCTCCGACGCGAGGATCGACTCCACATCGACCTCGCCGCCGTCCTCGATCTCCTTGATCTCCTCAGCGGTCAGCACCTGCTTCAGTTTCGCGGAGATCTGACCTGACTGGGAGGAGTGCGCCTCATCGGCGATGACGGCGAACCGCTTGCCCTTCAGGCCGGCGTCAGTGCGGATCTCGTCCAGCGCGTGCGGGAACGTCTGCAGCGTCACCACGATGATCAGCTCACCGTTCTTCAGCGCCTGCGCCAGCAGGCCCGACTTAGACTTTGCGCCAGCCTTGCGGACGTCCTCGGGGCTGATAGTGGCGACGATCTTGCCGGTGCCGTCGATCTGCCGGATCGCATCTTGCAACTGAGAGTCGAGCACGGTGCGGTCCACGACCACTAGGACCGAGTCGAAGACCTTCCGATCATCGACATGCAGCCGTGCCAGCCGGTGGGCCGTCCACGCGATGGTGTTCGTCTTCCCCGACCCGGCCGAGTGCTCAATCAGGTACCGCTGCCCGACGCCCTCCTCCTTCACCGCGTCGACAATGTTCGTGACGGCCTCCCACTGGTGGAATCGCGGGAAGAGCATGCTCGTACGCCGCACCGAGGTGCCGGTACTGACGTCCCACTCCTCCTTGGCCTGCACGATCATCAGCCGCCCGATGATGTTCAGCCAGGCATGCTTCTCCCATACCCGCTCCCACAGGTACGCCGTCGACGATCGTCCGTCTGCGCCGGGCGGGTTGCCGGCGCCGCTGTCGAAGCCGACGTTGAACGGCAAGAAGTGGGTCTTCTCTCCCTCAAGCCTCGTGGTCATCGCCGCTAGGCCGTTCGAGACCGCGAAGTGCACCAGTGCCCGGTGACCGAACGACAGCAACGGCTCCGGCCGCCCGTTCGTCAACGGGTTGCGTTTCTGCTTGTACTGGTTGACCGCCTCGTCCAGCGACTGGGTGAAGTCGGTCTTCAGCTCCACCGTGGCCACCGGGAGCCCGTTGACGAAGAACACCAGATCGATGCTGCGCTGGTCAGCGGTCGAGAAGTGCACCTGCCGCACCACCCGCACCCGCATCTGCTCGTAGTGCGCCGAGGTGGTCTCGTTGAGCGATGTCTCCGGACGGAACTGCGCCATCTTCAACCGACCACCGCCGATGTACTGCACCCCGTTGCGCAGGATGTTCAGCGTCCCACCGCCGTGTTCCAGCGGCCGGTCGAGCGCCGCGGTTAGCACGTCGAGGAACTTCGCCTGCGAGCCCGCTGCCTTTAACGCCTTCTCGTACGCCGACTTCTGGGTTTCCTTCAGCCACGCGAACAGGTCTGCAGGGAACAGCGCTCGCTCCCGGTCGTACTCGCCACCGTCATGGTCGTTCTCCGAGTACAGCCAACCGTGAGCCTCGAGGTACTCACAGATCTCCGTCTCGAAGGCCACCTCGTTGTGGTCGGCCATCACGCCACCTCTCGTACGTCGATCTGCCCCGTTACGGCAGCAGTGATCAACGCGGACCGGCGCTCGCGAGCGAGCTCGATGAATCGCTCGGTCTCGGCGATGAGCGTGTCGATCTTCATGGTCTGCTCATCCAGATATGCAGCGATGCGCCGCTGCTCATCGACCGGCGGACGTAGCAAGGGCGCTTCACCCAGCTCGTCGCGATTGATCTTGGGCATCTTGACTCGCAGTGACGCCAGCGTGGCAAATTCGTGGAAGGGATGGGCGAGCATGAAGTACATGAGGTATCTGTGATCGTCATCGTGCCTGCTCGACATGGCATACATGTCGGCGCTGGTCAGGCAATCTTCAACGGCAACCGCAACCTTGTTGAGTGCCGGCCTGATCTTCGAGTAGAGGATCTGCCCGGCGTCAGCCACGTACTTTCCGCTGTCGGCCCCCTGCTCGCGCGCGGTTTCGCGGCCGATGATTCGCCCCGTGCCTGATTGAATATGGTTCGGCGCGACCAAGATCATTTCAGACCATGGCTCTTCCTGTGGGTCGACCTGTCCACCGTTCACATCGATCTCTCGGCTGAAGCGGCTAACCGTCCAATGCGCAGGAACATCCGCAAGGTAGATGTTGTGACTGTCAATGAGCGAAACGTCGTCGAGCCCACGGGTCGCTGCATGCGTGATAACGGCGGACCGCCGCTCACGGAGCATCTCGATCAGCCGCTGCTGCTCCTCGATGAGTGTGTCGATGCGAGCCGTCTCGCAGTCGAGGTAGTCGGCGATGGCTCGCTGTTCCTCCAGTGGGGGCACTGGGATCGCCATGCTGAGGAAGACATCGGGGTAGAGCCGAAGGCGCGAGGTCCAGATGCCGCGGGAGAGACGAGTCATCTCCATCACGTAGGGGGTCGATCGGTAGAGGTAGTCGTAGAACCCAGGGTTGAACGGTGCGTTCGGGCGAGGGCTGTAGACGCCGTACGCGGGGCTCACGATCCCGGGCTGCTTCGAGACGCCGAGCGCCCCCATCCATGCCCACATCGTGTTGATGACGAGATCACCCGTGTTCACGAGGCGGTAGCCATCAAGGTTCTCGGCTGCAGTCATCGTCACGTTTTTCTCTGACTTCGGAGTGATGCCAGTCAGATGCGACACGCTGAGAAGTTCCTCGGTGCCATCGGCTGAGACAGACAGTGACTCGGCCAGAAGCTCCTTGTTCCTGGCCCAGCGCCAGTGGGGCGGGACATTTCCAGCCCAAGCCTGTTCAAGATCAAACCGTGATTGTGTCACCCCTCCACCTCCTTCAAGAGGTCGAGGATCTTCGCGACCTGCTTCTCCAGGTCGGCGTCGATCTCGGCGAGCGGACGGGGCGGAACGTACTTGTAGAAGTGGCGGGTGAAGGGGATCTCGTAGCCGGTCTTGGTCTTGGCCCAGTCGATCCAGGCGTCAGGAACGTGCGGCTTCACCTCCGCGTCGAAGTACGTCTGGATGACTTCGCGCTCCCCTGCCCCGCCGGCGGTTGAGCCGCCGTAGGTGAAGGGCACGTTTTCGGTGTCACGCTTTTTCGAGTCGGGCTTCGGGTTGCCCTTACGGTCGACGACAGAGCTCCCGTCCTCATCGAGTAGGGGACGCTCGACGGTGATGGTCCAGTAGCCGAACTCGTCGTTGCGCAGCACCTTGGAGAGGTCGGAGTCAGCGTCCTCGAAGTCGGCGTACAACCGCACGACCTTGGCGCGGTCATTGTCGCTGATCTCGCGTCCCTTGGCCCCGAGGTTCTTGCGCATCTTGGTCCAGAACGACGTGCCGTCGATGAGCTGGACCTTGTCCTGGCGGTCGGGGTGCTTGGTGTTGTCGAGGATCCAGATGTAGGTGGCGATGCCGGTGTTGAAGAACATGTTGGTCGGCAGGGCGACGATCGCCTCGACGAGGTCGTTCTCCAGTAGCCACTTGCGGATGTTGGAGGGGCCGGATTCGGCGCCGCCGTTGAAGAGCGGCGAACCGTTCATGACGATGCCGACGCGGCCGCCGCCGTCCTGGGGTGCGCGCATCTTGTGGGTCAAGTGGAGCAGGAAGAGCATCTGACCGTCTGAGGTCGCGGGGAGTCCCGGCGCGAAGCGGCCGTATGGGCCGGCGGAGTCCCGCTCCTCCTTGATCGCCTTGGCGTACTGCTTCCAGTCCACCCCGTAGGGCGGGTTGGACATGCAATAGTCAAACTGGCGGCCCTTGAAGGCGTCGTCGGTGAGCGTGTTGCCGAAGGCGATGTTGGTCGCGTCGTGGCCCTTGGCGAGCAGGTCGGACTTGCAGATGGCGTACGACTGCGGGTTGTACTCCTGGCCGTACAGGCTCAGCTTGGCCTCGGGGTTCTGGGTGAGCAGGTGCTCCTCTGCTAGGGAGAGCATGCCGCCGGTGCCAGCGGTGGGGTCGTACAGCGAGCGGATGATGCTGCCCTCGGTGAGGTCGACGTCCTTCTCCGCGAAGAGCAGGTCGACCAGCAGCCGGATCGCGTCGCGCGGGGTGTAGTGGTCTCCAGAGGTCTCGTTCGCGGCCTCGTTGAACTTGCGGATGATGTACTCGAACGCATCCCCCATGTCTGCGTTGGACACCACGTCGGGATGCAGGTCGATGGCGCCGAAGGACTTGACGATCTCGCGCAGGAGCCCAGCCTTCTCCAGGGCCTGGATCTCCTTCTTGAAGTCGAAGTACTCGAACACGTCCACGTCGGAGGAGAACCGGTCGATGTAGTCGGCGAGGTTGTCCGCCAGCCCGTCCGCATCGGCCAGCAGGTTCGCGAACTCGTAGTTGGAGGTGTTGTAGAACGTCCGCCCCGTGACCTTCTTGACCTCGACCTTGAGCCGGTTCGGGTTCTCGAACCTCGCAGCTAGCTCCCTTACCGCCGTGCGGTCCGGCTCGAGTACGCAGTCGAGCCGTCGCAGGATCGTGAACGGGAGGATCACTGTCCCGTACTGGTTGGGACGGTAGGGGCCTCGAAGCTGGTCAGCGATTGACCAGATGAAGCTACCGAGCGCGCTCACAAGGTTCCTCACGAGAATCGTCTAGCAGAGACGACAACTCTGCCAGAGGCAGCAGCCTGCGTCCCAAGGTTCAGCGTTCCGTGACCTCGGCCAGGGCTGATCTGCGTGAGCGATGCGTGAGCGGACGGGGCAACACGTGCCGGTTCGGGCGGGATCGGAGATCATGGCGCAACGTTCTGACCTGCGGGTTTGGCACCAAGTGATCGGTGCTGGCAGCAGCCGCCATGATCACTCTCGGGCTCGTAATGCGTAGGTCGCGGGTTCGAATCCCGCAGGCGGCTCCAAGATAAACCCCAGGTCATTCCTCTGACCTGGGGTTTTCGCGTTCTGTCGGGTAGCGGGAGAGGGCTTGCCGTGCCTGAGGTGCCCATGGTCGGGATTGGCCGGTCACGGTTCGTGTTCGGCATGGGGAGGGTTCTGCGGCCGACGGCCGGCAAGCGCAGGGTGATCCTGGCCAGGCTCATGCTGCGGGCGGGGAACGGCGTTCCGGCCTCGGACCTGATGACCTGCCTGTGGGACGAAGTGCCGCCGCCCACCGCCAAGGAGGCCTTCTGCGTCCATCTCATGCGCCTGTGCAAGGAGATGGCCAGGATCCTGGGGGCGGCCGATGGCCTCCTGGTCGGGGCCGGGCGCTACCAACCGTGAGGGCGGGAAGGGCCGGTTTCGGGAGCATGGGGCTTCCGGGCCGGCCCTTCGGAATGCGCCCCGGCGGGCGTGCGGGAGCGCGGGCGGGCGTGGGCCGTGCGGGTGAGCGGGGTTCTGCCTCGATGCACCGGGTGCGGTCGGGGCGGCTGCGGGAGAGTGCGCGGAAGCGTTTCTGCTATCACGCTTTTCATGAGATACGACTTGATGGGGGCCGGTGAAACAAGCCTTTCGGTGAAGCCGTGGAGAGGTTTCTTTGCAGGTCGGGAATGGCCTCCGGAGAGTGGCTCAAGAAAGTTCTTGACTTCCCGTCGGACGGATTCCTAGGGTGAATGTGTCCGGCCGCCGGGCTTCGGCGTTCGGCTGTGCGGGGCGATGATTTCGAATGTGGCGGTGGCCGGCGGCCGTGGAGTCGGGGTCGGTCATTCCACCGTGTTCGACCGGTGTGCAGTGGTAGGGGGTGGCGACGGCCGCCCTGGTGTCGTGTGGTGTCGACGGATCCCAACGGCCGTGTCCTGCGTGCCGGTTGCCCGGCTTCTCGGGTTGCGCTGTCAAGGTGTGCCGGCCGGGCCGGGTCTCCTGGTGCGTTTTCGGGCGCCGGCGTCTGAAATGAGGAATTGCGGCGCGAGTCGCCGAATGCAGCAGATCGCGCAAATGAGTCTGGGGGAATTGTGCATCATGCCTGAAACCTCGATTGCCGTTCTCTTTCCTGGGCAGGGCGCTTTCTACGGCCGTGCCCTCGCGGACCTGCGGGACGAGTTCCCCGAGGTCGGACCGGTCCTCGCCGAGATCGGTGACGCCGCCCGTCCGCTGCTCGGCGACCACGCGGTGGAGCAGCTCCTCGCGGTGCGGACGCCGGACACCGAGCAGTTGCTCCGGGATGCGCCGGAGGCTCTTCAGCTCGCCATCTACGCGGCTTCCACCGCCGCCTACGGCGTTCTGCGTGCTCGGGGACTGTGTCCGAAGGTCCTGGTCGGCCACAGTCTCGGGGAGATCGCCGCACTGGTCGCCGCCGGTGCGTTCAGCCCCGCCGAGGGGGCCGAGATCGTCTGCCACCGGAGCATCGCGCTGCGCGAGGCCGGGTCGGGCGAGGCCGGGTCGGGCGACGCCTACATGGCCGCCGTCGGCACCGACGCCGACCGGGCGCAGAAGCTGGTCGACCTCGTCGGCGACCCGCTGAGCGGCATCGCGGTCGAGAACCACGACGGGCAGACCGTACTGTCCGGGCGGGCCGAGGCGCTGGACGCCATCGGCCGGCTCGCCGCCGTGCTGAGGATCGACTTCGCACGGCTCAAGTCGCCCTACGCCTTCCACAGCCCGCTGCTCGGGCCGGCGGCGGAGAAGTTCGCCGAGCGCATCGCGGACATCCGTCAGCGACCCCTGCGGACCGCCGTCCACTCGCCGATCCTCGGCCGCGCCTACGAGGACGGCGACCGGCTGACCGAGCTGCTGGCCGGGCACTTCACCACCCGGGTGCGGTTCGCCGACACGGTGCGGGAGCTGGCGGCCGGCGGGGTGTCCGTGTTCGTCGAGAGCGGGGCACTGGACGCGCTGAGCCGGATCACCGGCCGCATCGTCGCGACCCCGGTCACCACCGTGCCGACCCTGCTGCCCGAGGCGGGCGGCGCCGCGCCGCTGCGGCGGGCGCTCGACCGGCTCGCCCTGATGGGTGCGGTCCGGGCGGGCGCGGGCGGCGTCTCGACGGCCGACCAGCTGCGGGCCGCGCTGCTGTCCGACGTGCCGGCCGAGGACTTCGAGGCGTTCTGGGACGGGCGCGGCGGGGACGTGCGGGCGTTCGCCAGGGAGGCGTACCTGACGTACCTGGGCGCGAGGGGGGACGGGAGGGAAGGGGCGAAGGGGAAGGCGAAGGACGCGGTGGCGAAGGTGGACCGCGAGGTGCTGGTGCGTCAGCTCGCCGACATCTACGCCGAGGCGCTGGAGTACCCGGCCGAGGTCTTCGAGGAGGGCACCGACCTGGAGGCCGAGCTGGGCGTGGACTCGGTGAAGCAGACCGAGCTGCTGGTGCGGGTGGGCCGCCGCTACGAGCTGCCGCCGCGGCCCTCGGACGTGCGGCCGGCCGCGTACAACACCCTCGGCAAGATCGCCGACCTGATCCTCGCTTCGGGCGGATCGGTGTGATGCCGGTGTCCGGGGAACTCGAGGGAAAGATCGCCCTGGTCACCGGAGGGGCGCGGAACGTCGGCAAGGCGATCGCCAAGCGGCTCGCCGCCGACGGCGCGCTGGTCGTCATCAACCACCTGCACTCTCCCGGGCCCGCCCGGGAGAGCGCCGCGGAGATCGAGCGGGCCGGCGGCCGGGCGCACGTCATCCGTGCGTCGGTCGCCGTCCGCGGCCAGGTCGACCGCATGTTCGACGAGATCGAGCAGCGCTTCGGCGGGCTCGACGTCCTCGTCAACAACGCTGCCGACGGCGCGCTGGTGCCGGGCGAGGAGGTCACCGAGCAGCTGCTCGACCGGGCGCTGAACACCAACCTCAAGGGCGGGCTGGCGTGCGCCCGGCGGGCCGCCGCGCTGATGGCGCGGCGGGGCGGGGGCAGCATCGTCAACGTCTCCACGCTGGGCGGCGGCCGGTTCGTGATGGCCAACTACCTGGCCTGCGGGCCGGCGAAGGCCGCGGTGGAGGCGATGACCCGCTATCTGGCCGTCGACTACGCCCGCGACGGGATCCGGGTCAACACGGCGGCGGCCGGCCTGCTCCGCAGCGAGGTCGTCGGGCTGTTCCCGGATGCCGAGCGGATGCAGCGCGCCACCATCGAGGCCACCCCGATGGGGCGGCTCGGCCACCCGGAGGAGCTGGCCGAGGTGGTGGCCTTCCTGGCCTCGCCGCGGTCGAGCTGGATCACCGGCCAGGTGATCCTGGCGGACGGCGGGCTGTCCACGGGACAGGCGCTGCTGTCGCCGCCGCGCGCGCTGGTGGACCCGGTCCCGCCGACGGTCCCGGTGGCGGAGGAGGAAGCGGAGAGGGAGACAGAGAGGGAGACAGAGAGGGCCGTGGAGCCGGGGCAGGGGCCGGGGCGGGCCGAGGAGGACGACGACGAGATCGCCATCGTCGGCATGGGCATCGTGGTGCCCGGCGCCAACGACCTCGACGAGTACTGGCACGAACTGATGCACGGCGCCGAGCGGTTCGTCGAGATCCCGGCCGACCGGTGGGACAACGACAGGTTCCACTCGGCCGACCGGCGCGACGAGGACAAGACCTACTCCAAGCGCTCCGCCTTCATCACCGACTTCGTGCCGCACCCCCGACTGGCCCGCGAGCTGGCCGAGGCGGGGACCGGCCCGGACGCGGTCGAGTCGACCACGCTGTGGCTGCGGCACTCGCTGCTGCAGGCCATGGAAGGCGTCGGACGCCGTCCCGGGGACCGGTGCTCGTTCCTGGTCGGCTACACCGCCGACGGCAGCCAGCACCTGGAGGAGGCGACCGTCCGGGCCGGTGTGCTCGGCCGGATGGCGCCGATCCTGGACGGGCTGGGCCTGTCGGAGGCGGACCGCGCCGCCGCGCTCGCCACCGTCGAGCGTCGGCTGGCCGAGCACTACCCGCGCAGCGGGCCCGACCCGCTGCGGTTCTTCCCGCACCGGGTCGGGCTCAACGCGATGCGCGGCGTGCTGCCGCCGTCCGCCGAGCTGCTGCTCGTGGACACCGCCTGCTCGTCCTCGCTCTACGCGGTGGACCTCGGCCTCAAGGGGCTGCTGGAGGGGCGGCACGACATCGCGGTCTGCGGCGGTTCGTTCGCCGTGGGCCCGCGCGGTTCGGTCCTGTTCGCCAAGCTCAACGGCCTGTCGGTGAGCGGCGAGGTCCGCTCGCTCGACAAGGACAGCGACGGGGTG
Organism: Kitasatospora sp. NPDC004723; assembly: GCF_040609255.1. Lineage (NCBI taxonomy): Bacteria > Bacillati > Actinomycetota > Actinomycetes > Kitasatosporales > Streptomycetaceae > Kitasatospora > Kitasatospora sp. NPDC004723. Next base: position 75,245 of record NZ_JBEXJT010000003.1, on the reverse strand, counting down.
CTGTTCTCGGACGGCGCCGCCACCGTCGTGCTCAAGCGGCTGAGCCGGGCGCGCCGGGACGGCGACCGGGTGCTGGCCACCCTGCGCGGCTTCGGCTCGTCCTCGGACGGCAAGGGCAAGGCCGTCTACGCCCCGAGCGCGGCCGGCCAGCAGCTGGCGATCCGGCGCGCGCTCGACCGCCCGGGCATGGACGGGGTGCGGCCGGACTGGATCGTCGCGCACGCCACCGGTACCCCGGCCGGTGACCTGGCGGAGTTCACCACGCTGCGCGAGACGCTGGGCGATCCCGAGTCCGGGCGCGGCCCGGTGGTGGTCACCTCGAACAAGTCCGTGATCGGGCACACCGGTTGGGCCGCCGGCGTGGCCTCGTTGATCGAGGTCGTGCTGGGCTTCCGGCACGAGGTGATCCCGCCGCAGCACCGGTTCACCGGGACCCCGGCGGACTTCGCGATCGGCGGCTCCACCCTGGTGGTGCCGACCGAACCGGTGCCGTGGCCGCGCGGCGGGCGCCGCCGGACCGCCGCCGTCTCCGGCTTCGGCTTCGGCGGCACCAACGCGCACCTGGTGGTCCAGGAGCCGCCGGTCGCGGGAGCGGCGAGGACCGTGCGGCCGGAGCCGCGGCAGGCGCGCCGGCAGCCGCCGCAGCGGATCGCGATCGTGGCGCGGACCGCGCACGTGCCGGGCAGCGGGAGCGCCGACGACCTGGCCGGCCGACTGGGCGAGGCGGGGCCGGAGGACCTGTCCTTCGGAGAGGCCTACCCGCTGCCGTCGTTCCGGCAGGTCCGGATGCCCCCCGGCACGATGCGGGGCATCGACCGCTGCCAGCTGATGATCCTCGAGTGCGCCCACCGGCTGCGCGACGGCCTGGGCTCGTTCTGGGAGGACAACCGCGAGACCACGGGCGTGGTGCTCGGCCACCTGGGGGCGACCCGCAACGCGACGCTCTACGCGATGCGCTGCTACCTGGACGACCTCACCGTCGCGCTCGGGGCAGACCCCGCGCCGGCCGCGGCGCCGTGGCTGCCGCAGGTGCTGGAGCGGCTCGGGGCCGAGGTGCGGCGGCTGGTCCCGCCGTCCAGCGAGGACTCCTTCCCCGGCATGATGCCGAACGTGATCCCGGCCCGGGTCGCCAACTACTTCGACCTCAAGGGTCTCAACATGACGGTCGACACGGGGTTCACCTCGACCCTGAGCGCGATCGACGTGGCCATCCGCTACCTGCGGCAGGGCGAGCTGACGATGGCGCTGGTCGGCGGCATCAACGGCAACAGCACCGACGAGGTGCGCCGGCTGCTGGACGAGGCCCTCGACGGACGCAGCGTCCTGGCCGAGGGCGCCGTCCTGTTCGCCCTGGTGACCGAGGAGACCGCGGCGGCGGCCGGGCTGGAGGTGCTCGGCTACCTGGACACGCCGTCCGCGGAGGAGCCCTCGGCGCCGTCCGTGCCGACCGTCGAGTGCGGCGCAGCGCGTACCGGCCGTGATGCCTGCTACCTGGGCGCCGAGGGGGCGATCGGCATCCTGCAGGTGCTGGGGAGGGAGCCGGCCGAGCGGGACGCGCTGGTGGTCTGCCGCGGTGAGAGCGGCGCGCCCGGTCTCACCGTCCGGGTCTCCGCCCCCGAGGCGACCGCCGACCCGGTGCCCGCCCGTCCGGCCGAGGCCGCTGCCCGGGTGCCGTCCGCCTTCTACGGCGAGCGGCACTACGGCGACCGGCACCCGCTGCTGATCACCCGGTACGTGCCGGGGCTGACCGCGACGCCGGGCGAGCCGGTCCGCGCCGAGGTGGCGTTCTGGCCCGCGGAGCCCACCGTGGTGCTGACCGACCGGCCGCGGACGGTGGCGGCGGCCGGAGCCCCGCCGGGCACCCTGGTGCTGTCCACGGTGCCCGGCGGTCCCGGGGTCCGCCACGTGCCGGACGGCGAGGCGCTCCAGGGGCTGCTGGATGGGGCGGATCCGCAGCGGCGGATCCGGCACATCAGGGTGATCACCGACCTGTCCGGTGCGCGGACGGTCGGCCCGGCGGAGGCGGCGGCGCTCGGCGCCCTGCACGAGCTGGTGTTCCTGACGGTGCGGCAGCGGCACGCGACGCTGGTCGGCGGGGTCGGCGGGGTCGGCGGGGTCGGCGGGGTCGGCGGGGTCGGCGGGGTCGGCGGGGTCGGCGGGGCCGGAGGCGCGAGCTGCGTCGGGCTGTTCCTCGGGGCGATGACCGACCATACCCCGCACCCGTTCACGGGCATGTTCACCGGCCTGTTCAAGGTGATCCACCTGGAGTACGCGCCGCACTGCCTGACGTACGCACTGGTCACCGGCGCGCGGGAGGCCGCCACCGGGGTCGCCCAGGCGGGCCGGGAGTCCGCGTACCGGCGCGGGGCGCCGTCGGTCTTCTACGCCGACGGGCGGCGGCTGACCGTCACCCTGGCCGAGGAACCCGGTGAGCTGGTGCCGCCGGGGGAGGCGGTGCTCGGGCCGGACGGCGTCGTGGTCGCGGTCGGCGGCGGGCGCGGCATCACCGCGGAGGTGCTCACCGAGCTCGCCCGGCACTTCCGCCCCCGGGTGTACGTGCTCGGCAGCAACCCGGTGGACTCCCACCCGGCCGAGTACCTGGAGCTCGACGACGAGGCCTTCGCCAAGGGCCGCGCCGACTACATCCGCAAGCAGCTCGCGCTGCGGACCGGCCGCAACCCCGCGCAGCTCAGCCGCGCGTACGAGCGGATCGGCCAGGCGCGGGTGGTCCGGGCCAACCTGCGCCGGATCGCCGGGCACAGCGGCGCGGACGCGGTGCACTACGTGCCCTGCGACGTGACCGACCGCGCGCAGGTGACGGCCGCGATGGACCGGATCCACGCCGAGGCCGGGCGGATCGACCTGCTGGTCAACGCGGCGGGGCTGAACCGCTCGGCGCCGATCGCGACCAAGAGCCCGGCGGAGTTCCGACAGGTGCGCGACCTGAAGGTGCTGGGCTACGCCAACCTCAAGCACGCCCTGCGGGGCCGGCCGCCGCGCGCCTGGTGCAACTTCGGTTCGCTGCTGGGCCTGACCGGTCAGGTGGGCGAGGCCGACTACGCCTCGGGCAACGACTTCCTCGGCTCCGCCGCGATCTACCACCACCAGGTGCTGGGCAGCCACGAGTTCACCGTGGGCTGGACGCTGTGGGGCGAAGCCGGCCTGGGAGCGGATGAGTTGACCAAGGCCTACTTCGAGAAGAGCGGGCTGTACTCCGTGATGAGCACCGCCGAGGGCGTGCACCACTTCATCCGCGAGCTGAACCTGGCCAAGGCCTCGCCGTACACCGTGCACCTCGGTGCGGCGGAGCGCGGGGCGGTGCGGCGGCTGCTGCCCGGACTCCTCGACCCGGGGGCGCCGCAAGCGGTTTCGCCGGTGGACGCGCCCGGCGAGCGGCCGGCCGACGGGGCGGAGCCGGCGCTGCCGTTCTACCTCGGCGAGGTCCTGGAGCGAACGGCGGACGCGGTCCTCTTCGAGCGGGTCTTCGACCTGGAGCGGGACGACTACCTGCGCCACCACCGGGTCGGCGACACACCCACCCTGCCGGGCGCCTTCGTCACCGAGATCGCCTTCGAGGCGGCCTCCTGGCTGGTGCCGGAGCTCAAGGTGTACGCCTTCGAGGACCTGCGCTTCCGGCACTTCCTCAAGGTCCGCGAGACGGACCGGGCCGGGCTGCGCAAGAAGATCCGCGCCGAGGTCGTGGAGCGCCGGGCCGACCTCGGCCAGGCGGTGGTGGCGGTGCGGATCACCCAGGACGTGGTGGCGCCCAACGGCACCGTGCTGGTCGAGGACCGGCCGCACTTCGAGGTGCGGGTACTGCTGGCCGGTGATCTGCCGCAGGCGCCGCACTGGCGGGCGTGGCACCCGGCGGCGGAGACGCCGGTCCCCGATCCGTACCACGTCCAGGGCTCGCCGGTGCGGCTGACCGACCTGTTCGTATCGACCACCGACACCCGGCTGCACCCGGACGGCAGGCGGGCCACCTACAACCTCGAACTTCCCGCCGACCACCGGGTGTTCGGGAGCTTCGGGATCCCGGTGCTGCTCCTCGACGGCCTCGCCCGCACCGGGGTGCTCGCCCTGGTCGACGGCGACCTGGTCCCGCTGGCCGCCCCGCTGGGCATCGGCCGGATCGACGTCTACGAGCACGGCGGCGACGGCGAGGTCGCGCGGCGCTACGGACGGCTCGACCTGTACGCGGTGCTGCCCGACGCGCAGGCCGACGGGCGGGCCGACGGGCGGGCCGGCGGTCAGGCCGACGGGCGGGACGCGGGCCGGGGCAACCGCTTCGTCGCGGTCCGGCCGGACGCGCGGGTGCTGCTCCAGATGAAGGACCTGGACTGGACGCTGATGGGCTATCTGGACCGCCGGACCGGCAGGTTCCTGACCACGGCGGAGGCGGCCGGGGCGTCCCCCGCGACCGAGTGCGACGAGGTGGTGGCTCCGACGGGAAAAGCTGAGGCCGGCGCGGCCGGTGGGCCGACGCCGGTGACCACCGACCCCCGGCGCACCACGAACCCGGACGCGGCCACGGTCACGGAGCGGGTGCCCCGCCCGCCCCGCGGCCCCGCGCCGCCCGCGGCCCCACGCCCCGCCCGCCCCGCCCCGGGGCCGCGCGGCCCGTGGACCGTCCCCGGCAACCTGCGGAGGTTCCAGCGCAACGCGCCCGCCCTGTTCACCGAGCTGAACCGGACCTACGGCGACATGGTCAGGCTGCCGCTCGGCTACTTCACCGTCCACCTCAACTACCACCCGGACAACATCCGGTACGTCCTCCAGGACAACAGCCGGAACTACGTCCGCGGCAAGGGCTACGACGCCTTCAGGATCTTCATGGGCACGGGCCTGCTCACCCTCGACGGCGAGGAGTGGAAGCAGCACCGCCGGGTGGTCAACCCGCTGTTCCACCAGGCCGCCGTCGACGGCATGGCGAGCACCATGACCGACTCCACCGCACTCGTCCTCGACCGGTGGGAGCGGAGCGCGCCGGACGGCACCGGCATCGACGTGGTGCCGGAGATGATGGACCTCACCCTCGGCGCCCTCGGCAAGGTCATGTTCGACACCGACCTCCACCCGGTCAGCGACCGGGTGGGGCCGGCGATGGTCACCGCCGTCGAGGCCATGGTCTTCCGCGGCACCCTCGACCAGCTGACCCCCGAGTTCGTGCCGACCCCGTACACCCGGCGGATCCGCCGGGCCCGCCGGGTGCTGCACGAGGTCGTGGACGGCATCGTCGAGGCCCACCGAGCGGGCCGGCACGAGGGGCTGACCGACCTGGTCACCCTGCTGCTGCGGGCACGCGACGAGAGCGGCGGCGAGTGGACCGCGCAGCAGCTCCGGGACGAGATCATGACCGTCTTCATGGCGGGCCACGAGACCACCGGCACCGGCCTGGCCTGGGCGCTGTACGAGCTGGCCGGGAACCCGGAGGCGCAGGAGCGGCTGCACGAGGAGGTCGAGCGGGTGCTCGGCGGGCGCGTGCCCGGCATCGCGGACCTCGAGAACCTCCCGTACACCCGGATGGTCGCCGCCGAGACGCTGCGGCTGCACCCGCCGATCTGGGTGTACCCGCGCGACGCCGTCGGGGAGGACGACGTCAACGGCTGGCACGTCCCGGCCGGCGGCAGCGTCTTCATGGTCCCGTACGTCACCCACCGGCACCCGGACTTCTGGGTCGACCCGGAGCGCTTCGACCCGGAGCGCTTCACCGAGCAGAACCGCGCCCGGCAGCCCCGGTACGCCTACTTCCCGTTCGGCGGCGGGCAGCGCAAGTGCGTCGGCAACCGGATGGCGCTGGTGCAGACGCACCTGACGCTCGCCATGGTCGCCCAGCGCTTCCGGCTGCGGCCGGTCCCCGACCACCGGCCGACGCCGGGCACGCTGGTCTCCCTCCGCCCGGTCGACGGCATCCGCCTGGTCGTGGAGCCGAGGAAGCGGTGACCCGCCCGATGACGATCGAGGAACCGGCCGCCCCGGCGCGGGCCCTGGCCGCGCCGGTGGTGGAGTACCCCCAGGACGGATCGGTGCGCCCGGTGCGGCGCCATGTGTGGGAGCCGGTGGAGACCGCCGCGCTCCCGCCGGGCGCCGCCCCCGGGCTGCGCGGACGCTCGATCGCGGTGGTCGGCGGCCGGGAGGCCACCGCCGCCGCGGTCGGCGCGGCGCTGACCGCCGCCGGGGCGGCCGTGCACCGGCTCGCCCCGCCCGCGGAGGGGCAGCGGGACGGCTTCACCGAGGCCGCCGAGGCGCTGCACACCGCGGCCGGGCGGATCGACGGCATCGTCGACCTCAATCTGGAGGAGCCCTTCGACGGGGGTGGGACGGACGCCTGGGAGGGGCCGCTGCGGCAGACCTTCGCGCTGCTCCGGGCCTGCTGCGCGGACTGGGTGGCCGAGACCGACGCCGAGCGGCTGTTCTACCTGCCGGTCACCCGGCTGGGCGGCCGGATGGGCTTCGGCCCGGACCGGGTCGAGCAGCCGCTCGGCGGCCTGTGGGCGGGGCTCGCCAAGGGCCTGCCCCGGGAGGTGCCCAACTGCAACATCCGGATCCTCGACCTCACCGCCGAGCACGCGGCGGAGCAGGTCGGCGACCTGGTGAGCCGGGAGCTCTACCGCTGGGGCGCGTTCGAGATCGGCCACTGCGACGGGCGGCGCTACAGCCTGCGGGCCCGCCACGAGCGGCCCGGCCCAGCGGTGCGCGCGCTGCGGCCCGGCGACACCGTGGTGATGTCCGGCGGCGGGCGCGGCATCGGCTTCGCCCTCGCCCGCTCGCTCGCCGAGGACTTCGGCGCCCGGGTCGTGGTGAGCGGCCGAGGCGCGCCGCCCGACGCCGGGGCCACCCCGGCGCTGGCGCTGGACGACCGGGAGTTCCGGCGGTACCGGGACGAGCGGCTGCGCGAGGCGGTGGCCGGGCGCCGGGTGCCGCGGGTCCGCGCCGAACTGGAGGAGCTGGCCCGACGGCGCGAGCTGTGGACGAACCTCGCCTCGGCCCGCGCGGACGGCTTGCGGATCGACTACGTGCGGTGCGACATCACCGACCCGGAGCAGGCCGCCCGGCTGGTCGACGAGGCCGGCGACCGGCTGGCGGGTGTCGTGCACAACGCGGGCGTGGACGTCCCGGTCCGGCTGCCGGGCAAGACCGGGCAGATCGTCTCACTGGTGGTCCGGGTCAAGGTCGGGGGCTTCCTCAACCTGCTGCGGGCGGTCGAGGGCCGGCCGCCGTCGGTGTTCTTCTGCAGCGTCGGCTCGCTGACCGGCCGCTGGGGCGGCATGGTCGGCCAGCTCGACTACGGCGCCGCCAACGAGGCGCTCAGCCGGCTCGGGCTGTGGGCCTCGCAGGACGGCGAGCAGTCCGGCCGGGCGCGCCGCACGCCGGTCTCCACGGTCTGCTGGCCGACCTGGGAACGCCTCGGCATGGTCACCAACTACGAGGCCACCCTGCGCTACATGTCGGCGGTGGACGTCCGCGAGGGCCTGTACCACTGGAAGCGCGAGCTGTTCTCCGGCGGCACCGGTGAGTCGACGTTCATCGGCGACGTCGGCCCGGCGATGCTGCCGTCCGTCCTGCGCGGCTACCGGCAGGACACCGGGCTGCCGGGCATCGAACGGCTGGCCGCCGCCCGGCACTTCCTGGGCGAGCCGGTGCGCTTCCGGCCGCACGGGTCGCTCACCACGGCGCATGTGCTGCGGGCCGGGGAGCTGCCCTGCTGCGACGACTTCCGGGTGGCCGGCGAGCCGGCGCTGCCGGTCTCGCTCTGCCTGGAGTACCTGCGGGCGGCCGGCGACTGGGTGCTGCCGGAGCCGGGCGACGGGCTGCGCCTGGTCGAACTGCGCGGTCTGGAGGTGGAGTTGCCGCTGCTGGGAGTGGGCCCCGGGCGGCCGAGGGCCGAGCTGGTGCGGCATGCCGAGGGCGGCCGGTCCGAGGACGGCGGCTGGCGGGTCTCGGTGACGCTGGAGCGGGACGGCCGACGGCTCGCCTCCGCCGAACTGGTGTACCGGGAAGGCGAGTCGGCCGTCGAAGGGGACCTGTCGGCGCCGCCGGGTGCGAGCGGCGCCGAGGAGGTGCTCCCGTTCCCGCGCGGCGGTGCGCTCGGCTGGACCGGGCAGGCCTTCCGGCTGGCCGCCTGGCGGCGGGACGGGGCCACCGGCCGCCCGTACGCCCGGGCGGAGCCGGGCCGGACGGCCGATCTGCTGCTCGCCTCGCCGGCCCCGGGTGCGGCGCTCCCACTCAACCAGGTGGAGAACGTGCTGCGGGCCGGCTGGCTCGTCCAGGGCGGGGCGGGTGCGGACGCGCGACGGCTCACCGTGGAGCGGCTGCGCGCCGAGCCGTCGGCCGTCGGCGCCGCCGTCCTGCTGACCGGCAGCCCGGACGGCCGGGACTGGACCGGGCACGACCGGACCGGCCACGACCGGACCGGCCGGGGCGTCACCGAGGATCTCCGGCCGCGCCAGCCCGTGCTCCGGGTGACGGGCCTGCGCTACCGCTGACGCCGACCACTCACCGTGCCCGAGGCGCGGGGGACACCACCAGGGGGACCGTTGACCACGATCGTCGACCGCTCCGACGCCTACTGCGTCGTGGGCGCCGGGGCGGGTGGCCTGGCCGCCGGAAAGAACCTGCGGGAGTTCGGGTTCGAGTTCGACGTGATCGAGCGCGCGGACGACGTCGGCGGCACCTGGTACGGCGGCAACACCCACAGCGCCGCCTACGACTCGGTCCACCTCATCACCTCCAAGCCCTACATCCAGTACGACGACTTCCCGATCCCGGCGCACTACCCGACCTACCTCGGCCGCGAGCACGCGCACGCCTATCTGCGTTCCTACGCCGAGCACTTCGGCGTCCACGAGCGCGTCGAGTTCAGCCGAACGGTGGAATGGATCGAGCGCCGGGACGGCTCCCCCGACTGGTTCGTCACCCTCGACGGGGGCGAAGTGCGCCGGTACGCCGGGGTGGTGATCGCCAACGGCCACAACTGGAGCCCCCGGTACCCGGATTACCCCGGGACGTTCGACGGCGAGGCGTTCCACTCCTGCGAGTACCGCGACCCGGAGCCGCTGCGCGGCAAGCGGGTGCTGGTGGTCGGCGGCGGGACGTCGGGCTGTGACATCGCCGTGGAGTCCTCGCAGAACGCCGCGTCGACCGCGCTGAGCATCCGCCGTGGCTGCTACTACTGGCCGAAATACCTGTTCGGCATGCCGACGGACGTACTGTACGAGGGCGTACTGAAGTGGCGGATGCCCCGGCCCGTGGTGCGCTTCTTCGGTAGTCTCCTGCTGCGGCTCAACAGCGCCGGACGGCCGGAGCGGTACGGGCTTCCCAAGCCGTCCCACAAGTTGCTCGAGGAGCATTTCGTCATCAACTCGACGCTGCTCTACCAGCTGGGTCACGGCGACCTCGTCGCCAAGCCCGACATCGCCGAACTCCTGGGCGATCGGGTGAAGTTCACCGACGGAAGCGAGGAGGCGTACGACGTCATCGTCTACGCCACCGGATACCGGATGGCTGAATTCCCCTTCATCGACCGCAGGCATCTGAACTGGAACGGGCGCACCCCGCAATTGCACCTCGGCGCCTTCCATCCAGAATACGACAACCTTTTCGTCATCGGATATTTCCAGACCTCCACCGGCAATTGGCCGATCATGGATTACCAGTCGCAGCTCATGGCCCGCTATCTGCACCTGCTGCGGACCGACCCGCAGCGGGCCGCCCGGTTCAGGCGGGCCAAGGCCACGCCGATGGCGGCGGCGCAGTTGAACGGCGGCCTCCGGTACTACGACTCCGAGCGGCACTGGCTCCAGGTCGAGCACTTCTCCTACCGGGCGCTGCTGCGCAGGCTCGTCCGCCGGATGAACGCCGGACCGCCGGCCACCGAGCGCGGCGGGGTCCCCGCGGAGAAGGCCGACCCGCAGGCGGCGACCCGGCCGAGGAGCCACGCATGATGGACCTGATCGCACGGGTGGCGAACCGGCACGCCCGGCTGATGCTGCTGGGCGCCGTCGCGGTGGCCGCGGCGGCGGCCTTCTTCGGCGCCCCCGTCATCACCTCGCTGACCGGCGGCAACCCGGACTTCGTCACCCCGGGATCGGGCAGCGCCCGGGCCGAGGAACGGATCGGTGCGGCCACCGGCATCCGGAGCGACGGCGGCATCATCGCCCTCGTCGACACCGGCGCCCCGGTGGACGACCTACGCACCCGTGACGAGGTCGCGAAGGTCGCCGACCTGATGTCCGGCGACCCGGTCTTCGCCGATGTCCTGACGTACTACCAGGCGCAGGACCGGGCACTGGTCTCCCGGGACGGCACCCGGACGATCGTGGTCGGCCGGCTCAAGGACGGCGCCGGGGATCACTACCAGGACACCGTCGACCGGCTGTCCGCTGCGCTGGACGGCGACCCGGGCGTCCGGCTGGGCGGCAGCGAGGTGGTCGGCAACCAGGTCGTCAGCACCGTCCAGCACGACCTGGAGCGGGCCGAACTCCTGGCCTTCCCGGTGCTGTTCGTGCTCTCGCTGTGGATCTTCCGCAGCCTGGTGGCCTCCGCGCTGCCCCTGGTCATCGGCGGACTGAACGTCGTCCTCACCCTGCTCGGCCTGCGGCTGGTCGACCGGCTGGTCGCCCCGCTGTCGATCTTCTCGCTCAACCTGGTGACCGCGCTCGGCCTCGGCCTCGCCATCGACTACAGCCTGCTGATCGTCTCCCGCTTCCGGAGCGAGCTGGCGGCCGACCCGGACGTCGGCCGGGCGATCGAGGCCACCCTGCGCACCGCGGGCCGCACCATCCTGTTCAGTTCGCTGACCGTGAGCGCCGCGATGGCCTCGCTGTTCGTCTTCCGCCAGCGCTTCCTCTACTCGATGGCGGTCGGCGGCCTGCTGGTATCGGCGTCCGCGCTGCTGGTGGCGCTGCTGGTGCTGCCCGCGGTGCTGCGGCTGCTCGGCCGGCACATCGACGCCCTCGCCCCGGCCCGCCTGCGCCGTTCGCTGGAGGCTCCGGAGAACACCGACGGCGGCTGGTTCGCGCTGGCCCGCGGCGTGATGCGGCGCGCCCCGCTGGTCGCGATCGGCGCGAGCGCGCTGCTGGTGGTGCTCGGCCTGCCGTTCCTGAAGGTCGCCTTCACCACGGTCGGCCCCGCCTCGCTGCCGGCCGGCGCGAGCAGCCGGGTGGTCGACGACACCCTGCGCGCCGACTTCCCCGCCGACCCGCTGGAGTCCGTGCAGGTCGTCGTCGCCACCGCCGGGGCCGGGGGCGAGGGCGGGGCCGGGGATCGGGACGTCGCGCGGCAGCGGGTGGACGCGCTGCGCGCCGGCATCGCCGCCCTGCCCGGCGCCGCCTCGGTCACCCCGGCCGCGCAGCTGGACGGCGGCACCTGGCTGCTCCAGGTCACCCCCGAGCAGCCCGGCCTCAGCGGGCGGAGCCAGGCCCTGGTCAAGGATGTGCGCGCGCTCCCCGGGCCGGACGAGGTCCTGGTCGGCGGGCAGACCGCCGGCTACGTCGACCTCAAGGACAGCCTCACCGGCCGGCTCCCGGCCGCCGCGCTGATCGTCCTCCTCACCAGCGTGCTGGTGCTGCTGCTGATGACCGGCTCGCTGGTGCTGCCGCTCAAGGCCGTGCTGATGAACCTGCTCACCCTCGCCGCGACCTTCGGCATCCTGGTCCTCGTCTTCCAACGGGGCCATGGCGCCGGGCTGTTCGGTGCCGACGCGCAGAACGCGCTGGACGCCACCCAGCCGGTGCTGCTGTTCGCGATGGTGTTCGGGCTCTCCACCGACTACGGCGTCTTCCTGCTCGCCCGGATCAAGGAGGCGCGCGACGCCGGGGCCGACGAGACCGAGTCGGTCGCCCAGGGACTCGGCCGCACCGGGCGGGTGGTGACGGCCGCCGCCGTGCTGTTCTGCGTGGCGCTGGGCGCGCTGGCCACCTCGCGGATCGTGTTCATCAAGGAGTTGGGCCTGGGCACCGCGCTGGGCGTGCTGCTGGACGCCACCATCGTCCGGGCCCTGCTGGTGCCCTCGCTGATGCGGCTGCTCGGCCGCTGGAACTGGTGGGCGCCCGCCCCGCTGCGTTGGCTCCACGAGCGCTTCGGGCTGCGCGAGGGTGGGGCACCGCCGCTGGTCGTCGAGAAGTCGTAGGGTGTTGACGAACCGTCACCACGCGCGACCGTCACACTGAGACCCGAGGTGGAAACGTGTATCACGCCATCGTCCGGCGCAACCTCCGCAACTCCTTCGCCGCGGTCGACCGCGGCGACTACGGGGCCATCGTGCGGCAGTTCACCCCCGACGCGGAGCACTGGTTCTCCGGACGGCACGCGCTGTCCGGCGGGCGGCACAGCGCCGAGCAGATCCAGCGGTGGTACGACCGGCTGGCCGAGGTCATGCCCGACCTGCGCTTCGAGCTCAAGAAGGTGGTCGCCAAGGGCTGGCCCTGGGACACCGTGGCCTTCGCCGAGTGGGTCGACCACCTCACCGACCGGGAGGGCAACCACTACTCCAACCAGGGGGTGCACGTGGTCCGGATCAAGTGGGGCAGGATCACCGAGCTGCACATCTACTGCGACACCGAACTGCTGGAGACGGTCCTGGAGAAGCTCGGCGGGCAGGGCGTCGAGGAGGCCGTCGCCGAGCCGGTCGGCGACCCGGGTCCGTTCCGTGAGGCGCGCGTCGGCCGGTGACGGGCGTGCGCGGGGCGCGGGTGCGCGGGCGTGGACGGGGGTGGTCCGGCTCCCGCCCCGGGCCGCCCGCGGCAGGTTTTCGGCCGGTCGCCCGCCGCCGACCACCGGGGCACCGCCGATCCGGCCCGCCGCCCGCCGGGCTGGGCCGTCGCCAATGTTCCGGTCGGCCCTCCGGGGCTCCTCCACCGCCGTCCCGCACCGGCTGCGGCACACCCTGGGCCGACCCGGCGGGTGAGGCCGACCCGGTCGGGGCACAGGGCTCGGGGCACAGGGCTCGGGGTGCACGGGTCCGGGGGGTCACCGGTCTCGGGGTTCACAGCTCGAGGAAGCGCTCCCACCAGCGGATGGGCGTGGGGACGGGCGGCGCGGGGACGATCGGTACGAAGCGGCTCTCGATCGGGGTGTCCCACTCGACGAGGGCGGCCGGGAACCAGGTGACCGGCTTGGTGTCGTCGCGGGCGTTGGCCCAGGCGGCGAGGCGGTCGGCGGGCTCGCGGGACGGGAGGAGCCCGCGCTCGTCGGTGGTCACCCCGAGGTCGCGCACGGCGTCCTGGTAGAGGTCGTTGCAGAGCCAGCTGTGGAGGATGCCGTCCTCGTGGCCGAGTACCTCCCAGCCGATCCGGCGTCCGCCGGAGGCCACTTCGGGGGCGGGGCCGGCGCCGGCCGGGCGGTCCAGGTGGGCGAGCAGCACCGGCTCGTACACCGCGGACGCGCGGATGGCGCGGACGAGGCCGTCGGCGTGCTCGGGGGGCACCAGCAGCGCGAACAGCCGGGCTCCGGCGGGCAGCTGGATCGTCGCGCAGGCGTCCAGGGCCTCCTGCGGGGTGTCGAACCAGCAGCCGTCCACCGGCAGCCGGTCGAGCAGGCAGTCGCAGGCCGTGGTCAGCCGCTCGTGCGGGACGTCCAGGCCGGTCAGCGGTTCGGGGGCCGTCACGAAGTAGCCCGCGAGCAGCGGATCGCCGCCGGCCGGAACAGCCGGAACCGCCGGAGTGGCGGGCGGTGCGGGAGCACGGCGGTGGGGCAGTAGCAGGTCGGGCCGGGCCTCGCCCGGGCGGGGCGGGCGGCGCTCGGCGAGCCAGAAGAGGTAGGCGCGCAGGTAGTCGTCCAGGCCGCCGTCGCGATAGGCGATGTAGTCGCGCAGACCCTGCGCGGCGTCCCGGTGGTGCTCCCGGTACCGGCCGCCGAGCCGCGCGAGCCCGTCGGAGGTGATGGCGGCCCACTGCCGGACCCGGCTGCGGTCGTGCCACCACTCGCGGACGCCCGGGACGGTCCAGTGGTCGTCGCCGTCCATCGCGTGGCCGCCGTGGCCGATGACGCAGCCGTACAGGAGGTCGCGGACCTGTGCCGGGTCGGTCGGCTGGCGGTAGACGAACTCCCGGCCGTCGTCGTCGTAGGCGATGTGGAAGGGCGCGTCCTGCCGGCCCATCTCCAAGGTGTCCGTACGGGCGCCGTAGAACGGCCCGGGGACGTTCCGCCAGTTGCGTTCCCGCCAGAGGCCTTCGAACTGGTCCAGGAACGGCTGCTCGGCGAGCAGCCGCCGGGCCGTGGGCAGCGGGTCCCAGTAGCCGTCGGCAGAGCTCCGGAATGATGATTCCTTCATCAAATAACCTGCCGTATTCCGTAGGTGGCTCAATTTCTAGGCATCCTGACATATTGTTTGTCTGTAGATCATCGGACAAATCGAGAATTCCATGATTCCCCTCGAAAATGCCTCGCCATGGGTTCCAGGCGCCATTAGTATCTGAACGAACACTTTCGGTGATCGTTCGACTGTCGGCCGCGAAGGGGGATGTCATGGGGGAGCAGCTTCGAACCGCTGTGCGTCATGGCGCCTACCCGTTCCTGCTGGTCGGACTGGTCGTGATATCGGCCGCCACCCTGCGGCTGCGCTGGGATCTCGGCCGGGCGAATCAGCTCTTCCTGCTCGGGACGATCGGGTACATGGCGCTGCTCGAACGGCTGATTCCGTACGAACCGGACTGGGTTCCGAACGCGCGTGAGTGGGGGTGGTACGGCGTGTACTTCGTGCTGACGATGATCGGCGGGGCCCTGTCCCAGGTGCCCGTTTCCGCCCTCGTCGGCTGGGCGGCGCCGGCCCACGGGGTGCTGCCGCTCTGGGCGGAGATCCCGGGCGCGCTGCTGCTCGGCTCGCTGGCCAACTACCTGGTCCACCGCTGGTGCCACACCAATCCGAGGCTCTGGCGGCTGCACGGGGTGCACCACGTGCCCGACAAGGTGAACGTCGGCAACAACGGGGTCAACCACCTGCTGGACGTCCTGCTCACCCAGGGCTGTGTCCAGTTCTCGCTGGCCCTGGCCGGGTTCTCGGAGCCGGCGGTGTTCGTGGTGGGCCTGTTCGTCGTGGCCCAGGGCTACTTCGTGCACGCCAACATCGACGTCCGGCTCGGCCCGCTCAACCATGTGCTGGCCGGGCCCGAGCAGCACCGGCTGCACCACAGCACCGACCTGTCGGAGGCCGGCCACTACGGCTCCGACCTCTCGGTGTGGGACCACGCCTTCGGCAGCTTCACCTGGCGGCCGGGGCGCCGTCCGGCCGCGGTGGGGCTGGCCGATCCGGGCGGTTTCCCCGCCACGGGCCGGGTGGTGGCCAGCCACCTCCAGGCCTGGCGCCGACCAGCCCGGGCCGAGGGCTCCCCGACCGGCTCGACCTGACCCTCCCGCACCTGACCATCCCGCACCTCGCCTCGCGCGTCCGACCCGTTCATCCCTGCCCCTCCCGCGTCCGACCCGCCCGCACTCGAAGCGGTCCGTACCCGACGCTCCCGCACCTGACGCTCTGGCATCGACCGACCCTCCTCACCACTGGCTCGTCCCCTTCGGCCGACCCGACGTCCGGCCTGCCCGGAACCGGCGCACGGCCCGTGTCCCCCGGCGCGCGCGGCGCTCCCGCACCCCGCCCGCACGCGCGAACGCAGCGACCCAAGGACTCGACTCGCATGACGGATTCCCGCTTCGTCACCTCCCCGGAACTCTCCGAACGCCCCGCACCCGCCGGCCCGTCCGCCGCCGGGCGGGAGAAGATCGCGATCATCGGGATCGGCCTCCGCCTGCCCGGCGGGGCCTGCGACCACCGGGCGTTCTGGCAGAACCTGGTCGACGGCAAGGACTGCATCACCCCCACCCCGCGCAGCCGCTACGACGTGGCCACCCTCGGCAGCCGCGACAAGGCCAAGCCCGGCCGGCTGGTCGGCGGCCGGGGCGGCTACATCGACGGCTTCGACGAGTTCGACCCGGCGTTCTTCGGCATCAGCGGCCGCGAGGCCGACCACATGGACCCGCAGCAGCGGAAGCTGCTGGAGGTGGCCTGGGAGGCGCTGGAGGACGGCGGGCAGAAGCCGGCCGAGCTGGCCGGCCGCGAGGTCGGCGTCTACGTCGGCGCGTTCACGCTGGACTACAAGATCGTCCAGTTCTCCGACCTCTCCTTCGACACGCTCGCCGCGCACACCGCCACCGGCACCATGATGACGATGGTGTCGAACCGGATCTCGCACTGCTTCGACTTCCGGGGTCCCAGCGTCTCCATCGACACCGCCTGCTCCTCCTCGCTGGTCGCCGTCCACCTCGCCGCACAGAGCCTGCAGCGCGGCGAGACCGACCTGGCGCTGGCGGGTGGCACCCTGCTGCACATCGCCCCGCAGTACACCATCGCCGAGACCAAGGGCGGCTTCCTCTCCCCGCAGGGCCGCTCGCGCACCTTCGACGCCGCCGCCGACGGCTACGTCCGGGCCGAGGGCGTCGCCGTGGTGGCGCTCAAGCGGCTCTCCGACGCCCTGCGCGACGGCGACCCGGTGCACGCCGTGGTCATCGGCAGCGGCGTCAACCAGGACGGCCGGACCAACGGCATCACGGTGCCCAACCCGGACGCCCAGGTCGCCCTGATCGAGCGGGTCTGCGCCGAGGCCGGGATCACCCCCGGCGGCCTCCAGTACGTCGAGGCGCACGGCACCTCCACCCCGGTCGGCGACCCGATCGAGGCGAACGCGCTGGCCCGGGCGCTCGCCGTCGGCCGGCGCCCCGGTGACGCCTGCTACGTCGGCTCGGTCAAGACCAACATCGGGCACACCGAGTCCGCCTCCGGACTGGCCGGGCTGATCAAGTCCGCGCTCGCCCTGAAGCACCGGACCATCCCGCCGCACATCAACCTGGAACGGCTCAACCCGGCGATCGACCCGGACACCCTGCCCTACCGGATCCCCACCGAGCCGACCCCGTGGCCGGCCCACGAGGGACCGGCCAGGGCCGGGGTCAACTCCTTCGGCTTCGGCGGCACCAATGCGCACGTCCTGCTGGAGGCCGCGCCGGAGCCCGTGCCCTCCGCCGACGCCGGCCCCCACGCCGGCAGCGACATCGGCAGCGACATCGGCGCCGCGCAGCCCGCCGACGTCCCCGCCTGGACGGTGCTGCCGCTCACCGCCCGGGAGGCCACCGCGCTGCCCGAACTGGCCGCCGGCGTCCGGGCCGAACTGGCCGGCGTCCGCGGCGGCAGCCCGGCCCGCCCGGCCGACCTCGGCCACACCCTCGCCCACCGCCGCCAGCACCACGACGCCCGGCTCTCGATCGTCTACGACGCCCGCGAGCACACCGCCCGGACCTCCCTGGACGAGGCGCTCACCGCCCACCTGCGCGGCGAGCCACACCCCCGGGTGCTGGCCGACCACCGCCGCGAGGCCCGGCACCGCCGGCTGGCCTGGGTCTTCACCGGGATGGGCCCGCAGTGGTGGGCGATGGGCCGCCAGCTGTTCGCCGCCGAACCCGTCTACCGGGAAGCCGTCGAACAGTGCGCCGCGCACCTCGCCGACCTCACCGGCTGGTCGCTGATCGACGAACTCGCCGCCGACGAGCCGGTCTCCCGGATGGCCGAGACCTGGCTCGCCCAGCCGGCCAACTTCGCCGTCCAGATCGGCCTCGCCGCGCTCTGGCGCAGCCGGGGCGTGCGGCCGGACGCGATCGTCGGCCACTCCACCGGCGAGGTCGCCGCCTTCCACGAGGCCGGCGTCTACGACCTGGCCGACGCGGTCAAGGTGGTGGTCCACCGCAGCCGCCTCCAGCAGAAGCTCGCCGGCACCGGCGGCATGCTCGCCGTCGCGCTCACCGAGGCCGAGGCGCTGCGCCGGCTCCGCCCGTACGGGGACGCCGTCTCGGTCGCGGCCGTCAACAGCCCCGGCTCGCTCACCCTCGCCGGCGACGAGGCGGCGCTGGCCGAGCTCGCCGCGGCGCTCACC
Organism: Kitasatospora sp. NPDC004723; assembly: GCF_040609255.1. Taxonomy (NCBI): domain Bacteria; kingdom Bacillati; phylum Actinomycetota; class Actinomycetes; order Kitasatosporales; family Streptomycetaceae; genus Kitasatospora; species Kitasatospora sp. NPDC004723. The sequence goes on along the minus strand of NZ_JBEXJT010000003.1, from coordinate 57,330 downwards.
GCCGAGCAGGCCTTCGCCCGGCCGCTGACCGTCGAAGTCCCGTACCACAGCGCCCGGATGGAGCTGATCAAGGACGAGCTACTGGAGTCGCTGGCCGACCTCAAGGCCCGCCCGGCGCAGGTCCCGCTCTACCTCACCGGCCGTGAGGGCACCGCGCACGGCACCGAGCTCGACGCCGGGTACTGGTGGCACAACGTCCGCGACAGCGTCCGCTTCCGGCAGGCCGTGGAGCGGCTGGCCGACGACGGCTACAGCCTGTTCCTGGAGATCGGCCCGCACCCGGTGCTCGGCCGCTCGATCCAGGAGACCGTCGAGGCCCACCCGGGCACGGCGGACCGGCCCGAGGTGCGGACCCTGCCCTCGATCCGCCGCCAGGAGGACGAGCGGGCCGTCTTCACCGCCTCGCTGGCCGCGCTGCACAACCTCGGGGTGGCGCTCGACTGGTCGGCGCTCCAGCCCGCCGGCCGGATCGTCCCGCTGCCGCGCTACCCGTTCCGGCGCGACCGCCACTGGGTGGAGCCGAAGCCGGTCGAGCAGGTCCGGCGCGGGCAGGTCGACCACCCGCTGCTCGGCCGTCGGCTGCCCGGTGCCGAACCGGCCTGGGAGGCCCGGCTGGACGCCGAGGCCCTGCCCTACCTGGAGGACCACCGGATCCAGGGCGACGTGCTGTTCCCGGCCGCCGGCTACCTGGAGATGGCCGTCCAGGCGGTCCGCGCGCTCACCGGCGGCACGGACGCCGCGCTGGCCGACATCGAACTGCGCAAGGCGCTGTTCCTGCCGGACGAGGAGAGCCGTGCCGTCCGGCTCACCCTCAGCGCCGAGCACGGCTCGTTCACCGTCGCCACCGGCGAGGGCGCCGAGCGCACCGTGCACACGGTCGGCACCGTCCGCCCCGCCCAGCGCCGCCGGTCCGCCCGGCCGCTGGACGTCGAGGCGGTGCGCGGGCGGGCCCTGCGCCGGCTCGCCGGGCCCGACTGCTACACCGAACTCGCCGCACTGGGCTACCACTACGGCCCCGCCTTCCAGGGCATCGAGGAGGTCTGGATCGGGCCCGGCGAGGCGCTGGCCCGGATCCGCCCGACGGCGCCGGTCGCCGGGCAGGGCGAGCGGCACCAGGTGCACCCGGTGGTGATGGACGCGTTCTTCCAGACCCTGCTGACACCCCAGCTGCTGGACGGCCGAACCGAGTCCACCGGCATCCGGCTGCCGGTGGCGATCGCGGAGGTCCGGCTGGACGCGGTCGGCGAACGCCCGCTGTGGGTGCACGCCACCGTCACCCGGGACGTCGGCGGCGAGCTCGTCGGCGACCTCGCGGTGCACGACGAGAACGGTGCGCCGCTCGGCGGGATCACCGGCTTCCGGGCCGCCGACGTCGAGCGGGCGGCCACCGCCGTCGGCCTGGGCACCATCGACGGCTGGCTCGCCGAACCGTCCTGGTCGGAGCTGCCGGCCGCCGAGGACACCACCGACCTGCTCGCCGAACACCCCGACCACTGGCTGCTGTTCGCCGACCGCGGCGGGGTCGCCGACGCGCTGGCCGAGCGGATCGCCGCCCGCGGCGGCAGCTGTCTGCGGGTCCGCCCCGGTGGCGGCTACCGGCCCGCCGAGGGCGACCGTCCGGCCACCGTCGACCCAGGTTCCGCCGAGGACCTCGCCCGGCTGCTGGCCGACCGCCGGGCCGTCGGAGCCCCCGACCCGGCCGCCGTGGTCCACCTGTGGAACCTCGACCGGCCCGGGCTGGCGGGGGCCGACCACGCCGTCGTCGCCGGCCACACCGCCGAGGGCGCCTACAGCCTGATCACCCTCGCCGCGCTGCTGGCCGCCGAACTCCCCGACAGCCGGTTGCACGTGGTCACCCGCTCCGCCCAGTGCACCGGCCCCGGCGAGCTCGTGGAACCGCTCGCCGCCCCGGCCTGGGGCATCACCCGGGTGCTGCGCCACCAGGAACTCCCGTCCCACCAGGGCAAGCTGGTCGACCTCGGCCCGTCCGCGGAGACCGGGGCCACTGTCGAGACCGAGGCCGCCGTCGAGGCCGAGGCGCTGCTGCGGGAGTTCGCGCTCGCGGACGAGGACGAGATCGCGCTGCGCGGCGGGCGCCGGCTGACCAGCCGGCTGCGGACGGCCGAGGGGCTGAGCCGGCCGCTCGCGCCGCGGCTGCGGCCGGACGCCGCGTACCTGGTGACCGGGGCCTTCGGGGCGCTCGGGCGGCTGCTCTGCCGCACCCTGGTGAAGCGCGGGGCACGGCGGCTGATCCTGGTCGGCCGCAGCCCGCTGCCGCCGCGCGAGCAGTGGCGCGCGCTCGATCCGGCGAGCCCGGCCGGGGAGCGCGCGGCGTTCCTGCGCGAGCTGGAGGCGCTCGGGGCCGAGCCGGTCCCGGCACCGCTGGACGTCACCGACGAGGCGGCGCTGGCCGCCTGGCTGGCCGAGTACCGACGGCTGGACCGCCCGCCGATCCGGGGCGTCTTCCACCTCGCCGGGCAGGTCAGGGACACCCTGGTCGGCGAGCTGGACCGGGAGACCTTCGAGACCGTCTACGGCCCCAAGGTGCTCGGCGCCTTCGCCCTGCACCGGCAGCTGGCTGGCGAGCCGCTGGACCACTTCGTCCTGTTCGCCTCGATCGCCTCGCTGCTGACCACCGCCGGACAGACCAACTACGCCGCCGGCAACGCCTTCCTGGACGCCCTGGCACACCACCGCCGCGCCCTCGGCCTGCCCGCGCTCAGCCTCGACTGGGGTCCGTGGGCCACCGGCATGATCGAGGAGCTCGGCCTCATCGACCACTACCGGTACAGCCGGGGCATGAGCTCGCTCGCCCCGGAGACCGGGATGGCCGTGCTGGAGCGGGTGCTCGGCCAGGACCGCGCCCAGCTGCTGGTCGCCACCGTCGTCGACTGGCCGGTGTTCCTCTCCTGGTACCCGGCCCCGCCGCCGCTGGTCGCCGAACTCGCCGCCGCGGCCCGGGAGACCGCGCCGGCGGCCGGGCAGACCGGCCTGCTGGACGCCCTGCGGGCGGCCGGCGAGGAGGAGCGGCGGGTGCTGCTCACCGAGCGGTTCACCGCGCTGGCCGCGACCGTGCTGCGGGTGCCGGTCGAGCAGATCGACCCCGCCGCGGGCCTCGGCGGCCTCGGCCTGGACTCGCTGCTCGCGATGGAGCTGCGGGCCCGCCTGGGCAGCGAACTCGGCGCCACCCTCCCGGTGGTGGCGCTGCTCGGCAACACCCCGGTGGCCGAGCTGGTCGCCCGGCTGCACGAGTCGCTGGCCGAGCTGCTGGACGAGGATCCGGACGGCGCGGGCGCGGTCGTGGCCGAGCGCCACGAGGACGAGTCGGCCTACCCGCTGACCCAGAACCAGAAGGCGCTCTGGTTCCTCAAGCAGCTCAACCCGGACGGCTTCGCCTACAACATCGGCGGCGCCGTCGAGGTCCGGGTGGAGCTGGAGCCCGAGCTGATGGCGCTGGCCTTCCGGGCCATGGTCGAGCGCCACCCGAGCCTGCGGGCCAACTTCGTGCTGGACGCCGGCCGGGCCGTGCAGCGGATCTCCGCCGCGGTGGAGCCGGACTTCGGGGTCTTCGACGTCGAGGGCCTGGCCTGGGACGACATCCACGCGATGATCGTCCGCGAGTACCGCAAGCCGTACGACCTGGAGCGGGACCCGCTGGTGCGGTTCCGGCTGTTCCGGCGCGGACCGGCCCGCTGGGTGATCATGAAGGCCGTCCACCACATCATCTCGGACGCGATCTCCACCTTCACCTTCATCGAGGAACTGCTCGCCGTCTACGAGGGGCTGCGCCGCGGCCGGGTGCCCGAACTGCCCCCGGTGGCCGCCCGCTACCTGGACTTCCTCAACCGGCAGAACGCCTTCCTGGCCGGCCGCGAGGCGCCGAAGATGCTGGAGTACTGGCGCTCGCACCTGCCCGCCGAGGTGCCGATCCTCAACCTGCCCACCGACCGGCCGCGCCCGGCGGTGCAGACTCACAACGGCGCCTCCGAGTTCTTCGTCCTGGACGAGGAGCTCAGCGCCCGCGTGCACGCGCTGGCCCGGGAGCACGGCGTGACCGTCTTCATGGTGCTGCTCAGCGCCTACTACCTGCTGCTGCACGCCTACGCCGGCCAGGACGACATCATCGTCGGAAGCCCGGTGACCGGCCGCACCGACGAGGAGTTCGCCGGCGTCTACGGCTACTTCGTCAACCCGCTGCCGCTGCACGTCTCGCTGGCCGGCGCCCCGACCGTCGCCGAGCTGCTGGACCGGGTGCGGACCACCGTGCTGGGCGGGCTCGACCACCAGGAGTACCCGTTCGTGCTGCTGGTGGAGAAGCTCGGGCTGCAGCACGACCCGAGCCGCTCGGCGGTCTTCCAGGCGATGTTCATCCTGCTCCACCACAAGGTGGCCACCGAGAAGTACGGCTACCACCTGGAGTACATCGAACTCCCGGAGGAGGAGGGGCAGTTCGACATCACCCTGTCCGCCTACGAGGACGAGGCCGAGCGCCGCTTCCACTGCGTCTTCAAGTACAACACCGACCTCTTCCTGCCCGCGACGATGGCCCGGATGGCCGGCCACTACGTCAATCTGCTGGACGCGCTGACCGCGGCCGGTCCGCAGCGCGCCGCCACCGGTCTCGAACTTCTCGGCACCGAGGAGCGCGCGGTGGTGCTCCGCCGGTGGAGCGGTGCCGACCGGCGGGTCCCGTTCGGTGAGCCGGTGCACCAGCTGGTGCTGCGCGCGGCGGCGGCGGACCCGGCGGCGCCCGCGGTGGCCGCGCCGGCCGAGTCCGGCCCGACCGCCCGGCTGTCCTACGGCGAGCTGGCCGAGCGCTCCCGGCGGGCCGCCGCCCGGCTGCGCGCGCTGGGCGCCGGGCCGGGCGGCGTGGTGGCGATCTGCCTGCCCAAGTCGCCGGAGCTGATCACCACCCTGCTGGCGGTGCTCCGCACCGGCGCCGCCTACCTGCCGCTGGACCCGGGCCACCCGGTGGACCGGCTGGCGTACATGGTGGAGCACGCGGGCGCCGCGCTGCTGGTCGGCGACGACGCCGAGCGGCTCGGCGCGCTGCCCGCCCGACTGGTCACCACCGCCGAACTCGACGCGGACGACGACGGGTTCACCGACGCGATGGTGAGCCACGACGACCCGGCGTACGTCATCTACACCTCCGGCTCCACCGGCCGGCCCAAGGCGGTGCGGGTCTCCCACGGCAACCTCGCCTCGGCCTACCGGGCCTGGGAGGCCGAGTACCGGCTGGACACCGACGCCCGGGTCCACCTCCAGATGGCCGGCCCGGCCTTCGACGTCTTCACCGGGGACGTGGTCCGCGCGCTCTGCTCCGGCGGCGCCCTGGTGCTGATCGGCCGGGAGCTGCTGTTCAACACCGCCCGGCTGTACGAGGTGATGCGCACCGAGCGGGTGGACGCCGCCGAGTTCGTCCCGGCGGTGGTCCGCACCGTCCTGGACCACTGCGAACGCACCGGGCAGGACCTGGCGTTCATGCGGCTGCTGGTGGTCGGCTCGGACGTCTGGAAGGTCGAGGAGTACCAGCGGCTGGGCGCCCTGTGCGGGCCCCGGACGCGGCTGGTCAACTCCTACGGCCTGACCGAGGCCACCATCGACAGCGCCTACTTCGAGGGCCCGGCGGACGGCCTGGAGCCCAGCCGGATGGTCCCGATCGGGCGGCCGTTCCCCAACAGCGCCTTCTACCTGCTCGACGCGCAGGGCCGCCCGGTGCCGCCCGGCGTCACCGGGGAGCTGTGGATCGGCGGCTCCGGCGTCGCGCTCGGCTACCTCGGCGACGAGGAGCAGACCGCCGGCCGGTTCGCCACCCTGCCGCTCGGCGGCGCCGACGGCGGCGAGCCCCTGCGGCTCTACCGCACCGGGGACCTCGCCCGCTGGGACGCCGAGGGCGGGGTGCACCTGCTCGGCCGGGCCGACTCGCAGATCAAGGTCCGCGGCCACCGGATCGAGCTGGGCGAGATCGAGACCCAGCTCGCCGACTGGCCCGAGCTGGAGCGGGCGGTGGTCACCGTCCGGCCGGACCGCGACGGCGAGCACGTGCTCTGCGCCTACTGCGTGCCCGCCCCCGGACGGACCTTCGACCACCGGGAGCTGCGCCGCCACCTGGCCGGCTACCTGCCGACCTTCATGATCCCGACGCACTTCGTCGAGCTGCCCGCGCTGCCGCTCACCGCCAACGGCAAGGTGGACACGGCCGCGCTGCCCGAGCCCCGCACCGACGCCGCGGAGGCCGCCGAGCCGCCGGTCACCCTCTACGAGGTCCGGATGGCCGAGCACTGGCGGGCGCTGCTGGGGGTCGAGGAGCCCGGCCTCCAGCACGACTTCTTCGAGTCGGGCGGCTCCTCGATCAAGCTGATCGAGCTGATCCACGGCCTGCAGGCCGAGTTCAACATCAGCATCCCGGTCAGCCAGCTCTTCAAGGTCACCACCCTGCACGGGATGGCCAAGACCGTCGAGCACATCATCACCGGCCGGATCGAGGGCGCCCAGCCGTACCTCTGGTTCAACCAGGACCAGCAGCAGACGCTGTTCTGCTTCCCGCCGGCCGGCGGCCACGGGCTGGTGTACCGGCAGTTCGCGGCGCACCTGCCGGAGTACCGGACGGTCGCCTTCAACTACGTGTCGGGGGACGACAAGGTCGACCGCTACGCGGACCTCGTCGAGGTGCTCCAGCCGGAGGGCCCGTGCGCCCTGCTCGGCTACTCGCTCGGCGGCAACCTCGCCTTCGAGGTGGCCAAGGAGCTGGAGCGGCGCGGCCGGGCGGTGCCCAATGTGGTGATCATGGACTCGCACCGGATCCCGGAGTCCTTCGACCTCGGTGACGAGCACCTCCAGGCCTTCGAGCGGGAGCTGGCCGAGCACCTCCAGCGGCACACCGGCTCCGCCGCGGTCGCCCAGGAGACCCGCGAACAGGCCCGGGACTACCTGCGGTTCTGCAGCCGCACGCCCAACCTCGGGGTGGTCACCGCCGCGCTCAGCGTGATCTCCGACGACGAGAAGGTGGCGCTGTACGAGGCCGGGCAGCACGGCGCCTGGCACGGCAGCTCGGCCACCCGGACGGCGGTCTTCAAGGGCTTCGGCACCCACGCCGAGATGCTCGACCGCGACTTCATCGCCCACAACGCCGGGCTCGCCCGGTCGATCCTCACCGGAGCCGCCCCCCATGCGTCCTGAGACGGTCCGGGGCCGAGCCCCGAGTCTTCCCGCCCCCGCACGAGAGACGGATCCGCCCATGCTCCGCCAGCACCCGCCGCTGAGCTACCCCTTCGAGCCGAACGGCCTCGAACTCGACCCCCGCTACGCCGAGTTGCGCGATCAGCCGCTGGTCAGGATCCGGATGCCGTACGGCGACGGCGCCTGGCTGGCCACCCGGTACGAGGACGTCCGGGCGGTGCTCGGCGACCCGCGGTTCAGCCTGGCCGCCGCGATGGGCGAGGACCAGCCGCGGATGCGCCCGGTGGCCCGCACCGGCGCCGGCCTGTTCTCCACCGAACCGCCCGAGCACACCCGGCTGCGCTCGCTGGTGGCCAAGGAGTTCAGCGCCCGTCGGGTCGAGGGGCTGCGCGTGCGGGCCCGGGAGCTGGCCGACGAGCTGCTCGACGGCATCCTCGCCAAGGGCCAGCCCGCCGAGCTGGTCGAGGACTTCGCGATCCCGATGCCGACCACCATCATCTGCGAGGTGCTCGGCATCCCGGCCGAGGACCACCGGATGCTCTGGCGGTGGGCGGAGACGGTGCTCTCCGCCGTCACCCCGGGCGAGGTGCTGGCCGTCGACGGGCAGGCGTTCATCGACTACATGGCCGGGGTGCTGGAGCTGCGCGGCCGCGAGCCCGGCGACGACCTGCTCACCACGCTGGTCCGGGCCTGCCGCGAGCAGCGGCTGATCAGCGAGGAGGAGCTGCTCTCCATCGCCTGCGACCTGCTGATCGCCGGCTTCGTCTCCACCACCAACCAGATCGGCAACTTCTTCCACCAGCTGCTGGTGAACCCGGAGGAGTCGGCGAGGCTGCGGGAGCACCCCGGGCTGATCCCGAAGGCCGTCGAGGAGCTGATGCGCTACGTGCCGCTGCTCACCGGCTTCAGTCTGCCCCGGTACGCCACCGAGGACGTCGAGCTGGGCGGGGTGGTGATCCGGTCCGGCGAGGCGGTGATGATCGCGACCGCCGCCGCCAACCGGGACCCGGAGGTGTTCGAGGAGCCCGAGCGGCTGGTGCTGGACCGGCCGGCCAACCCGCACATCGGCTTCGGCCACGGCGTGCACTACTGCATCGGCGCGCACCTCGCCCGGCTGGAGCTCCAGGTGGCGATCGAGCAGGTGCTGACCCGGTTGCCGGGGCTGCGGCTGGCCGTGCCCGAGCGCGAGCTGCGCTGGAAGGAGGACGCGATGGTGAACGGTCTGCAGGCGCTCCCGGTCGCCTGGTGAACGCGCCCCCCACTGACGCCACGGCAAGGCAGGGCACGGCAAAGCACGGCCGGACAAGGCTCGGCCGGACAAGGCAAGGACGACGAGGAAGGCCAGTAATGGCACGGCAGACAGACACCGCACGCCGGCGGGAGTCGATGATCATCGTCGGCGGCGGTCTCGGCGGCCTGTCCACCGGGTGCTACGCCCGGATGAACGGCTACCGCACCAGGATCTTCGAGATGCACGAGATCCCCGGCGGGTCCTGCACCGGCTGGGACCGCAGCGACTTCACCTTCGACTGGTGCATCAGCTGGCTGCTCGGCAACGGCCCGGGCAACGAGATGTACCAGATCTGGCTCGAACTGGGCGCGCTCCAGGGCAAGGAGATGCGGCACTTCGACGTCTTCAACATCGTCCGGGGCCGGGACGGCCGGGCGGTCTACTTCTACTCCGACCCGGACCGGCTGGAGGCGCACCTGCTGGGCCTCTCGCCGGTCGACGCGGCGCCGATCCGGGAGTTCTGCGCGGGGATCCGGACCTTCCGCAGGGCGCTCGCGGCCTACCCGTTCCTCAAGCCGGTCGGTCTGATGGGCCGACTGGAGCGCTGGCGGATGCTGGCCTCCTTCACGCCGTACTTCAACACCATCCGCAAGTCGATCGCGGTGCTGATGACGGACTTCTCGCAGCGGTTCCGCGACCCGCTGCTGCGCGAGGCGTTCAACTTCATCCTCTACGAGAAGCACCCGGCCTTCCCGGTGCTGCCGTTCTACTTCCAGCTCGCCTCGCACGCCAACCACGCGGCCGGGGTGCCGGAGGGCGGTTCGCTCGCGCTGGCCCGGTCGATCGAGGACCGCTACCGCGGGCTCGGCGGGGAGATCACCTACAACGCCAAGGTCGAGGAGATCCTGGTCGAGGAGGACCGCGCGGTGGGCGTGCGGCTCAGCGACGGCCGGGAGTTCCGGGCCGACATCGTGGTGTCCGCCGCCGACGGCCACACCACGGTGATGAAGCTGCTCAAGGGCCGGTACCTCAACGACACCTACCGCCGGCTCTACACCTCGCTGATCGACGAGCCGGGCCAGCTGTCGCCGGGCTACGTGGCGCTCTTCCTGGGGCTGCGCAAGCCCTTCCCGGCGGGTGACCCGTGCACCACCTACCTGCTGGGCGAGCGGGAGGCGGCCGCGCTGACCGGGATCCGCTGCCCCTCGATGAACGTCCAGTTCCGCACCCGGCACTACCCGGAGCTGGCGCCGTCCGACTCCACCGTGGTGTTCGCGACGTACTTCTCCGACATCGCCCCCTGGCGGGCGCTGTCGGAGGGCCCGGAGCGGTCCTCGCGGGTCCGGCGCGGCGAGGAACTGCACACCCTGCCGGTCAAGCACGGCCGGGAGTACGTGGCGGCCAAGCGGCGGGTCCGCAACGGCATCGTCTCCTTCCTGGACGAGCGCTTCCCCGGCTTCAAGGACGCGGTGGCCGTCGCCGACGTGTCCACCCCGCTCACCCAGGTCCGCTACACCGGCGTCTACGACGGCACCTTCCCCGGCTGGAACCCCTTCGTGGAGGGCGCCGAGACGGTTGAGGAGGAGATCAAGCGGAGCGGCCCGGTGCTGCCCGGGCTGTCGAACTTCTACCTCTCCGGGGTCTGGGCGACCATCGGCGGGCTGATCCGGGCGGCCGCCGCCGGGCGGCACGTCATGCAGTTCGTCTGCCGGGACGACGGGCTGGACTTCACCGCCGAGATCGACCGGAGCGCCCCGCTGCCGACGCACCTGGTCATCCCGGTGGGCCGGCCCGCCGAGCCGGCCAGACGGACGGCGCCGGTGGGTGCCGGCGAGGCGGCGCGGGGCGAAGGCAGCGAGGACAACGAGAACGTGCAGACGGGAGCCCTGGCATGAGGATCGAGAAGTGGGTGGTCCGGGAGCACCTGGACGGCGTGCCCGACGTCAACCGGATCTACGAGAAGGTCGTCGAGGACGTCACGGTCGACCTGCGGCCGGACGAGATGCTGTTCCGGACCAGGTACGTCTCGGTGGACCCGTACCAGAACGGCCTGGCGCTGGAGACGCCGGTCGGCCACCACATGGGCGCCGACTCGATCATGGAGGTGATCGAGGCCGGACCGGAGGCGGCGTTCGCGGTCGGCGACCTGGTGCAGGGCTTCGGCGGCTGGCGCACCCACGTCGTCCACAACGGCGCCGAGGAGCTGTGGACGACCGGCACCTTCCCGATGGTCTTCCCGGCCTACCGCCGGCTGGACCCGTCCTGGTACGACGAGCGGCTGCCGCTGTCCACCGCGCTGGGCATCATGGGCGCGCCCGGGATGACCGCCTGGGGCACGCTCACCCGCTTCCTGGAGGTCCGTCCCGGCGACACCGTGGTGATCAGCGGGGCGTCCGGCTCGGTCGGCACCCTGGTGGGCCAGTTGGCGAAGTGGGCCGGCGCCGGCCGGGTGGTCGGCACCACCGGCTCGCCGGGCAAGGCCGAGTACCTGCGCGAGCTGGGCTTCGACGAGGTGGTGCGCTACGCGCAGGGCGACGACGCGGAGAAGGTCCGGCAGGCGCTGCTGATCGCCGCGCCGGACGGCGTCGACCGGTACTTCGACAACCTGGGCGGGGCCGTCACCGACGCGGTGTTCACCATGCTGAACGTGGACAGCCGGGTGGCGGTCTGCTGGCAGTGGGCGACCACGGTGAACGGCGAGCTGACCGGGCCGCGGCTGCTGCCGTACATCATGTTCCCGCGCACCACGATCCGCGGGATCTTCGCCCAGGAGTGGTTCACCGAGCCGCTGCTGGCGCAGATGCACCGGGAGCTGGGCGGGCTGGTCGGCAGCGGGGAGATCCGCTACCACCAGACCGTGCACAAGGGGTTCGACGCGATCCCGCAGGCCTACCGGAGCCTCTACCTGGACCGCGACGTCAACCGGGGCAAGGTGCTGGTCGAGGTGTGACCCGGTCCCGGGCGGGGACGGATCGGTCCCCGCCCGGGACGAGGTTCAGCCGTTGCCGGGCCCGGTCGTCGGGCTCGGCGGTTGCCGGGCTCAGTCCTCGTCGGGGCCGCCGGCGTCGGAGCCGTCCGGGGTGCCGGTGATCGCGTACCCCTGGCGGCGCGCCTCGTAGCAGGCCACCGTGGCGGCGGCGGAGACGTTCAGCGAGCCGACCCGGCCCAGCTGCGGCACGTAGACCACCTGGTCGCAGAGGGCGAGCGCGTCCGCCGTCACCCCGCGATCCTCGTGGCCGAGCACAAAGGCGACCGCCGGGGTCAGCTCGGCGGCGAACATCGGCACCGCGTCGTCCGCGAGCTCCAGGCCGACCACCTTGAAGCCGTCGGCCTTGGCGGCCTCGATCGCCTCGGCGACGGTGGGGAAGTGCTCCACCTTCAGGTACTTGTCGGTGCCCATCGCGGCCTTCTGCGCGCCGGACGAGCGCACCGACGGGGTGTCACCGGTCAGGTAGAGCTTCTCCGCGCCCATCGCGGCACCGGTCCGGACGACCGAGCCGACGTTGAAGGGCGACTGGAGGTTCTCCAGGATCATCGCGAGCCGGAACTCGTTGCCACGCCGCCACGAGCGGTGCAGCCGCTTCAATTCGGTCCCGCGGAGCTGCTTCACGACGTCGTCCCTCGTCCACTCTCGGGGCCCTCGCCCGCCGTCGGGCGGGGCCGCGCTTCCAGAATCCGGAACCCGTTGACCGAGGTCAGCCGGGTGGTCGGCCAGCCCTGCTCGTTCAGCCACTTCTGCAGCGAGTCCGAGCCGAGGTGCTTCTGCACCACCAGGAAGGCGGAGCCGTCCGGGGTCAGCCGGCCGAGCCACTGCTCCAGCAGCCGGCGCAGCGCCGCCTTGCCGATCCGGATCGGCGGGTTGGAGTAGATCGCCGCGAACCGCAGTTCGGCGGGGACCTCCTCAGGCAGCGCGGCCTGGACGTTGCCCAGTCCCAGCGACTCGGCGTTGTGCCGGACCAGTTCCAGGGCGCGGCCGTTGACGTCCACCGCCCAGACCGGGAGCCGCTTGCGGCGGGTCGCCCAGGTCAGCGCGATCGGGCCGTAGCCGCAGCCGACGTCCAGGATCGGGCCGCGCGCCCGGGGCACCGGCGCGTGCTCCAGCAGGATCCGGGTGCCCGGGTCCAGCCGGGTGCGGGAGAAGACGCCCGCGTCGGTGGTGAGCTCCAGGGTGAGGTCCGGCAGGGTGACCGTGATCGGGCGGCGCTCACTGGCGACCTCGGGTGCACCGGTGAAGTAGTGCGAGCCGGACATGATTTCCCCGTCGTTCGTAAGGGCCTCGGGGCCACCGGGAGGTGTGGGTAAGCCCTGCTGGTACGGCTCCGATCGTACCCCGGTGGCCGGGAGGCCCGTTCTGCCCGGCGGGCGGCGCGGGGGTCAGCGGGTGCCGGGGGTCTTGCGGGTGGCGACGTTGATCCGGTTCCAGGTGTTGATGGTGAAGCAGAGCGAGATCAGCTGCGCCAGCTCCTGCTCCGGGAACAGCTCGGCGGCCCGCCCGTACACCTCGTCGTCGACGCCGCCGCCGATGTGGGTGATCTGCTCCGCCAGCGCGAGGGCGGCGAGGTCGCGCTCGCTGTAGACGCCCTCGGGTGCCTCCCGCCAGACCGGCAGCAGGTAGATCCGCTCGTCGCTCTCGCCGGCCTTGCGGGCGTCCTTGACGTGCATGTCCAGGCAGTAGGCGCAGCCGTTGAGCTGGGAGGCGCGGATCTGCACCAGCTCGACGAGCGCCGGGTCGAGGCCCTCGCGGGCGGCGGCGTCCAGCGCGATCACCGCGCGGAAGACCTTGGGGACGGTACAGGCGTAGTCGAGGCGGGCGGGGTGCTGCGGAGCGTTCGCGTTCGTCGTCATGGCTATGACCCTAGGAAGCAAGTGCACCCCTGCTGTGGTGCACTTCCGATCGGTTTTGACGGGTCAATCCGGGGAGGCGGCAACACGCCGACACGCCGTCGGCGCTTCGCGCCCCGGCGGCGGCCGACGGATACTGCCAGTACCCCACCGGGCCGTGGCCATCGGGTCAGAGGAAGCCTCCGAGGAACCTTCGAGGAACGAGGACGGACGCCATGCCGCAGAACCACGAGGACTACCTGGACGAGGCCGACGAGGCCGCGGAGCCGGACGAGCAGACGGCCGAGGACGAGTACGACGAGCTGGCCGAGCGGCGGTCGCTGGGCGCGGACCCGGCCACCGACGTCGCGGACGTCGCCGAGCAGAACCGGGTCGTCCAGCTCGACGAGGACGAGTACCGGGAGTAGGCCCGCACCGCGAAGGGTCCGGCCGGGGTCAGAGCGCCCCGCGGCGCTGGAGCCAGCTGAACGCCGCCCAGCCCGGGAGCACCGGCAGCAGGAAGGTGAGCAGCCGGAAGAGCGTGACGGTGGCCGCGATCCCGCCGTCATCCATCGCGGTGGCCGCTTTCAGACCGGTCGCCAGCGCGGTGTCCACGAAGCCGACCCCGCCCGGGCTCGGCACGGCGTTGCCCGCCGCGTTGCCGACCAGGAACACCACGCCGACCGCGGCGAAGCCCGGCTCCGAGCCGACCGCCCGGGCACAGCAGTACAGGCAGGCGATCAGCGTGATCGACACCAGCAGCTGCCCGGCGAAGCCGACCGCCAGCCGCCCCGGGTTGCGCGCCAGCTCCACCAGCCGGGGCAGTACCTCGGCGGTCAGCGGACGCAACCGGGCGACCAGCCAGCGCCGGGCCGGCGGCACGGCGGACACCGCGGCCAGCAGGGCGCCCGCCACCGCGATGCCGCCGACCACGAACGGCAGGACCTCCAGCTCGGAGCCGCCGGCCTCCAGGCCGGTCAGGTAGACGAAGGCGCCGACCTGCAGCAGGTGCAGCACCAATCCGAGCAGTTGTCCGACACCGACGCTGGAGAGCGCCTGGGCGGTCGGGATGCCGGCCCGCTGGAGGAAGCGGGTGTTCAGGGCGACCCCGCCGACCCCGCCGGGGGAGACCAGCTTCACGAAGGAGCCGGCCACCTGCGCCAGCACGGCGTTGCGGAAGTTCAGCCGCTCGGGGACGAAGCCGATGAAGCCCATCGCCCCCATGACGTGGCTGATGGCCGCGGCGAGCAGGGCGAGGACGATCCAGAACGGGTCGGCGTCGGCGACGGCGACGAGCGGGTTCCGCTCGGTGGCGAAGAACTGCGGGATCAGCAGCCAGCCGGCCACCACGCCGCCGCCGACGGCGAACACGGTGCGGGGGCGCAGCCGCTCCAGCCGGACCGGCCGGACCGGGGCCTGCGGGCGGCTGTGGAGGATCTCGGTGCGGATCTGCTCCAGCAGGTCGGGCTCGGGCGGTGCGGGCGGTCCGGACGGTGCGGGTGGTGCGGGCGGCCCGTCCGGGGCGGCCGGTGCGGTCCGTCCGGCCCGTTTGAGGGCGAGCCGGGTGCCGCGGGTCAGCGCGATCGGCTGGAGCAGCGGCAGGGCGGCGGCGACCGCGTCCGGGCCGAGCACCGCCAGCGCGGCGCGCACCGAGCGCTCGGCCCCGGTGCGCAGCGCGAGGGTGGTGAGCAGCTGGGCGACGTCGCAGCGCAGCACCAGCTCGCTCGCCGCGATGTCGCCGTCCGCGAGGTTCACCAGGTGCACCGTGCCGGCCGCGTCCACCAGCAGCGCGGAGGGCACCAGCGCGCGGTGCGCGATCGCCCGCCGCTGGAGCAGGGCCAGCTGGCCCCAGGCGTCGGCGAGCAGCGCGTCGGTGAGCTCCTCGTCGGCCAGCTCGTCCAGGGTGCGGCCGGGCAGCCGCTCGTAGGCGACCAGGGCGGTGTCCGGGCCGAGCTCGGCGGTGGCGGCGATCCGGTGGGTGCGGACCCCGGCGGCCACCGCCGCGTAGGAGACCAGGGCCTCGTGCTCCAGCCCGGTGCGCAGCGAGCGCAGGGCGCGCGGGTGCGGGGCGGTGCGCAGCCGCAGCCGCCGCCAGGCCCGCTGGATCAGGGCGGCGGTGACCGCCTGCCGGTCGAGCAGCTGGACGTCCAGCTCGGGGCGGCCGTCCTGCTGGCGGACCAGGTAGCGGTCCGGGCCGGCCGGGGTGGCGGCGGCCGGGCGCAGTCCGGCCTCGCGCAGGCTCTGCAGGAGCTGGCCGGGCCGGGGCCGCGGGTCCGGGGTGCCGACGGCCCAGCGGGTGCCGTGGGCGGCCGTCCAGCCGATCAGCAGGCCCAGCAGCAGGGCGGTCGGGGTGGCGGTCCCGCCGGCGAGTCCGGCCAGCGCGGAGAGGCTGAGGACGGCCCACGGCACCCGTCGTTCGCGGGCCGCGGAGGCGATGAGGAAGGCGAGGACGGGGGCGAGGTAGCCGTACACCGGCTCGGTGCGGGCGAGCGGGTCGCCAGGCAGCGGCCGGGTGAGCGCGGAGACCAGGGAGAACGGCGCGCGCCCGTCGATCCACAGGTCGACGGCGAGCGAGGCACCGTAGGCGAGGACGGCGGCCAGCAGGCCGTCGGCGAGCTGCTGGAGGACGCGTCGCCGGTCCGTCGCGGTGCCGAACAACCGGCAGACGGCCGAGAGGCCGGGCAGGAGCAGCAGCGCGGCGGTGCTGAATCCGGTGGCGACGCCGCCCAGCGGGTGCGGCACCAGTGCGGCGAGAGCGGCGACGTCCTCGGCGAGGCCGTTGGTGGTGGCCCGGGCGTAGTCGGCGCCGAGCAGGGTGAGGGCGGTCACGGCGAGGCCGGCGAGCAGCCGGATCAGTGCCGCGGGCTGCCGGATCCGGCCGGTGCCGGATATGCCCGGGGGCGGGGGGTCCCCGGTGCCGCCGGCCGTGCTGATCGTCGCGTTCCCCGTCACTTCCGCCACTGGTGCATGGTCCCATGAGCCCTCCCGGTACGTGTCCCGGGGAGCGGGGCGGGCCCGGCGTCACTACTGTGCGTTCCATGAGCGACTGCGAAGACCTCGCCGCCGCACCCAGGGACATCGCGCCGCTGCCGCCCGTGGACGGCTGCGCCGACTGCCTGGCCCAGGGACGCCGGGACTGGGTGCACCTGCGGCTCTGCCTGGACTGCGGCCACATCGGCTGCTGCGACTTCTCGCCGCAGCGGCACGCCACCGCGCACTTCCACAACAGCTCCCACCCGGTGATCCGGTCCTACGAGCCGGGGGAGGACTGGCGGTGGTGCTTCGTCCACGAGCTCATGGGGTGACCGGGCCGACGGGATGACCGGGTTGACGTTCCGGCCGCCATGGGTTGAGGTGTAATCCCTGACCAATCGGGACATAACGCCCGTGCGGCCTCCGGTCGGGTTCCGTCCGGCCGGCGGCCACCGAAGGGAGGCCGACGATGACCGAACGAACAGCGGGAAGCTCTCCCAGGCTCCGCCGCGGCGCCCAGGACCTGCTGGAGCGCCGGGGCATGGCGGCGGTGCCGGACACGCTCCCGCCCCGGCTGCGCACCGGCGTCCCGCAGGCCGCAGCCGAGGCCGGGGCGGCGGGCGCCGAATCGTTCCGGCACGGCGGCCGGGACGCGGTGACCGCCGTTCCGCATTCCGTGCCGGCGCAGCACGCCGAACTCCGGGGGCACCGGCACCGCGGTGCCGAGAAGCACAGCGCGCACTGAGCGCCCCGCCCCGGTCGGTGTCCTGATCCGTGTTCAGGACGCCGACCGGGGACGTGCGGTGGCGTTGTCAGTGGTCTGCGGTACCTTTCCTGGCGATCGAGGACAGCAGGTGAGCGGGGGCGCGGGCGATGGCCGAGCTGATGACGGAGGAGCCGGTCGAGCTCCAGCTGGAGCGGTACCGGACGGAGCTGACCGGGTACTGCTACCGCATGCTCGGCTCGGTCTTCGAGGCCGAGGACGCGGTGCAGGACACCATGGTCCGCGCCTGGCGCGGGTACCGGGGCTTCGAGGGCCGCGCGGCGCTGCGCTCCTGGCTCTACCGGATCGCCACCAACGTCTGTCTGGACGCGCTGAACGGCCGCAACGCCCGGGCCCGGCCGATGGACCTGGCGGGCCCCTCCACGGTGGCCACCGCGAGTGACGCCCAGCTGCCCGAGGTCACCTGGATCGGCCCGGCGCCGGACGGCCGGGTACTGCCCGAGAGCGGTGATCCGGCGGAGGTGGCCGCGCAGCGCGAGTCGGTGCGGCTGGCCTTCGTCGCCGCGCTCCAGCGGCTGGCACCCCGGCAGCGGGCGGTGCTGATCCTGCGCGAGGTGCTCGGCTGGCGGGCCAACGAGGTCGCCGAGCTGCTCGGCGTCACCGTCGCCTCGGTGAACAGTGCGCTCCAGCGGGCCCGGGCGGCGCTGGCCGCCGATCCGGCTTCCGCCCGGCCGGCCCCGGCGCTGGACGAGGAGCACCGGGCCCTGCTGGCCCGGTACGTCGCGGCCTTCGAGGCGTACGACATGGACGGCCTGGCGGCGCTGCTGCACGAGGACGTCACGCTGAACATGCCGCCGTTCGCGCTCTGGCTGACCGGGCACGCGGACCTCAGGGAGTGGATGCTCGGGCCGGGCCACGGCTGCCGGGGCTCGCGGCTGGTCGCCGCGCAGGCCAACGGCGGCCCGGCGTTCGGCCAGTACCGGCCGAGCCCGGACGGCGGGCACGAGCCGTGGGCGCTGATCGTGCTGGAGGTGTCAGCGGGCCGGATCACCGGGCTCACCAACTTCCTCGACACCGACGTGCTGTTCCCGCTCTTCGGCCTGCCGCCGCGGCTGGCGGCCGGGGAGTAGCGTCGTGCCGTCCTCCTCGACCAGGAGGACGCCGGCCAGCCCGCTGAACGCGAGCAGTTCGCGCAGCGGGCCGCCGGCGTTGCGCAGGACGAGTCGCACGCCGTGCCGGGCGGCGGCGAGCCGCAGCCGGGCCAGGGCGTCGACGACGGACAGGTCGGGGGCGGTCAGGGCGCCCAGGTCGCAGCTCAGCGACCGGTCGGCGGATGCCTTCGTTTCGGTTGTCGTTTCGGTCGTCGCTTCGGTCTTCGGTTCGGTCTCCACGGAGATCAGACCGGTGCGCCGGGCCGGCCTCATCGGCCGCCGGAGAAGATTCCCGAAAAAAGTTCGCCGAAGAGCGATGAGTTTCCGATGCGCCTCCGGTCTACCTCTGTGAAAGCGCGGCACCGAGCGGCGCTCCCTCCGAACCGAAGGAACCACCACCATGACCGAGAACCTCGGCACCCTGTCCATCGTCCGTGAGCTGCGCGCCACCCCGGCCGAGGTCTTCCGGGCGTACGTCGAGCCCGCGCAGTTCGTCCGCTTCTGGGGCCCGGTCGGCACCCACGTCCCGCTGGACACCGTGACCATCGAGCCGGAGGTCGGTGGACGCTTCGACAGCACGATGGTGATCGAGGCGACCGGCGACCGCTACCCGCTGCGCGCCCGGTTCACCGCGATCCGCGAGGACGAGATGCTGGAGTTCTTCGAGGAGGGCGTCGGTCTCACCGGCCGGATCACCCTGAGCGACCTCGGCGACGGCCGCACCCAGGTGCTCATGGAGCAGGAGAACGTCCCGGCGATGTTCCTGGGCCCGGAGGCGGAGGCCGGCCACAACTCCAGCTTCGACCGCCTGGTCGAGTACATGGCCACCCGGAGCTGACCGTTCCGCCGACTGGCAGAGTGGGACGCATCGTGTCCCCGCCCCCCAGGAGGCCCAGCCGTGCCGGTCGAGCCGTTGAAGTCCCGTGAAGAGTGGTTGGCCTCGCTGCCGCGGATCTACGCGGCGGCGGGGTGCGTCCTGCGGGACGCCTCCGGGCGGATCCTGCTGGTCAAGGCGGGCTACCGGGAGCACTGGCAGTTCCCGGGCGGGACGATCGACCTGGGGGAGGGGCCCGCGGAGTGCGCGGCCCGGGAGCTGTTGGAGGAGACCGGCATCGTCCGGGAGGCCGGGGAGCTGCTGGCCATCTCCTGGACCCACCCGTCGGACGAACTCGACCACCCGGCCGAGCACTTCCTCTTCGACTTCGGCGCCGTCCCGGACGGTACCCCCGTGACCGTCCCGGCCGGCGAACTCGACGACCATCGCTGGGTCGAGGACGAGGAAGCGCTCGAACTACTGGGGCCGGCGCGGTCGTTGCGGCTGCGCGCGGCCCTGGCGGCGCAGTCGGACGGGCGGGTCCGGATCGTCACCACCCATGTGTCGGGCTTCTGAGCGACCGACGGCGTCCCGGAGCCGCGCCCGTCCCGCGCGGCCCCGGAACGGTCCGGTCAGGCCTGGCCCTCGTCGTCGTTCGCGTTCGACGCGATGAAGGCGGCGAGGAGTTCGCCGACGACGCGCTCGACCTCCGCCTTCTCGACGCCGAGGTCGTTCAGTACCCCGGCACCGTTCTCCAGCTCCAGCAGGGCGAGCAGGATGTGCTCGGTGCCCACGTAGTTGTGACCGAGCTTCAGCGCCTCCCGGAAGGTCAGCTCCAGTGCCTTCTTGCCCCGGGCGTCGTACGGGATGAGCGCCGGCACCTCGGCGTCCGGGGCCGGCAGCACGGCGGTGGCGGCCGTGCGCAGCGCCTGGGGGGTGACGCCCTGGGTGGCGAGCGCCCGCACGCCCAGGCCGTCGGGCTCGACGAGCAGGCCGAGCAGCAGGTGCTCGGCGCCGATCTCGGCGTTGCCGGCCTGGCGGGCCTCCTCCTGCGAGGCCATCACGACGTGCCGGGCCCGGTCGGTGAACCGGCCGAAGCCCTGGCTCGGGTCGAGGTCGTTGGGGGTGGCCGGGTCCTTGGGGACGAAGCGCTTCTGGGCGGCCTGCTTGCTGACGCCCATGCTGCGGCCGATGTCGGTCCAGGAGGCGCCGGAGCGGCGGGCCTGGTCGACGAAGTGGCCGATGAGGTGGTCGGCGAGCTCGCCGAGGTGGTCGGCGGCGATGACGGCGTCGGAGAGCTGGTCGAGCGCGTCGGGGTGGAGCTTCTTGATCGCGTCGATCAGATCGTCGAGGCGCAGCTGAGTGGTCTTGGGAACGATCGGATTCTCCATAGCGTCAACCTTAGGTTGTCGATCCGCCATCGTCAACCATCGGTTGACGCCGGAGTGGCCGGCCGGCCTCCCTACCGCTTCTCCCAGACGTAGGCCGCCGAGACCGGGCGGCTGCGGTACTTCTCCCACGTCGGCTTGAGCGCGATCCACCCCTCGTCCACCACCGCCTCCCGCATCTCGACCAGCGTCCAGCCCGCCGCCAGGCCGGCCGTGAGGTGGTCGGAGACCAGGTGGACGTGGGTGGTGATGGCGACGTCCGAGCCGTCCGCGCCGGTGAAGTGGGTCGGCATGCCGGCCGCCATGATGAAGTACGGGTGCAGCCCGACCAGGACGCAGCGCCCACCCGGGCGGGCCAGTCGGAAGGCCTCGCGGTAGTACGGGCCGAGGTCGGCCAGGTGCTCGTCGATCAGTGAGGAGATCACCAGGTCGTAGCCGCCGGAGGGGAGTCCGGTGGCGGCGACCTCCCCCTCGGTGAGGGTGTCGTGGGCGCCGCGCTCCTCGGCGCGGGCCAGCATCTCGGGCGTGAGGTCCACACCGTCCAGTAGCAGGCCCTCGGCGGCCCGGCCGCGCAGCCAGGCGCCGGTCCGGCCGGTGCCGCAGCCGAGGTCGGCGGCCCGGCGGACCTCCGGCCAGGCGGGCAGGGCGAGCCGGTCGAGGACGGCGAGGTCCATCGCGTCCTCGACGGTCTGCTCGTAGGTGTCGACCCAGCCGGCGTAGCCGGTCCGGACGTCCACGGTGGGGTAGTTGCGGGTGTCGAAGTCGGAGAAGTCCACCATGCCCGGCAGTATTGAGCGCTCACCGGGCCGACCGCGAACGATTATCGGAGCGTCAGCTTGAACCCGTCGTGGCTGCGGTCGAAGCCCAGCGACCCGTAGAACCGGTGAGCCCCGGTCCGCCGCTTGTTGCTGGTGAGCTGGACGAGCGTGCACCCGCGGGCCCGGGCCCGCTCGATCGCCCGGATCATCAACTCCCGCCCCAGCCCGGCCCCGCGCCGGTCCGCCCGCACCCGGACCCCCTCGAACAGCGCCCGCTCCGCCCCGCCGCGCCCGAGCCCCGGGATGTACGTCACCTGGAGGTAGCCGGCCACCGTGCCGTCCCCCTCGTCGAGCACCAGCATCTCGTTGCGCGGATCGGCGTCCACCTCGGCGAAGGCGCGGGCGTACGTCTCGTCGACCTCGACCGAGGCGGGATCGGTCACCCCCTCCTCGTCGGTGAGCAGGGCGATGACGGCGGGCAGGTCCCGGCGGGTGGCGGTACGGAAGATCACGACCGGAGTCTGCCAGAGCGCGGACCGGCCGCCGGGGCGGGAGGGCCGGACCGATCGGCCTCCCGCTCCGGGTGGCGGTCCGTCAGAAGGGCAGCAGGCGAGCGCGGACGGCGGCGAGGTCGGCGGGGGTGACGCCGGCGGACAGCAGGTAGGGGGTGGGCGCGAAGTCGGCGAGGGTGGCGGCGACGGCGGCCTCCGCGGTGGTGCCGGCCTCGGCGAGGACGGCGTCGATGCGGTGGTACTGGTCGGGGAGGCCGAGCATGCCGTAGAGGGGGCGGACGTTGGGGGCGCTCAGGAGGTAGTCGGCGACGATCTCGGCGGGGGTGACGTCCGCGAGGGCGAGCAGCAGGAGGGCGGCGAGGCCGGTGCGGTCGCGGCCGGCGCCGCAGTGCACGACCAGGCCGCCGGGGCGGGCGCCGGCGATGGTGGTGATCAGTTCGGCGGCGGCGTGCGGGCAGTGGTCGAGGTAGGGGCGCAGGGCCAGCGGGGTGCCGTCGAGGTGGCCGTAGCTCTTCCACCAGGCGGGGCCGGCGAGTTCGTCCAGCGGGACGCGGATCAGCTCGACACCCTCGGGCAGCGGCAGGAGCGGCTTGTACTCCGTGATGTCGCGCAGGTCGACGACGGTGCGCACGCCGTGGTCGAGGACGGCGTCCCAGCCCTCGGCGGTGAGCCGGTCCAGGTTGTCGGCGCGGACGATCGCGCCGCGGGTGGTGCGGGCGCCGGTGGTGGTGCGCAGTCCGCCCAGGTCGCGGACGTTGAGGCAGCCGTCCCAGACCAGGGTGCGGTCCTCGGTGGTGGTGGGTTGCGCATCGGCCCGGCTCATCGGTTCCCCGTTTCCTCGACGAGGGGGTCCCGTTACCCCCTCGTGATGTGTGGACTTCCGGTGGAGCCGGATGGTTCCTGGGATGGTCGGATGATCAGTGCGGGGTGGTGCGGGGTGGTGCGGTGGTGCTCAGGCGGCGGCCTCGGCGCGGACCAGCTTCGCCATCGGCTCGGCGGCGGCCCGGCCGAGCACCGAGCCGGCGGCCAGCCCGGCGACCAGCAGGACGGTCGACAGCCACGCCATGGTGGCCACCGGCAGCGTGAAGGCGCCGACCACCCGGGCCGCGCACTCGGCGAGCAGCGCGCCGCCCCAGACGGCGGAGAACAGCCGCTCGTGGCGGCGGAAGGCGCGCGAGCCCGTCGCGAGCCGGTCCCAGGCGGCGTCGCGGGCCGGGTCTCCCTTGGTGAGGAAGGGGCGCAGCGCGGCGGACATCAGCGGACGGGCGGTCGGCGCGGAGGCCAGGATCGCCAGCGCCATGAAGCCGCTGAGCACGGAGTCCTTGGCGAGCATCAGCCGGGCGTCGCCGCTGACGGCGGTGAGCGCCAGGCCGACCAGGTTGACGCCGAGCATCAGGGCGGCGAAGCGGTTGAGCGTGCGCTCCCCGACCAGGCCGAGCACGGTGCGGGCGATCGGGAAGGCGCTGCTCCAGGCGAGGGCGGCGAACTCGCTCAGACCGAGGCCGGAGTGGAGGAGGTAGAAGCCGGCGAGCGGGCCGGCGATGTCGACGGCGAGCGGGCGGAGGGCCTTGCCGAGGGGGTGGGGAGCGCTGCCGGTGGTGGCGGTGGCGGCGATCTGGCTCATGGTGGGTCCTCCCCGGACTGGCTGCTCGGTCGGCGGGCCGCTGCCCGCTCCGTCGTGCCTCCAGTCTTCCGAGCGGGGCCGCCCGCCCAGCAGTGCCGTGCGTTGCCGGATCCGCATGACAGTTGTCACGGCGCACACCGTGACGGTGCCGTTGAGCAGGGCGAACGCCGTGCGGTGTCAGGGGTGGCCGAAGTCCCAGAGCGGTCGGCCGAGGGTGTCCACGCAGCGCACCACGGCGAAGAGCCGGTCCCCGGCCGGCTCCTCCCCGGCCGACACGCCCTCGGCCGACTCCTCCTCGGCGGAGAGGAACCCGTGGGCGACGCCGCGCAGCACCGTGCGGGCGGGCGCGTCCGCCCGGGTCCAGGCGCCGGTGAGGACGAGCGCACCGTCGACCAGCTCGGCGCGCTGGATACGGGCCACCGGGACGGCCAGCAGCGCGGTGTTGACCTGTTCCAGCTCGGCGGCCGAGAGATAGGTCTCGCCGGTGGCGGCGCCGCGCTCCCGTTCGGCCCGGCGGCGCAGCTCGGGCAGCCCGTAGTGCCGGACGGCGGCCACCGAGTCGTCCAGGGTGACCCGCCAGCGCGGTCCGGGCAGCACCTCCCACCAGACGTCCTCGCCGACCGGCAGCAGTTCGCCGATCCGGGTGCGCCAGGACTCGATGCCGTAGACGGCGCGCGGGTCCGGGCGCGGGCCGGGGAGGGCGGCGGCGGTCCAGTCGGCGCGGTGGACCAGGCTCAGGTCGAAGGTGTAGCGCAGCCGGCCGTCGGTGCGCTGCTCGACCAGGCCGAGCAGCGCCCAGTGGGTCGGGTCGGGGAGGCTGAAGGTCCGCCGCCAGCCGGTGAGGCCCAGGCGGCGGAGGGCGGGCGCGAGGTGGTCGCGCAGGCCGCGCTCGAAGAGCTCGTGGGCGGCGGAGGTCATGGCGTTCCTGGGGGTGGGGGAGCGGCCGGCGATGCCCGGGGCGCGGGGAAGGGGGAGGGCGCGAGGGCGGCGGCGCAGCGGCCGGAATGGATCGTTCACCTACAACGTAGGTGGTGTGGCGGTTCTAATGCCGTAGACGAAGGCCAGATGCTCTCGGGACCTTCGACCTGAAGGTTTCTTGGGGGCTGACTTGCGGCCCGTGTCACGACGCCCGGGCGACCGGTGCGGCGGCGGGCGACGGTCGGGACCCGCCGGAACGGGCCGTTCGTCCGCATGGCGGATGATGTGGCGGGTGCAGAGTGCAGAACGCCCCGGTGCGGGCACCGACAGCCCCGTCGGCCGGTCCGGACCGGTCCCGACGTCAGGCCCGCCACCCGGTCCGCCCACGGGCGCGGCCACCACCCCCGTCGAGCTGACCGAGGCCGTCCGGGCCGCGCAGGGCGGGGACGAGGAGGCCTTCCGGCTGCTGTTCCGGAGTGTCCAGCCGGGTCTGCTCCGCTACCTGCGGGTGCTGGTCGGGGGCCGGCCCGAGGACGCCCAGGACGCCGAGGACATCGCCTCCGAGACCTGGCTGCAGATCGCCCGCGACCTCGGGTCGTTCACCGGCGACGGCGACGGCTTCCGCGGCTGGGCGGCGACCGTCGCCCGGCACCGGGCGCTGGACCACCTGCGGGCCCGCCGCCGCCGGCCGGTCACCGACCTGCCCTTCGAGTACCTGGCCGAACTGGCCGGCGGGGACGACACGGCGGGCGCGGCGCTCGCCGCCGTCGGCACCTCGGACGCGCTGGCGCTGATCTCCCGGCTGCCCCGGGACCAGGCCGAGGCGGTACTGCTGCGGGTGGTGATGGAACTGGACGCGGAGAGCGCCGCCCAGGTGCTCGGCAAGCGCTCCGGCACCGTCCGGATGGCCGCGCACCGGGGACTGAAGCGGCTCGCCAAGCTGCTGGAACAGTCCTTCCCCGCGGGCGCGGGGGCAGGCGCGGGCGGACCGGGGATCCCGGCGGCGCGGCCGGGCCGGGACGGGGATCCGACCGGCGGTCCGACCGGCGGTCCGACCGGGGGGCCGACCGGCGGCGGGGCCGCCCGGAAGGGGCTGGGGAGGACCGCGAAAAAAAATTCTCCACAGGGTGTGACAGAACGCCGGGCCGCGACGCTGAAGGACATGAGATGAGCACCAACCGATCCCGTCGGATCGACCGTGACACTGCCGAGCGACTGCTCGCCGGTGCCGTGGGCGGCCCGTCGGCCGGGCGGGACGCCTCGCTCACCGGCCCGGACGGCAACACCGGGCACACGGGGACCCTCCCGCCCGAGCACGGGCCGGAAGAACGGGTCGCCCGGGTGCTCGCCGCCGCCGCGGCGCCGGCGACGCGGGGCGAACTGGCCGGGGAGGAAGCGGCCCTGGCCGCGTTCCGGGAGGTCCGTCTCGCGCCTGTCCCCGCAGTACCCGCCGCACCCGCACCCGTCCGGAGACGTTCGATGGCAACCGCCGCGCTGACGAGGGCCTTCAGCACGAAGGCCGCCGTCGTCATGCTCGGCGCCACGGCGCTCGGCGGGGTCGCGGTCGCGGCCGGAACGGGCAACTTCCCCTCGGCCCTGGGCGGCGGACCGGACGAGCCGCGGCACGCGGTCGCTCCGGTGACGTCGGCCGCGACGACCGCGACGGCCACGGCGGGGGCGCGCTCCGCTGCGCCGTCGGCCGGGCCGTTCACGGCCGCTCCGACCGGTGGAACCTCCGGCGCCCCCTCGGACGGTTCCTCGTCCGGCCCCTCGGGCGGTCCGGCCACCGCCGCTCCGTCCGCCCAGGCGACCCGGCCGCCGACGCCGCAGCCGTCCGGTTCCACGCCGGGGGACGGACGCGGTCCGTCGAACCCGGCGGCCCACGCGGCGCTCTGCAAGGCGTTCTCCGACCGGGCGGGCAAGGGTGAGCGCCCGCACACACTGGTCACCGATCCGCAGTTCGGCGGGCTGGCCGCCGCGGCCGGCGGGGTGGACAAGGTGGAGGAGTACTGCGCCCGGCTGCTCTCCGGCGCGGGTGGCGGCGATCAGCAGGGCGGTCCCACACCGTCCCGGTCCGGCGCCGCGACCTCCGGGAACGGTGGGGGCGGCAACGGTCAGGGCTCGAACGGTCAGGGGAGCAACGGCCAGGGCTCCAACGGCCAGGGGAGCAACGGCCAGGGCTCCAACGGCCAAGGCTCCGGCAACAGTTCGGGTTCCGGCGCGAACGGCGGCGGCAACGGCAACGGGGGCCGGCCGTCGAAGGCCGCCACCGCACTGCCCGCACCACCCGCGGCGACCACGGCGGCCCCGCCGGGGCAGCCGAGGACCGACCGCACGGACCGGCCCGACATCACCTCGGACAACACGAGGTGACCCACGATCTCCGGATGGGCGGCGAGTGACTCCCCCCGGGCCCGTCGCTCATCCGGAACGCTCCACCCCGCACCGCCGCAGTGACCGCACCACCGCAGTAGCCGCACCACCGCAGTACCCCGCTCCACCCGAGGACTCCGGGTGGTCGGCCGGCCCCCCGTGCCGGCCGTCCACCCGGCCGGCCCCGGCCGGGACGGCAGGCGCACCCCGGAACGCGCCCGCCGGCCCGGCCGGACCGGAACCCGCCGGCCCGCCCGCCCGCAGTCAGGGCGGGCCGGCACCCGCTCGACCAGTCCGACCCGCACCGACCGTGACCGTCGTCCCGTACGACCCATGAGCCGGCGGTCGGGGATCCGCTGCCCGGTTCCCCGGCCGCCCACCCTCCCGGGCAGGCCGCCGCCGCCCGGGGCCGGTCGTCGCAGGGGGCTATCGTGCACAGGTGCACGAGGCGGTCCGGGACCCCGGGCGGGCCTCTGAGGGGAGCGGTTCCAGGTGATCGGACGCGCGCTGAACGGGCGCTACGAACTCGTCGAGATACTCGGTGTCGGCGGCATGGCCACGGTCTGGCGCGGAGTGGACCACGTGCTGGGCCGTCAGGTGGCCGTCAAGGTCCTCAACGGGGGCCTCGCCGACGACCCGCGGTTCGCCGAGCGGTTCGGCCGCGAGGCGCAGCACGCCGCGATGCTGGTCCACCCGAGGATCGTCATGGTCTTCGACTCCGGGGTCGACCAGGGCTCGCCGTACATCGTGATGGAGCTGGTGCACGGCCGCTCACTGGCCGCGCTGCTGGCCCAGCGGCCGGTCCTGCCGGTCGAGCAGGCGGTCGGGATCGCGGCCGCGGTCTGCGAGGGGCTGGCCCACGCGCACGCGGCGGGCCTGGTGCACCGGGACATCAAGCCCGGCAACATCATGATCACCGACGACGGCGGGGTGAAGGTCGTCGACTTCGGCATCGCCCGGGCGGGCTCCTCGCACAACCTCACCCAGACCGCCTCGGTGCTCGGCACGGCCGCCTACCTGTCGCCCGAGCAGGCCACCGCGAGTCCGCTGGACGGCCGCACCGACCTCTACGCGGTCGGCTGCGTGCTGACCGAAATGCTCACCGGCGCGCCGCCGTTCGCCGCCGAGACGCCGGTGGCGATCGCCTACAAGCACGTCGGCGAGCAGCCGCTGCCGCCCTCGGCCCGGCGTCCCGGCCTGCCGCCCGCGCTGGACGCGGCGGTGCTGCGGCTGCTCGCCAAGCACCCGGCCGGCCGTCCGGCGGACGCCCTCGCGGCGCGGGCCGAGCTGCTGGCCTGCGCCCCGGGGTCGGTGCCCGCCGACCCGACCACCGAACTGCTCGCCGCCGCCCCGCTGCCGCCCGCCCACCTCGCCGCTCCCGGGCCGGACCAGCAGCACACCACCCTGCTGCCGCCCCAGCCGGCGCCACCGGCCCCCACCTCGGTGATGGCGCCGATCCCGGCGGCCCCAGCGCCGATGGCGGAGCCCGAGCGGGAGAGCCGCCGCAAGCCGATCGTGCTCGGCGCCCTAGGCCTGGCCGGTGTCGCCGGCGCCGCGGTGCTCGCGCTCACCGCCTTCGACGACCCGGCCACCCCCGCCGCCGCGCCGTCCGCCCGTCCCACCTCGAGCGCCCCCGCCGCCCCGCCGTCCACTCCCGCCGCGACCCCGACCCCGACGCCCACCCCGACCGCCACCACCCCGTCGGCCCGGCCGACCCCGACGGCGCCCGCCACCACCCCGGCCCCGCACGACCCGGCGCCGCTGGTCCAGATCAACGCCCTGCGGCAGAGCATCGCGCAGACCCAGGTGGAGAAGGAGCGCGCCCGTCAGATCGACCTGCTGCGCACCCTCGACGAGGCCACCGCCCGTCTCAACGAGGGCCGGCCCGATGACGCCGCCGCCCGTTTGAAGGGCGCCCAGCGGACCGTCCGCGACCTCGCCAAGAAGCACGCCATCGACGGTCCGACGTACCAGAACTGGAACTCCGGCCTCTCCTCGCTCATCACCTCCCTCAACGCCGTCGCCGACCAGGAGGACTGACCCGCCATGAGCACGCACCACGAGGTCTTCGTCGAGCGCGCCGAAGGCGTCTCCCACGAGCAGCTGGTCGCGGACGTCGAGGCCGCCTGCGGCGTGTCCCTGCTCCCGAGCGGGAACGAGTGCGACGACCGGTACGCGGGGTTCGACCGCACGAAGGTCTGGCTGGCGTTCTCCCACGAGTTCGAGGAGGACAAGGGCATCCCCTTCGAGCGCTACGACTCCTACCTCGACGTGAAGGACGTCGACGGCGACCTGGTCCGCCAGGAGGCCGCGGCCCGCCGCTTCTACGACGCCCTCGCCGCCACCGGCCGCTACCGGCTCGCCCTGGTGCTCGACGTCCAGCGCCTGATCCTGGCGACGGACCTCCCGCGCGCCTGAGCCCCGGTCAGGCGCCGAGGAAGCGCTGGAGCTGCTGGAGGACGTAGTTGGCGCCGGTGTAGCCGATCCCCTGGAACCACAGCTGGTCGTCGACGGGGAAGGCGCGGTGCGCCCTGACGGCCTCCAGGGACTGCCAGGCGGGGCTCGCCAGGGTGGCGTTGAGGCCGTTGCGGTCCGGGTCGCCGTAGTCGGCGTAGAGGAGCAGGTCGCCGTCGGCCCTGGCGAGCTGGTCGGGCGGGAGCTCGATGTCGGACTGGTCGGTGTTCTGGGCGTCCGGGCGGCCGAGGCCGGCGTCGGTGAGCACGGATCCCGGGAAGTTCTGCTTGCCGAAGAGCCGGATCCCGCCGCCCTCGACGAAGCGGAGCAGGCTGACCTTCCGGCCGCCCGCCTTGGCGTCCGCCAGCGCGGTCACCACCTGGTTGACGTGCCGCTGGTACGAGGTCGCGAAGGCCGTCGCCGCGGCCTGGCGGCTCAGCGCCTGGGCGTGGGTCTGGACGTTGGCCTTCCAGGGCGCGCCGGTGGTCTGGGTGAGCACGGTCGGGGCGATCGCCCGCAGCTCGTCGTACCGGTCGCCGTCGCGGGCCTGGTTGGACAGGATGAGGTCGGGCCGCAGGGCGCGGACCGCGGCGAGGTCCGGGGAGCCGGCCGGGCCGACGTAGGCGGTCCGGGCGAGCCGGGAGGCGGGCCAGTAGTCGGGGAAGCCCCGGTCCGCCGCGGGCCGGGCCGCGCCGACCGGGGTGATGCCGAGGGTGAGCGCGGAGTCCAGTTCGGCGGTGTCCAGGGTGACCACCCGCATCGGCGCGCCGGGCACGGTGACCGGTCCGGTGGCGGTGGCCACGGTGACGTCCGGCAGCGGGGTGGGGGAGGGGGTCTCGCCGGCCGTGAGCCCGGGCGGCGAGGGCGCGGTGCGGTGCGTGGTGCAGCCGGTGAGCGCGGTGCCGCCGAGCCCGCCGAGCGCGGTCAGCAGGGTGCGGCGGGTGAGCGGGGACATCGGCACCTCGGACGACGGGGGCGGGCGGGCACGGCGCGTCGATTATGTCCGAATTGGTGCGTAATCGGTGCGTAAAACATCGCTACGCGTCCGCCCCGGCCCGTTACGCGTCCGCCTCGGCCCGTTGTGTCTGCGCCCCGGCCGTCCACGGCGCGCCCGGCACCACCAGCGGCGTCCCGGTCACCGAATCCGGCACCACCACCGACTCCAGCCCGAACACCTCGCGCACCAGCTCCGCCGTCACCACCTCGGCCGGCGGGCCCTGCGCGACGATCCGGCCCTCCCGCATCGCCACCAGGTGGTCCGCGTACCGGGCGGCCTGGTTGAGGTCGTGCAGCACCGCGACGATCGTCCGCCCGCGCTCCACGTTCAGCCGGCGCACCAGGTCCAGCACCTCCACCTGGTGCGCGATGTCCAGGAAGGTGGTCGGCTCGTCGAGCAGCAGGATGTCGGTGCCCTGGGCGAGCGCCATGGCGATCCACACCCGCTGCCGCTGCCCGCCGGACAGCTCGTCCACCCCGCGCTCGGCCAGCTCGGCCGTCGAGGTGCGCTCCAGCGCCTCCGCGACCGCCTCCTCGTCCTGCGCCGACCACTGCTGCCACCAGCTCTGGTGCGGCTGGCGGCCGCGCGCCACCAGGTCGGCCACCGCGATGCCCTCGGGGGCGCTCGGCGACTGCGGCAGCAGCCCGATCCGCCGGGCGATCTGCTTGGTGGGGACGCGCGCCAGTTCCTCGCCGTCCAGCAGCACCGCGCCGCGAACCGGCTTCAGCAGCCGGCCCAGCGCACGCAGCAGGGTGGACTTGCCGCAGGCGTTCGGCCCGACGATCACCGTGACCTTCCCGTCCGGGATCCGCAGCGAGAGCTTCTCGGCGACGGTCCGCGCCTCGTAGGCGAGGGTCAGCTCCCGGGCTTCCAGGCGGTGGGCGGACGCCCGCCCGGCGGCCCCGGCGGACTCGGTGTCGACGGCATCGACGGACTCGGCGTCGGCGGGCATCGGGACCTCCACGACTCAGGAACCTCCACGGCGGGAGCGGATCAGCAGCCACATCAGGTACGGCGCGCCGACCAGCCCGGTCACCACGCCGACCGGCAGCTCGGTGGGCGCCAGCAGCCGACGGGCCAGCAGGTCGGCCAGCACGACCACCAATGCCCCGGTGAGCGCCGAGCAGAACAGCGGGATCTGCGCCGAGCGGGCCAGCCGCACGGCGATCTGCGGGGCCATCAGCGCGACGAAGTCCACCGGCCCGGCCGCCCCGGCCGCGCAGGAGGCGAGCACCACGCCGAGCAGTGCCATGCCCAGCCGGATCCGGTTCAGCCGCAGCCCGAGGCCGACGGCGGTGGCGTCGTCGAAGGAGATCGAGCGCTGCGCCCGCGCCGCCCACAGCGCCACCGGGACGGCGGCCAGCAGCACCCAGGCGAGCCAGCCGGCCTGGTCGTAGCCGGAGCCGTTCAGGCTGCCGGTCATCCACACCTTGGCGGCCTGCGCCTGGAAGCCGTCGCCCTTGGTGAGGAACACCGAGGTCAGCGAGGAGAGCGCGACGGAGATGCCGATGCCGATCAGGACGAAGCGCTGGGCGTGCAGTCCGCGCCGCCAGGCCAGCAGGTAGACCAGCACGCCCGCCGCGAGCCCTCCCGCGACGGCGGCGTACGGCACCTGGCCGGTGGAGCCGACCACGCCGTACGCCAGCAGGCCGACCACGGTGGCGGTGGCGCCCCAGGAGACGCCGACCACGTCCGGGCTGGCCAGCGGATTGCGGGCGACGGTCTGGATCAGCGCGCCGGCCAGCCCGAGCGCGGTGCCCACCAGCAGACCGACCACCACCCGGGGCAGCCGGAACTCGCCCACCACCAGCTCGTGCGGGCTCGGCTGCCCGAACACCACCTTCAGCACCTCGCCGGGCGCCACCGTGGACTCGCCCAGGCAGAGCGAGGCGACGACGGTGGCGGCCAGCGCCACCAGCAGGCCGAGCGCCGCGTACGCCGAGCGCCGGTGCAGCAGGAAGGAGGCGCCCCGGGCGCGCACCACGGTGTAGCCGCGCAGCGGAACCGTCGGGGCCGTCACGCCGCCACCACCTTCCGCCGCCGGACCAGCCCGACCAGCACCGGCACGCCGACCAGCGCGGTCATCACCCCGGCAGGCACCTCGGAGGGCGGGAACAGCACCCGGCCGAGCGTGTCGGCGAGCAGCAGCAGCGCCGGGCCGAGCACGGCGGAGAGCGTGAGCACCCAGCGGTGGTCGGCGCCGGCCACCGCGCGGGCGGCGTGCGGCACGGCCAGGCCGACGAAGGCGACCGGCCCGGCCGCGGCGA
Source organism: Kitasatospora sp. NPDC004723 (assembly GCF_040609255.1). NCBI lineage: Bacteria > Bacillati > Actinomycetota > Actinomycetes > Kitasatosporales > Streptomycetaceae > Kitasatospora > Kitasatospora sp. NPDC004723. The sequence goes on along the minus strand of NZ_JBEXJT010000003.1, from coordinate 25,143 downwards.
CCGCCGAGCCGGTCAGCACGGTGGCGCCGAGCGCGCCGACGGCCCGCAGCAGCCCGGTCTTCGCGCCGAGCCCCTTGGCGGTGTCGTCGCCGAGCGCCAGCGCGTCCAGTCCGCGCGCCACCGCGAACACCAGCACCGTGCCGACGGCCAGGAACGGCAGCAGCTGCCAGGCGACGTCCGCGGTGCGGCCGGAGAGCGAGCCGACGTGCCAGAACCGGAACTGGTCCATCGCGGCCGCGTCGGTGGTGAGCACCAGGGTGTTGAGCGAGGCGATGAACGCGGACACCGCCGAGCCGGCCAGCGCCAGCTTGACCGGCGTCGCCCCGCCCCGGCCGCGGCCGGCCAGCCCGTACACCACCACGGTGGCGATCACCGCGCCGGCGAAGCCGAACCAGACGTACCCGGTGAGCGTGGAGATCCCGAACGCGGAGATCGCCAGCACCACGCCGGCCGCCGCGCCCTGGCTGACGCCGAGGATGCCGGGGTCGGCGATCGGGTTGCGGGTGATGCCCTGCATGACGGTGCCGGCCAGGCCGAGCGCCGCGCCGACCGCGAGGCCGACGATGGTGCGCGGCACCCGCAGCTCGCGGATCACGACGGCGTTGGTGGTGTCCCCGCCGTGCAGCAGGGCGTCGACGGTGTCGCCGAACGGGATGTTCCGGCTGCCGACCGCCAGGCTCAGCAGCACCGCGGCGGCCAGCACGGCCAGCGCGGCGGCGAGCCACAGGATGCGGCGGCGCAGCAGGCGGGCTCTGCCGGGCGCGGTGGTGTCGGTCATGGCTCTCTCTCGCAGATAGCTGAGGCAAACCTAAGTTCCCCGTCGAAGCCGGGGCAAATCGTTCCTTCGGTCCGGCCCGGCCGTTGGATAGCCTGGCGGTATGCCTGTGACCTCGGACGCCCCGCTCACCGTCGGCTTCGACCTCGACATGACGCTGCTGGACACCCGGCCCGGCATCCGCGCCACCTACCTGGCGCTGTCGGCCGAGACCGGGACCGCCATCGACGCCGACCTGGCGGTCACCCGGCTCGGGCCGCCGCTCCTCCACGAGCTGCGCAACTGGTTCCCGGAGGAGCGGCTGGAGGAGGTCGCGGACCGCTACCGCACGCTGTACCGGGACCACGCGTTCGCGCCGACGGTCGCGCTGCCCGGCGCGCACGCCGCCCTGGACGCGGTCCGCGCGCACGGCGGCCGGGTCACGGTGGTCACCGGCAAGTACGAGCCGAACGCCCGGCTCCACCTGGAGCACGCGGGCCTGCGGGCGGACGCGGTGGCCGGCGACCGCTGGGCGGAGACCAAGGGCGAGGCGCTGCGCGAGCACGGTGCCACCGTCTACGTCGGCGACCACCTCGGCGACATCCGGGGCGCCCGGCACGCGGACGCCCTCGCGGTCGCGGTGGCCACCGGCCCGTACGGCGTCGAGGAGCTGCGGGCGGCGGGCGCGGACGCGGTGCTGCCCGACCTCACCGCCTTCCCGGCCTGGCTGGCCGGGCACCTGGCCGCGGCCAGGCCCTGACTAGGCGTTCGCGCGGGCCCGGCGGCGCTGGGAGCGCGCGGAGAGCAGCAGGCCGGTGAGGGCGAGCAGGAAGCCCAACGGCATCAGCATGCTCAGCCAGTACGCGGCCGTGGGCAGCGGCGTCAGGTGCAGGAACAGCGGGACGAAGGTGACGAGCGTGGCGAGCGCGCCGAGCCCGAAGACGATCGTCCCGGCCTTGACGCAGGCCTCGCCGCGGTCGGTGCTCTGGCTGCTCACGGGGTCTGCTCCTCTGTGGCCGGGACGGCGGGTTCGGCTGCCGTCCCAGTCTCGCAGAGGCCGCCGGCGGCCGTTCCCGCGCGGCCGCCACGAGGGCGGGCGGTCCCGTCACGTTGCGCAGTTTTCCGGGCGCTGGGAGTTTTGATCCCTGCTGGGCGGGGGTATGCAGGCTGTGCCGAGGGGCGCGATCAGTGCGCCCCGTTCTCTCCGACCGGGGGTGCGAGCCTGTGGACAGCGCCGAGCCGCGCCCCGGCCGTGCCGGTTCCGGGCCGCCCGTGGCCGCCGGAGTTCCGGACGGATCTTGTGCGGAACGCGGATGAGACAGTGACGGACCGTTAGTCTGCTCCTTACAGCGTGCTGACCGTGCGCGCCCCCGCGGCGTGTCCCCCCGGGCCGGCCCGCTCTTCCACCACCCAGTGATCCCCGGCCAGGGCCGGGATCCCTCACACCCACATCGAGGACTGTTCGAGATGCCCACCGGCCAGGTCAAGTGGTTCAACGAGACGAAGGGCTTCGGCTTCCTGTCGCGCGACGACGGCGGCGACGTCTTCGTCCACACCAAGGCGCTGCCCGCCGGGATCACGTCGCTGAAGCCGGGCCAGCGGGTCGAGTTCGGCGTGGTCGCGGGGCACCGCGGCGACCAGGCGATGCAGGTCCAGCTGCTGGACGCGCTGCCGTCGGTGGCCGCCGCCCAGCGTAAGAGCCCGGACGACATGGCGGCGCTCGTCCAGGACCTCATCACGATGATGGACGCCGTACTGCCGGGCCTGCAGCACGGCCGCTACCCGGCCAAGCCGGCCGGACAGAAGCTCGCCGTGCTGCTGCGCGGGGTGGCCGACCAGTTCGACGTGTAGGGGCCTTCGCGGCGGGGCTCAGAAGTCCAGCGCACCCGGGCCGAGCGGCGGTACCAGTCCCTCCGCGGCGGCCCGGGTGAGCAGCGCGCGCACGGCCGCGTGCCCCTCCTCGCCGAGGTCCGCGGTGAACTCGTTGACGTACAGCGCGATGTGCCGGGCCGCGACGTCCGGGTCCATCTCCTGGGCGTGCTCCAGCACGTACCCGCGGCTGGCCTCCGGGTCGTCCCAGGCCTGCCGGACGGAGCCGCGGATCGCCTCGGTGAGCGCCCGCAGCCGCTCCGCGCCCAGCGAGCGCCGGGCGATGATCGCGCCCAGCGGGATCGGCAGACCGGTCTCCCGCTCCCAGGCCTCGCCCATGTCGGCGAGGCAGCGCAGGCCGTACTCCTGGTAGGTGAAGCGGGCCTCGTGGATGACCAGGCCGGCGTCCACCCGGCCGTCCCGGACGGCGGGCATGATCTCGTGGAACGGCAGCACCACGACCTCGCCCAGGCCGCCGGGCACCGCCCGGGCCGCCCAGAGCCGGAACAGCAGGTAGGCGGTGGACCGCTCGGAGGGGACGGCCACCGTCCTGCCGCTCAGGTCGTCGCCGCTCTCCGGGCCGGTCAGCACCAGCGGGCCGCAGCCGCGTCCGAGCGCGCCGCCGCAGGGCAGCAGGGTGTACTCGTCCAGCACCCAGGGCAGGGCGGCGTAGCTGACCTTGAGGACGTCCAGCTCGCCGCGCTCGGCCAGGCCGTTGGTGACGTCGATGTCGGCGAAGGTGACCTCGGGGGCCTCCGCGCCCGGGACCAGACCGTGCGACCAGGCGTGGAAGACGAAGGTGTCGTTCGGGCAGGGCGAGTACGCGATGCTCAGCCGTTCAGCCACGGCCGGCCTCCTTCACTAGCGCGGGGTGGGGCAGGACGGCGAACGCGCGCTCCAGCGCGGCCAGCGCCTCGCCGATCCGCCAGGCGGACCGGTCGCGCGGGCCCACCGCGTTGGAGACGGTCCGCAGCTCGAACGACGGTACGCCGTGCCGGGCGGCGGCCTCGGCGACGCCGAAGCCCTCCATCGCCTCGGCCACCGCGTCCGGGTGGCGGGCGGTCAGGGCGGCGGCGCGCGCCGCGCTGCCGGTCACCGTCGAGACGGTCAGCACCGTCCCGGCGACCGCGCCCGAGGCCTCGGCGGCCAGGGTCTCGACGGCCAGCGCCACGGCGGCCGGCGGCGGGGTGTGCCGGACGGTCCCGAAGCCCAGCTCGGTCACGTCGGCGAAGCCCTCGGGGGTCTCGGCGCCCAGGTCGGCGGCGACGATGCCGGTGGCGACCACGGTCGTGCCGATCGGCGCCCGGGGGGCGAAACCGCCGGCGATCCCGGCCGAGAGGACCAGGTCGTAGCGGGCGGCGGTGAGCGCGGTGGCGGCGGCGGCCGCGGCGGCGCCCGGGCCGACCCCGCCGGCCAGCACGTCCACCGTCACGCCCGAGGAGTGCGCGACCCGGTCCAGCACCCCGCCCGGCAGCGCCACCCGCTCCGCAGGGGCCCCGGCGGCGGCGCCCAGGCCGCGCAGCACGGCGTCGGCCTCGGCCGGCACCGCGACGACGACGAGCAGCCGGGCCCGCGCGGGGTCCGACTGCTCGTCGGGAAGTCGTGCCGTCACCGGACGACCGTCAGCTGTCCTGGGTGTTCAGCTGGAAGTACCACACGGCGTAGATCGACTCGGGCGTCTTCGGGTCGGTCTCGACCACGGTGATCAGGGTCTTGCCGGAGGCGTTCAGCGCCTTGCCGGCCGGGACGGCGCCCGAGAAGGTGGCGTTGCGCGCCGCCGAGGCCAGGATGAACCGGCCGCCCTGGCCCTGCTGGCCGCCGTTGGTGTTGGCCCACCAGCCGCGGTCCGCCACGTCCGGGCTGACGCCGATGCCGATCCGGTCGCTGACGACCACGTCGGACGAGGGGATGGTGCCGGCTTCCAGGGCCTTGCCGGCCCTGTCCTGGCACTCCTCCTGCTGCTGGTCGGTCAGCGGCTGGCCGCCGTTGAAGCAGAACGGGTCGTGCGCCTGCGACGAGTTGCCCACCAGCAGGGTGGCGCGGTGGTCGCTGATCTCGTGCTGGTTCGACGCGTACGCGATGGACCCGCCGACCGTGCCGGCGGCGATGACGACGACGGCGCCGAGGCCGGCGACTGCGCGGGTGCTGAGGCTCATGCGTCAGAGGCTACCGGGCTTTCGCGATCACGCTACGCGGGGGTCGGCAACGTGTTGCCTCCGGAGCGCAGGACTCAGGCCACCCGGGGCGCGGCCGGGCGGGTGCGCAGCCCGACCCGCAGGAGCGAGCGCAGCGTCCAGAGCAGCACCGCGCCGACCACCGCGGCGGCCACCGACAGGCCCAGCGTGCCGTTCAGGGGCAGCAGGATGCCGACCGCGCCGCCCGCCACCCAGGACAGCTGGAGCGCCGTCTCCGAGCGGGCGAAGGCGGAGGTCCGGACCGACTCGGGGACGTCCCGCTGGATCAGCGCGTCCAGCGACAGCTTGCCGAGCGAGGCCGCCAGCCCGGCCGTCCCGGCGACCGCCACCACCGTCACCGTGCCGTACCAGAGCGCGGCGGCGGCCGTGGCGCAGCAGGCCAGCAGCAGCATCGCGGTGACCGTCAGCTCCGGGCCGCGGGGCCGCAGCCAGGAGCCGAGCACCGAGCCGAGCGCGTTGCCCGTGCCGGCGGCCAGTGCCACCAGGCCGAGCGCGAGGGTCGGCCGCAGGCCGCCGACCGGCTCGTCGCGGAGCAGGAACGCCAGGAACAGCACCAGGAAGCCGACCAGCCAGCGCATCGCCGCCATCGCGCGCAGCGCCAGGATCACCGAAGGGCCGACGGTGCGCAGCGAGGCCTTGGGCCGCTGCGCGGCGGGCGCCGTCCCGTCCTCGTCGCCGGGCGGCACGCCGTGGTGGCCCGTCGGGTGCTCCTCGGCGTGCAGCACGGCGCGCTGCTCGCCCTTGGCGGAGTCCACCGCGTGCGGCAGGTGGAAGGCCATCAGGGTGCCCGCCACGAAGACCAGGAAGGCACCGCGCAGCGGCCAGCCGGGACCGATGAGGTGCAGCAGTCCGCCGACGCCGGCCGCGACCATGGTGGCCAGCAGCCCGGCCAGGGTGACCCGGGAGTTCGCCTTCACCAGGGAGAGCCGGCTGGGCAGCAGCCGGGGCACCACCACGCTGCGCACCACCCCGTACGCCTTGGAGGCGACCAGCACGCCGAGCGCCTCCGGGTAGAGCGCCAGCCCGCCGCCGGCCACCACGCCGGCCATCGTCCAGGCGAGCACCGCGCGGGCCAGCATCGACGTCGCCACCGCGGCCCGGCGGCCGTGCGGCAGACGGTCCAGCAGCGGGCCGATCACCGGGGCGAGCAGGGCGAACGGCGCCATGGTGACCAGCAGGTAGAGCGCCACCCGGCCGCGGGCCTCGCCGGTGGGCACCGAGAAGAAGATGGTCGAGGCGAGCGCCACGGTGATCAGCATGTCGCCGAAGGCGTTCAGCGCGTGCAGTTCGATGAGCTTGGCCAGGCCCGACTCGCCGGCGCCCTCGGCGGCGGTGGCCCGGCGGATCCGGCGGCCGGTGCCGTGCACCACCTTGCCGGTGCGGGAGCCGGCCGCGGAGGCGGTGCGGACCAGGAAGTGCCGGGGCGGCTCGTTCTCCTCCCCGGCGTCCTCCTCGGCGTCCTCCTCGACGAGCGGTGCGGCCGAGCCGAGCGGCACGGCCGGTTCGGCCGGTTCGGATGGTTCGGAGGGCTCGGCGGCGGGCAGTGACGAGGGGTCCACCGACCGCGGTTCGTTCGCGGAGTGGACCGGAGGCTGCTGTCGCGGCAGCGCGTTCGCCTCGTCCGGACCGTCGGTCTGCGAGGCGCGCACTGCGTGCTGCGACGGGTTCTCGTCCGCCACAAGCCCATCCTGCCCCACATTCGGGACGACAACGCGGGATTCCGCTCCGCGCCGCGCTGCCGACGGCCCGCGTTCCCGTTCCGGACGTCCCGGAGCCACTCCGGACGCCCCGGACTGTGCCGGGCGGCCGACCGGCGGGTAGCCTGCCCAAGGTCTGCCCGAGGGCCCGACCGGCGCCGGCGGACCAGACGAGCGGCGCGGCCGGTATCCGCGGCGGCCCGCGGTCGCGCAGAATGGACGAGGGAAACCGAGCCGCGACGGAACAGGCAACTCGCCGTGGGCGACAGAAGAACTGGGAGAGAATCGACGCCGTGAGTGCTGCGATGCGAAGCCGTACCCCTGATCGGCTCTGTGCCGAGGCCGTCGAACTCGCCCGCCAGGCCGCCGAGGACGCCGTCGGCGCCGAGACCGTCGGGGCCCACCTGGGTGTCCAGGCCGAGGCCGACCGGGTCGTGACCCACACCTTCGAGTGCCTGGACGCGGCCTACCGGGGCTGGCACTGGGCCGTGACGGTGGCCCGCGCCCCGCGCGCCAAGAACGTGACGCTGGACGAGGTCGTGCTGCTGCCCGGCGCCGACGCGATCCTCGCCCCGCAGTGGGTGCCGTGGAGCGAGCGGCTGCGCCCGGGCGACATGGGCCCCGGGGACCTGCTCCCCACCGACGCCGACGACCTGCGCCTGGAGCCGGGCTGGACCGGCGAGGACGAGCCCGCGCCGAACTCCGCGGTGGCCCAGGCCGCGCAGGAGGACGTGCTGGTCTCCGACCTGGACGTCCAGCCGGCGCCGGGTCGCGCCCAGATCAGCGCCGTCGCCGACGAGCTGGGCATGGGCCGCAGCCGGGTGCTCTCCCGGCTGGGCATGCACCTGGCCGCCGACCGCTGGGAGAAGGCGCACGGCCCGCAGACGCCGATGGCGCAGTCCGCCCCGGCCTCCTGCGTCAGCTGCGGCTTCCTGATCCCGATCGGCGGCACGCTCGGCCAGGCCTTCGGCGTCTGCGGCAACGAGTTCGGCCCGGCCGACGGCCAGATCGTCTCCTTCGCCTACGGCTGCGGCGGGCACTCCGAGGCTGCCGTCATCCCGGCCCCGCCGGCGCCCGCCGAGCTGATCCTGGACGAGCTGGTGGTCGAGCCGCTGCCGCTGCACCCGGACCGGCTCTCCGGCTCGGTCGAGCCGGACGCGCCCACCGAGGAGCTCGGCCACTCCTGAGCACCGTCGCCCTCCGGCGGCCCGCCCCACCCGTGGGGCGGGCCGCCGCCGTTTCCGCCCCCGTGCGGGCGGGCCGCGGCCGGGGGCGTGTCCGGGGCAGTCCTTCCGGCAGGGAAGAATGCCCCTCGTAGGGCACAACAGGGCGGCGGAAGGCGGCAGGTCCAGTGGAACCTCGGATTCTCGGCAGCGGCACGGACGAGCACCTCGCGGATCCCTTCGGCAGCGCCGAACTGCGCCGTCGGGTGCTGGACGCCTGGGCCGCCTCCCCGGCCCGGTTCCGGGAGGACGCCAACGCCGAGGAGGAGCTCGCCCTCGGCGGCTACCGCGACCGGCTGGTCGTCGAGCTGGCGCAGAACGCCGCCGACGCCGCCGTCCGCGCCGGGCACGGCCCCGGCCGGCTGCGGCTCACCCTGGCGGACGGCGTGCTGGCCGCCGCGAACACCGGCGCGCCGCTGGACGCCGCCGCCGTCGAGTCGCTGTCCACCCTGCGCGCCTCCTCCAAGCGCGGCGAGCACGAGACCACCGTCGGCCGCTTCGGCGTGGGCTTCGCCGCCGTCCTCGCGGTCACCGACGAGCCCGCCGTGCTCGGTTCGGCCGGCGGCGTGCGCTGGTCGCTCGGCGAGGCCCGGGCACTGGCCGGGACGCAGCCGGCGCTCGCCGAGGAACTGCGCCGCCGGGACGGTCACGTGCCGCTGCTGCGCCTGCCGTTCGCCGCCGAGGGCCCGGCGCCCGAGGGGTACGACACGGTGGTGGTGCTGCCGCTGCGCGACGCCGCCGCCGAGGACCTCACCCGCCGGCTGCTGGCCGGCATCGACGACGCGCTGCTGCTCACCCTGCCGGGCCTGGCCGAGGTGGTGGTGGAGACCTCGGAGGGCACCCGTACGCTGACCCGCTCCGCCGTGGAGCCGCGTCCCGACGGCGTCGCCGAGGTGACGGTCACCGACGACGCCGGCGGGGGGCACCGGCGCACCGTCTGGCAGACCGCCGAGGCGGCCGGCGCGCTCGCCGCGGAGCTGCTCGCCGACCGGCCCACCGAGGAGCGCGCCCGCCCCTTCTGGACGGTGACCTGGGCGGTGCCGGTCTCCGAGGAGGGCGACCCGCAGCGGCCCGCGATCGACCCGGTGCTGCACGCGCCCACCCCCAGCGACGAGCCGCTCGGCCTGCCCGCGCTGCTGATCGCCTCCTACCCGCTGGACTCCACCCGCCGGCACGTCGCCCCCGGCCCGCTCGCCGACTTCCTCACCGAGCGCGCCGCCGACGCCTACGCCGACCTGCTGCGCGCCCGCGGCGGCGACCTCGGCTCGCTCGGCCTGGTGCCCGGCCCGCTCGGCCAGGGCGCGCTGGACAACGCGCTGCGCGCCGCCGTGCTCTCCCGGCTGCCCGGTACGCCGTTCCTGCCGCACCCGGCGCCGGTCGAGGAGGGCACCCCCGCGCTGCGGCCCCGGGACGCCACGCTGCTGGAGGGCGCGGACGGCTCGGTGGTCGAGGCGCTGGCGCCGATCTTCCCCGGTCTGCTGCCGGCCGGCCTGGAGCGCCGCACCGAACTGCGGGTGCTCAACGTCCGCCGGGTCCCGCTCGCCGAGGTGGTCGACCAGCTGGGCGGCCTGGACCGGGAGCCGGCCTGGTGGCGCAACCTGTACGCGGCGCTCGGTGGCGCCGACCCGGAGGCGCTCGGCGCGCTGCCGGTGCCGCTCGCCGACGGCCGGACGGTGACCGGCCCGCGCCGGGTCCTGCTGCCCTCCGACGCCGCCGACTGGGCGGCCTTCCCCGGCTACCCCGAGTCGCTGGCCGACACGCTCGCCGTGCTCGACCTGCGGCTCGCCCACCCGGAGGCCGCCCACCCGCTGCTCGCCAAGCTCGGCGCCGGCGCGGCCACCCCGGCCGGGGTGCTGGACACGCCCGAGGTGCGGGCCGCCGTCGCCCGCTCCTACGAGCTGGCCGAGGACGACCCGGACGCCGCCGCCGACCTCGCCGAGGCGGTGCTGGCGCTCGTCAAGGCAGCCGCCCCGGCGCCCGGCGAGCACCCCTGGCTGGCCCGGCTGGCCCTGCTCGACGACGAGGGCGAGCCCGCCCGCGCCGGCGAGCTGCTGCTCCCCGACAGCCCGCTCGCCGAGCTGGCGCGCGAGGACGACGCGGCCTGGGTGGACGACGACCTGCTGGAGCGCTGGGGCCCGGAGGTGCTCGCCGCCGTCGGCGTACCGGCCGACTTCGTGCTGGTCCGCGCCGAGGACGTGGTGCTCGACCCGGACGACCTGGACCGGCTCGACCCGACCGTGCCCGCCGACCGGGCGGCCGGCGGCCACCCCACCGGGCTGATCGACGAGGCGCCGGACGGCCTGGCCGACTGGGCCGAGGACGCGCTGGAGGCGCTGCACGCCGACGACGGGGACACCGCGGGCGTCCCGCCGGTCGCCGCCGAGCTGCTCGCCGTCCGCGACCTGGACCTGGTGGACGACGACGCCTGGCCGCAGGCGCTGGCCGCGCTGGCCCGCCCGCCGTACCGGGACGCCGTCGTCACTCCGGTCCGCACGCTGCTGCCGGACGGCTCGTACGCCGACCTGCCGCCGTACACCGCCTGGTGGCTGCGCGACCACCCGGTGCTGGACGGCCGCGAGCCCGCCGGGCTGCGCGCGGCCGGCGCCGACCCGCTGCTGCGCGGCCTGTACGACGAGGCCCGCACCACCCTGGACGAGCAGTTCCTGCACGCGCTGGGGGTGCGCACCACGCTGACCGCGCTGCTCGCCGAGCCGCACGGGCCGGACGAGGTGCTGGACCGGCTGACCGACCCGGCCGCCGAGGTCGGGCACCGCCAGCTGCACGGCATCCACAGCGCGCTGGCCCGGATCGAGGTGGAGCGGATCGAACCGCTGGACGTGGTGCGGGCGGTGCCGCCGCTGGACCGGGCCACCGGCCGCCGTCCCGACCGCACGATCGTGGTGGACGCCGCCGAGGCGGTCGTCGCGGACGCCCCCGACCTGGTGGAGCTGCTGCACGACCACCCGCTGCTGCCGGTCGCCCCGGCGCTGGCCGCCGACCTCGCCGAGCGGCTGCACGTCTCGCTGGCCAGCGAGGTGGCCGGCGGGCGGGTGCTCTCCCAGGGCGCCCTGCACCGGGTGCCGGCCGTGGTGCGGGAGCTGCTGCCCGGCTGCCCGGTCGCGTACGAGGAGCACGAGGACCTGCTGGTGGTCGGCCCGGACGGCGAGGAGGCCACCGTGGACTGGCGCTGGGACGCCGCCGCGGACACCCCGGAGGCGCCGTACGACCCGGAGTCGGCCGAGGAGGCGGACGAGGACGACGAGTTCGAGGTGCCGCCGGTGCCCGGGCTGCTGCACGCGGCCACGCCGGAGGGGCTGGCCGCCGGGCTGGCCTGGTCGGTCGGGCAGTGGCACCGCCGGTTCGAGGTGCTGGCCGCGCTCAGCGAGCCGGACCGGGCGTACGAGCTGTCCGCCGCCCGCGACTTCGAGGGCTGAGCCGCCTGGCTCCGGTGCCCGCCCCGGTCAGGAGCGGGTGCCGGAGCGGGTCCGGCCGCGGGCGATCAGCCGCAGGTAGATCGTGAGGGTGGCCACCACCCAGGTGGCGGTCAGCACGGCGGCGACCGCCTTGGTCAGCCGTGGTCCGGGGTGGATCCCGGCCAGCGCGCCGACCCCCGCCATCGCCAGGGCCAGCAGCCCGGTGGCCAGCAGCCCGCCCAGGAAGGCCGCGAAGGCCTCCAGTTCACCGCCCCTGCGTGCCATCGCGGCACTCCCCCCGTCGCCCGGTCCCGGGGTCAATGATCGGTCCGGCGGCGCATGATCCGCCAGACCACCTCCAGCACCACTCCGGCGATCAGCGCGATGCCGACGCCGATCCACGGGTCCCGGGTGCCGGACAGCGAGAGCTGGAAGAAGTCGGAGAGCCAGGGCACCGTCAGCACCAGCGCGAACGCCCCGCACATCGTCCCGATCAGCAGCAGCCGCCACCAGTTGTACGGGCGGGCCACGATCGCCAGCACCCAGATCGCGACCAGGAAGAGCGTCAGGGTGGCCACGCTGGTGTCCGACTCCAGGTCGGTGGCGTGGTCGGCGCGGGCCAGCGCGTACGCGGTGAAGGTCGCCGTCCCCGCGATCACACCGCCGGGGATCGCGAACCGCAGCACCCGGCGCACGAAGCCGGTGCGGGCGCGCTCGTTGTTGGGCGCGAGCGCCAGGAAGAAGGCCGGCACGCCGATCGTCAGGGTGGACAGCACGGTGGAGTGCCGGGGCAGGAACGGGTACGGCGAGTGGGTGAAGATCACCAGCAGCGCCAGCAGCACCGAGTAGACCGTCTTGACCAGGAACAGCCCGGCCACCCGCTCGATGTTGCCGATCACCCGGCGGCCCTCGGCGACCACCGAGGGCATCACCGCGAAGGAGTTGTTCAGCAGCACGATCTGGGCGACCGCCTTGGTCGCGTCGCTGCCGCTGCCCATCGCCACGCCGATGTCCGCGTCCTTGAGCGCCAGCACGTCGTTGACGCCGTCGCCGGTCATCGCCACGGTGCGCCCGCGCGACTGCAGCGCGCCGACCAGCTCGCGCTTCTGCTGCGGGGTGACCCGGCCGAAGACGGTGGTGCGCTCGGCGGTGTCGGCGAAGGCCTGCGGATCGCCGGGCAGGGTGCGCGCGTCCACCGGGTGGTCGGCGCCGGGCAGCCCGAGGTGGGCGGCGACCGCGCCGACCGAGACGGCCGAGTCACCCGAGATCACCTTCGCCTGGACCCGCTGGCCCTCGAAGTAGCGCAGGGTGTCGGCGGCGTCCTCGCGCAGCCGCTGCCGCAGCACCACCAGGGCGAGCGGCCGCAGCCCGGCGGCCGGGTCCGGGGCGTCCAGCGGGACCGGCGAGCGGCCCAGCAGCAGCACCCGCAGGCCCTGGGTGCCCAGCTCGTCCACCTCGGCCAGTGCCGGGTGGCCGGCGGGCAGCAGCACGTCGGGGGCGCCGAGCAGCCAGCTGGCCTCTTCTCCGCGCGGCTCCAGCAGCTGGACGCCGCTCCACTTGCGGGCGGAGGAGAACGGCATCGCCTCGATCACCCGCCAGCCGTCGCGGCGCTCGCCGCTGCCGTCGCCGTAGGCGTCGATGACGGCCTGCATCGACGGGTTGGGGCGGGCGTCGGCGCCGGCCATCACGCCGAGCGCCTGCTTGACCGTCTCCTTGAGGGCGCCGTTCTCCGCCAGGGCGTCGCCCGCCGGCTCGCCCTGGTCACCGCCGTCGGTGATGATCCGCAGGTCGACGACGTCCATGCCGCCCTCGGTCAGGGTGCCGGTCTTGTCCAGGCAGACGGTGTCCACCCGGGCCAGTCCCTCGATCGCGGGAAGCTCCTGCACCAGGCACTGCTTGCGGCCCAGCCGGACCACGCCGATCGCGAAGGCCACCGAGGTCAGCAGCACCAGGCCCTCGGGCACCATCGGCACGATCCCGGCGATCATCCGGCGGACCGCCTCGCGCCAGTCCCGGCCCTCCACCGCCAGCTGGCTGATGATCAGACCGATCGCGGTCGGCACCAGCAGCCAGGTGATGAACCGCAGGATGCTGTCGATGCCGGTGCGCAGCTCCGACTTCACCAGGGTGAACCGGCTCGCCTCCTCGGCCAGCTGCGCCGCGTACGCCTCCCGGCCGACCTTGGTGGCGGTGAACGCGCCGGCGCCGGCCACCACGAAGCTGCCGGACATCACCGCGTCGCCGGGGTGCTTGAGCACCGGGTCCGGCTCGCCGGTGAGCAGCGACTCGTCGATCTCCAGGCCGTCCGCCTCGGTGACCTCGCCGTCGACGATCACCTTGTCGCCGATGCCGAGCAGCACGGTGTCGTCCAGCACGATCTCGCCGATGGCGACCTGCGTCGCGGCGCCGTCGCGGCGTACCTGGGGCCTGGCCTCGCCGATCAGCGCGAGGCTGTCCAGGGTCTTCTTGGCGCGCAGCTCCTGGATGATGCCGATCGCCGTGTTGGCGACGATGACCAGGCCGAACAGGCCGTCCTGGAGCGGGCCGACGATCAGGATGATCGCGAACATCACGCCGATGATCGCGTTGAACCGGGTGAAGACGTTCGCCCGGACGATCTCCCGGGTGGAGCGGCTGGAGCGGACCGGGACGTCGTTGACCTCGCCGCGGGCGACCCGCTCGGCCACCTCGGCGGAGGTCAGCCCGCCGCGTCGGCCGGGCAGCAGACCGAGCGGGTGGGCACCGTCCGGCTGGTCACCGGTGGGCTTGTCCTCGGCGGGCTGCGCGGGCTGCGTCATGGCACCGACTCTACGGGGGCCTTATGTCCGATGCGTGCTACTAAAGGACTATTCAGTCCGACCGGGTGGCTGGATTCTGCGCCTCTTCGGCGGCCGCCGCCCGGCTGCGCGCGATGGCGTCCCGGCGGGCCCGGCAGTACCAGAGGCCGATCAGTCCGAGCCCGCCGCCGGCCAGGCAGATCCACGGCCAGCTGCCGTGGCCGTGGTCGGACAGCGTGCCCCAGAACGGGAGCAGGACCACGAACGCCACGAACCAGAGCACCGTGCCGCCGCCGACGATCGCGACGTCGTTGGCCTCCAGCGGCGGGGGCGAGGGGTGCAGTGGCGTCTTGGGCATGGGCCCTAGGGTACGGTGCGGCCGTACGTCCGATCGATTCTGTGCGGGGACTGGCCGCGCTTGTTACGTGGGTTATTCGTTCTACGCGCGAAGATAGCGTACGAGCGATCGGGGAACCCATACTTGTTTTTCCGGTCGGTCGCGGCATGCTCAGGACATCGTGCTTCGTGCCCGTCCCACCGGGGCGCCCGGTGCCACCGTCGTTCCCGGGCGGGTCCCCCTCTCCTCCGCCCCCCACAGAGGACGCAGCATGCCCGTGGCCCAGCCGACCACCGAGTCGCCCGAGCCCGCCCAGCCCGACACGCCGAAGCCCCCGTTCGGCGCGCTGGACCGCTACTTCCGGATCAGCGAGCGCGGCTCCTCCCTGCCGCGCGAGATCCGCGGTGGTGTCGCCACCTTCTTCACCATGGCGTACATCCTGGTGCTGAACCCGATCATCCTGGCCAGCGCCACGGACATGACCGGCGCCCACCTGGACAGCGCCCAGCTGGTCACCGCCACCGCGCTCACCGCCGGCCTGACCACGCTGCTCATGGGCGTCATCGGCAACGTCCCGATCGGCCTGGCCGCCGGCCTCGGCGTGAACACCATCGTCGCCCTCCAGCTCGCACCCAAGATGACCTGGCCGGACGCCATGGGCATGGTCGTGCTGGCCGGCTTCGCGATCATGCTCCTGGTCGCCACCGGCCTGCGCGAGCGGGTCATGAGCGCCGTCCCGCTCGGCCTGCGCAAGGCCATCGCGATCGGCATCGGTCTGTTCATCACCCTGGTCGGCCTGGTCGACTCCGGCTTCGTCACCCGCATCCCCGACGCCGCCCACACCACCGTCCCGCTCCAGCTCGGCGTCGGCGGCCACCTGCACGGCTGGCCGGTCCTGGTCTTCGTGCTCGGCCTGCTGCTCACCCTCGTCCTGCTGGTGCGCAAGGTCCCCGGCGCGATCCTGATCTCCATCGCCGTGATGACCGGCGTCGCCGTGGTGATCGACAAGCTCGCCGACATCCCCGCCCTCAGCTGGGGCCTGACCGTCCCGGCCTGGCCGGGCAACCCGGTCGCCGCTCCCGACTTTGGCCTGGTCGGCAAGGTCAGCCTGTTCGGCGGTTTCGAGAAGGTCGGCGTCCTCACCGGCGTGCTCTTCGTCTTCACCGTCCTGATGTCCTGCTTCTTCGACGCGATGGGCACCATCCTCGGTGTCGCCGACGAGGCCCACCTGCTGGACGAGAAGGGCGACCTGCCCGGCATCAACAAGGTCCTGATGATCGACGGCATCGCCACCGCGGCGGGCGGCGCCACCTCGTCCTCGGCCAACACGTGCTTCGTCGAGTCCACCGCCGGCGTCGGCGAGGGCGCCCGCACCGGCTTCGCCTCCATCGTCACCGGCGGCCTCTTCGTGGTGGCCCTCTTCCTCACCCCGCTCGCCACCATGGTCCCCGCCCAGGCCGCCACCCCCGCCCTGGTCACCGTCGGCTTCCTGATCCTCGCCAACTCGGTGCGGGACATCGACTGGGCCGACTACACCATCGCGATCCCGGCCTTCCTGACCATCGCGATGATGCCGTTCACCTACTCCATCACCAACGGCATCGGCTTCGGCTTCATCACCTTCTGCATCCTGCGCATCGCCACCGGCCGCGCCCGCGAGGTCCCGCTCCCGATGTACGCGGTCTCCGCCGTCTTCGCCTTCTACTACCTGATGCCCGCCCTCGGCCTGCTCTGACCACCCCCGCCAGGGACCCCAATGGCCCCGCGCTCCGCTCGGAGCGCGGGGCCGTTCTCGATATCGAGAATTCGCGTAAGCTGATATCGCTTTCTTGTTGTCGCCCGCGGGAGGAACAGCCATGGCGCGAACCGTGATCGACCTCGATGACGACCTTCTGGCCGAGGCCCAGCAACTGTTCGGTACGACCACCAAGGTCGCCACGGTCAACGCTGCGCTGCTGGAGGCCGTGAAGCTGGCCAGGCGGATAGAGCTTGCCGATGCCATCGCCGGCGGGGAGTTCGACCTCCTCGAGGAATCGGGCAAGTCGGCGGCGGCGTGAGCCGAGAGCGCTTCCTGATCGACAAGTCGGCCCTGGCGCGCTGGGGCAAGCCGGCGGTGCGGCCCGTCCTCGACGACCTCTCGCAGCGTGCGCTCCTGGCGGTGACCGCGGCGGTCGAGATGGAGGTACTGCACAGCGCCCGGAGTGCGGCGGAAGCGGACCGGCTGAGCCATCTGCTCAGGGGGTTCGACTACCTGCCGTGCACGGACGAGGTCTGGGACCGGGCCAAGGACATTCAGCGCCGCGCCCTGTTCCGCGGCAATCACCGAGCTCTGTCCATGGCCGACATGCTGATCGCCGCCACCGCTGAGCGGCACGAGGTGACGGTCCTGCACTACGACGGCGACTATGACATGATCGCGGCCATCACCGGGCAGCCGACCCGCTGGGTCGTACCGGCGGGAACGGCCGACTGAGTTCCGGCGACGGCTCACCGGCCCGCACTCCGCCACGAGGAGTGCGGGCCGGTGTCGTCGGCGCGGGCCGCGGGGCTCAGTCCTCGTCGGAGAACTCGTGCGTCTCGCGGCTGAAGGGCCGGGGGACGACGGCCAGGCGGTCGGCCGGCCAGAGGTCGTCCCGTTCGTTGAGGCTGAGCTCGCCGCCGCGCCGCAGCAGCCAGACGGTCTCGTAGTGGTACTGCAGCACCGCGTCGCCGGGGACGCGCTCCAGCAGGCCCGAGACCAGCCGGACGACGTCGTCCTCCTGCCCCCGCAGATCGGTGGTCTTGTCGAGCCGGAAGACCACCGACACGGTCGCGGTGATGTGGAGGTCCGTGACCAGCGGGTTCCACGGCCTGGGGTTGGGGGCGAACACCCGGATCCACGTGCCGAACCTGGTGGCGACGCCTTCGGTGAGCAGGTCCGCCGCCCGCGTGGTCGCATCGAACAGCCTGCCGCCCTGCGCGACGTCGTTCAGCGTGTCGGCCACCTCGGTGACGGACATCGATGTGGCCAGGCTGAAGCTGTGGGAAATCGACATGGCTGGGATCCGTTCGAACGCGCTAGGGGTAGATGTGCAGGATATTGCCCTGCCGGTCGATCACGACGGCCTCGTGGAGCCCTTCGATCGGCCAGTCGTGGAGCTGGGACTTGAGCGCCGCGACGTCCACGGGCGAATCCGCGAGATTGACGACGATGCGGTTGGTCTGGCCCTCCTGGATCTTCTCCTCGATCCGTGAGCCGACATTCCGGGCGCTGCTGCTCGACGGTGAAACGCAGTCGAATATCTCGCCCTCGATCCGGTAGTCGGGATTCTTCGGGCCGGGCACCGACGGGTTCTGTTCCACGTGGTAGCCCTGCTTGGCCAGGATCTCCGCCGATTCGTTCTCGCGCTGGAGCGCGAGCCGGTTCTCGGGTGCGTCGCCCGGGTTGATCCGGGTGGTGGACCCCTGCGGTGTGGCGTTGGGGTCGGGACCCCTCGACGGCTGGGTGCGGGCCTCGCCCGCGCCGCCGCCCCCGCCCCCGCCGTCGCCCTCCATGTGGACGCGGTTCGGTCCCGCCGCGTCCTCGATGATCTGGCTCGCGCCCATGCCGGCCATGCCCGCACCGGTGGCGATCATTCCGGCGGACAGGACGTTCACGGGCACGCCGATCACGGCGCCCGCGCCGGTGAGGTCGAGCCCGGCTCCCAGCACCTCGCCGCCGGCGCCCAGGGCGGCGAGACTGAGGCCGCCCGCGACCTCCAGCACGGCGCCCGGGTCGTGGATCATCGCGTTGCCCACCGACGCCAGGTCCTCGACGGCCGTCTTGCCGAGATCCACGGCGAAGTCACCGGCGTCGGAGAAGAAGTCGCCGACCTTGTCCAGCCAGCCCGGCTCCTTGGGAGCCTTGTCGCGGACCTTGCCGATCGTGCGTGCCGCCGTGTCGCCCGCGTTCTTGAGCTGCTCCCGCGCGGCCTTGAGCGTCTGGGCGGCGGCCGCCCGCGCGGCCTCGCCGGGATCGGTGAACGGCAGGCCGTGCCCGGCGTTCCGCTCCGCGTCCTGGTGTTCGGACTTCGCCTTGCCCGTGGCGGCCCGGCCCTCGTCCCACTGCCGGATCGCGTCCGCGGCCTGCCCCTGGGCCCAGGCCAGTGTCGACTGGTAGCCGGCCAGGGCGGTGGAGGCCTCGTGGAAGCAGTCGCCGGCCACCAGCCACTTCTTCGGCTCGCCGTGGAAGGCGTGCCGGAACGCGTCGCCGGCCTTCCCCGACCAGCCCTCGACGGTGTCGATGCGCCTGAGGCCTTCGCCGGTCGAGTGCAGGGTGTCGCCGTAGCTCTTGAGCCAGGCGACGGTCGAGGCGATCGACTCGGTGCTCCCCGGTACGAGTTCCTTGGGGTCGGCGGTCTGCCCGAGGTCCTTGGCCACTACTGCGCCCCGGGGTCCCTGCCGTCCGGCCGGGTCACCGTGCCGCCGGGCTGACCGAAGAGTGTCCCGTCGATCTCGCGGTAGGCCTTGACGCTCGCGGTCAGCCGCTGGGAGACCTGGGCGGCGTCCTTCACCAGGTGTTCGACACCGATCTCCCAGCGGGTGCAGAACTTCTCCAGGACGTCGGCCAGGTGCCCGTGCCCGATCTCGCTCTTCTTGGGGTCGAGATCGCTCACCTTTCTGAACTGGAGTTTCGCCACGGTGCCGGTGATCCCGGAAGCCGCCTTCTCCAAGGCCGCCAGGTCCACCGTGAATCCGTCCGCCACGAGCCCCTCCCCCTACCGGGCTTGCCGGGTGTGAATCGACCGCAAGGACCACCGAAGCTAGCACGGCGAATTGGCTTCCGGTGCGGCGATTTCGGAGGAGGCGGCGGAAATCGATTTGCCGGCGGGAACTCCGGTTTCGGCTGGGGAGAATGGGGCCGGTGTGCCGGAAGTGAATTCGCGGCGGGGCGGGAATTCCGGGGCCGGCCGGTGGGCGGAGGCGTCAGTGGACGCAGAACTCGTTGCCCTCCGGGTCCTGCATCACGGTCCAGGAGCCGCCCGGCTCGGCGACCTCGCGCAGGGTGGCGGCGCCGAGGGCGGTGAGGCGGGTGACGGTGGCGGCGCGGGCGTCGGGGCCGGGGTGGAGGTCGAGGTGGAGGCGGTTCTTGCCCTGCTTCGGCTCGGGGACGCGCTGGAAGAGGATCCGCCGGCCGAGGCCGGTGTCGCTGGTGGGGTCGTGCGCGTCCTCGGGGTGGCGGACGGCGGCCAGGGTCAGCCAGGCGTGCCGGCCGTCGACCTCGGTGATCTGGTCCGGGGTGACCGCGCCGCCCGCGAGCAGGTTGGCGATCAGGGTGCTGTGGTCCTCGACGGTGTAGTCGAGGGCGGCGGCCCAGAAGGCGGCCTGGCGGTGCGGATCGGTGGCGTCGATGACGAGCTTCCAGTGCATGGGCATGTAACCGGTTATAGGGGTTGCGGGTGGGGCGTGGCAAGTGGGGGTGTCAAGGGGGCCTCGGTGTAGGGGAGTTGACGGTGGGCATACTCCGGGCTGAGACGGGGGAGGGGAGCGGTTCGATGGTCAGACAGGATCCACCCGCGGGGGTCGAGGCGCAGCTGCTGCCGGAGCTGTTCCGGACGGCCGACCAGGCGTCACTGTCCGGGCAGCAGCAGACGTTGCGCTGGTACCGGGGGCTCATCTCGATGCTGGTGCTCGCGGCGGCGGTCGGTTCGCTGCCCGGGCCGGACGACAAGGGGGCCTCCGACATCACGCCGCTGTTCTCGGTGGTGGCGCTGCTGGTGGCCGGCTACTTCTGGGCGCGGCTGCGCCGCAGCAATCCGCAGGGGCGCTGGTACGAGGCGCGGGCGGCGGCCGAGTCGGTGAAGACGCTGGCCTGGAAGTACTCGGTGCGGGCCCGGCCGTTCGAGGGTGACGCGGAGTCGGCGGACGTCGACCGCGGCTACCTGCTGCAAGTGGAGGACGTGCTGCGGGCGTTCGAGGATCCGGCGATCGTGCCGCCGGAGTCGGTCGCCGAGATCACCCCGGAGATGCGCCGGGTGCGGGCGGAGTCGCTGACCGCGCGGCGGACGCTCTACCTGCGCACCCGGGTGGAGGGGCAGCGGACGTGGTACCGCTCGCGCGCCGAGTCCTGCGAGTCGCAGGCGGTGACCTGGGGGCTGGGCGTGGCGGGGCTGATCATCGTCGGCGCGGCGGCGGCGATCGCGCAGGCGACCGGGGCGCTGCAGGTGCACGTCTTCGGGGCCACCTCGGCGGCGGCCGCGGCGGTGATCGCCTGGACGCAGCTGAAGCAGCTCCGTCCGCTGGCGGCCGCGTACCAGCTGGCCGCGCGGGAGCTGGAGAACGTCGGCAACCAGCTGTCCGACCTCGACCCGCGGATGCCGGACGCCGAGCAGCGCTGGGCCCGGCTGGCCGCCGAGGCGGAGGACGCGGTCTCGCGCGAGCACACCACCTGGCGGGCGCGGCGGGCCTTCCCGCGCTGACACCGGGCCGATCGCGGGCCGATGCCGGGCCGACCCGCGCCGGCCGGACGGGGCCGGCCGCCCGGTCAGGCGTCCAGCGGGGCCAGGCCGAACGGGTGGCCGGCCGGGTCGATCAGCACCTTGAGCGTCCGGCCGTGCTGGTAGGTGGGCTCGGTCGCGCCCAGGGCCAGGGCGCGGGCGGTGGCCGCCTCCAGGTCGTCCACGTAGAAGTCCAGGTGGAAGTGCTTGCCGCCGTCCGGCTCGGTCCACGGCTCCGGCCGGTACCCGCTGACCCGGCCGAAGCCGAGCGGGCTGCCGCCCTCCGGGTTGTCCAGGATGGCGAACCGCTCGTCCACGTGCCGGGTCTCCCAGCCGAGCAGCGCGCCGTAGAAGGCGGCCAGCGCGACCGGGTCGGCGCAGTCGATGGTGACCATCGCGAGGCGGGCGAAGCCGGTGTCGTCCTGCCCGGTCGGGTCGACCATGGTGGCCTGCTCGGAGGCGACGTCGGTCATGGCTGTCGACCCTTCTGCTGAGCGTGCTGCGGCGCCGGGGCCCGCGCGGACCGGGTCCCAGGACCAGCATCGCACCGGGAGTCACGGAGAGCACGGCCAGCCGGAGCGGGGCGGGGGGGAGCAAGGCGCTCGGCAGCGGGCCCCGGGCCGTTGACCAGCGCAGATCGGTCAGGGGCATTCCGGATCGCTGACGCGGCGACGGCCGGCTCCCGGGAGAACGGGATCAAGGCGCCGACGCCCGGCGCCGGACCTGCCGAAGGAGCCGGGCCGCGGACGGTCGGAATCCAATTTTCTTTAGCCAGAGTAATGACGTAGGCTAAAGAACATGCCCGAGATGTCCGAGCAGGACCTCGCAGCCATCAGTCAGCTGCGGTCGTCCGCGATGCGCCTCTCCCGTCGACTGCGCCACCAGCGGGTCGAGGAGTCGCTCAGTCCCACCGAGATCGGGGTGCTGGGCACCCTCGCCCGGTGCGGGAAGGCCACGCCGGGCGAGCTCGCCCGGAAGGAGCACGTACAGCCGCCCTCGATGACCAGGATCGTCGCGATGCTGGAGGAGAAGGGCCTGGTGCGGCGCGAACCGCACCCGGAGGACCGCCGGCAGGTGGTCGTCAGCAGTACCGAACAGGCCGAGGCGATCCTGGCGGAGTCCCGCCGGCGTCGTAACGCCTGGCTCGCCGAGCTCGCCGAGGGGCTCGACGAGGAGGAGTGGGCGAAGCTCCGCGAGGCCGCGCCCGTGCTCTACAAGCTCGCACACCTCTAGGCACAGCGAATCCGGTAGCCGCCGGAGGACGAAGGAGAACCGCATCACCGCAGGACCGAAGACCGACACCAGGAGCGCGACGGCCATGCCACGGGCCGTCGCGCCGCGAGGGGAGACCACCGTGACACCGCCGGCCGCAGCCAGCGCCGCCACCCGTACCCGGACCGACGAGCAGACCACCGACCCCGCCGCGGCGAACGCCGTGGCCGCCGACGCCCAGGCACCCGCCCCGACGGGGCTGCCCGGCAACGGCGACGACGACCCCGACGAACGCACCGCGGCGGACGACCCCGCCGCTCCCGGCCGCACCCGCGCGG
Organism: Kitasatospora sp. NPDC004723; assembly: GCF_040609255.1. Classification (NCBI taxonomy): domain Bacteria; kingdom Bacillati; phylum Actinomycetota; class Actinomycetes; order Kitasatosporales; family Streptomycetaceae; genus Kitasatospora; species Kitasatospora sp. NPDC004723. The sequence goes on along the minus strand of NZ_JBEXJT010000003.1, from coordinate 2,873 downwards.
CCGCGTCCCCCACGGCGGACTCGCCGACCGGCGCCGCCTTCACCAGGCCCGGGGGGATGTTCTCCTCACTGCGCGTTCGCAACTACCGCTACTACTTCGCCGGCCAGGTGGTGTCCAACACCGGCACCTGGATGCAGCGCATCGCCCAGGACTGGCTGGTCCTCAGCCTCACCGGCAGCCCGCTCGCGGTCGGCATCACCACCGCCATGCAGTTCCTGCCGATGCTGCTGTTCGGCCTGTTCGGCGGGGTGCTCGCCGACCGGATGCCCAAGCGCCGGCTGCTGATCCTCACCCAGGGCGCGATGGGCCTGCTCGCCGCCGGCCTCGCCGTGCTGACCGTCGGCGGTGTGGTGACCCCGTACTACGTGTACCTGTTCGCGCTGCTGCTCGGCCTGGTCACGGTGGTCGACAACCCGACCCGGCAGGCGTTCGTCTCCGAGATGGTCGGGCCGAAGGACCTCGCCAACGCGGTCAGCCTCAACGCCGCCAACTTCCAGACCGCCCGGCTGGTCGGCCCCGCCGTCGCGGGTCTGCTAATCGCCGCGGTCGGCAGCGGCTGGGCGTTCGCGCTGAACGCACTGTCGTTCGCCGCCGTGATCGGCGGGCTGCTCGCGATGCGGGAGAGCGAACTGCGCCCGACCACGCCGATCGCCCGCGAGAAGGGCCAGCTGCGGGAGGGGCTGCGGTACGTCAAGGAGCGGCCCGAGCTGCTCTGGCCGATGGTGCTGGCCGGCTTCATCGGTACCTTCGGCTTCAACTTCCCGACGCTGCTGGCGGGTTTCGCCTCCGACACCTTCCACGTCGGCGCCGGGCAGTACGGCCTGCTGAACACCGCGATGGCCGTCGGATCGCTGACCGGCGCGCTGATCGCGGCCCGCCGGGGTGTGCCGCGGCTGCGCAGACTGGTCGGCGCCGCCCTCGCGTTCGGCGCGCTGGAGGTGGTGGCGGCGTTCGCGCCCGGCTACTGGACCTTCGCGCTGCTGCTCACCCTGATCGGGGTGTTCGGGCTGAGCTTCAACACCTCGGTCAACGCCTCGCTCCAGCTGGGCACCGACCCGGAGATGCGCGGGCGGGTGATGGGCCTGCTGATGCTGGTCTTCACCGGCGGGACGCCGATCGGCGCGCCGATCGTGGGCTGGGTGACCGCCTCGTACGGGCCCCGGGTGGGACTGCTGGCCTGCGGCCTGGTCTCGGCGGCGGCGGCCGGTGCGGTCGGCCTGGTCCTGGCCCGCAGCGCCGAGCTGCGGCTGCGGCTGGACCTGCACCCCGGGCGCCGGGGCCGGGTGGTGGCGCTGGTGCCGCGTCCGGCGGCGAGCGCCAAGCCGGAGCTGGCCACAGCCTGCTGACGGGCCGCCGGCAGTCTGTCGATGTCCTGCGGGCCCGGTCCCGGAACGCCATGACGGCGCTCCGGGACCGGGCCCGTCGGCTCAGAGCCGGATCGCCAGGATCTGCCCCGGCCAGGGGCCGGCCGGCTGCTCGACCTCGAAGGACTCGGTCTCGGTGAAGCCGAGCGCCCGGTACTGGCCGACCAGCTTGCGGTCGTCACCGCCGAAGCAGTCCACCCGCAGCAGACCGATGCCGCGCCGGCGGGTCTCGTCGAGCGCGTCGGCGATCAGCGCCGAGCCGATCCCCGAGCCCTTGCGGCTCCGGTCGGTCACCAGGTTGCGGATGTACAGCTCGGGCTCGTCCACCGGGGTGGCGTAGTCGGGGCGCTGCTCGGACAATACGCAGGAGCCGACCGTGCGCCCCTCGGCGTCGACCGCGAGCCGGATCAGGAACGCCTCGCCGGTGTACTGGCCGATGTGCTCGACGCGGGCGGGGATGCCGCTGAACGACCGGTCGCCCCACTGACGGGTGCGGCCCTGGGCGGCCAGCCAGGCCACGGCGCCGTCGAGCAGGGACAGGATGTCGGGGATGTCCTCGGGGCCCCCGTTACGGATCTTCATGGGAATCCGTTCTAGTCCAAACCGTCCCGCGCGGGAAGATGGCCCCATGAGGCTCTTCGTGGCGGTGCTGCCTCCGGTGGAGGCGTTGCAGGACCTGGCCGACGCGGTGGCCCCGGTGCGCGGGCTGCCGGGGGCGGACCGGCTGCGCTGGACGGCGGCCGACGCCTGGCACCTGACCCTGGCCTTCTTCGGCGAGGTGCCGGCCGACCGGGTGCCGGAGCTGGAGGCCGCGCTGGCGGAGGTCGCCGAGGCGCACTCGGCGCACACGCTGCGGCTGGCCGGCGGCGGGCGGTTCGGGGACCGGGTGCTCTGGGCGGGGGTGGAGGGGCAGGACTGGGCGCTGCGCCGGATCGCCGAGGCGGTGTACCGGGCCACCGCGGAGGTGGTCGGCGAGACGGACGCGTTCAGCTTCCACCCGCACCTGACGCTGGCCCGGGCCGGCTCCTCGCGCGGTCGCCGGCGGGCGGAGCAGCGGCTGGCGGCCGCCGAGCTGGACGCGCTGGCCCGGGCGCTGGACGGCTACCGGGGGCCGGAGTGGGAGGCCGCCGAGCTGCACCTGATGCGCAGCGAGCAGGGCGGCGGCCCCGTCCGCTACACCTCGCTGTGCTCCTTGCCGCTGGCCCGCTGGGAGGCCGGGCCGCAGTAGCGGCGGTGGCCGGATCGGCGGCCTCGGCGTTCGGCCGCGAACCGGCCGGGGGTACGCTCGTTGACCGTGGATCCCAAGACTCGAATGCGAATCGTGACCGCCGCGCTGGTCCTGCTGCTGGTCACCGTGCTGGTCAGCTCGCTGGTCAACCGGTAAGGACGGAGACGGGAGAAGGGGGCCCCCCCCGGGGGGGGGGGGCGAAAGCCCGGGGGGGGGGGGGGGCGGGGGGCAACAACGGCGGGGGGCGGCACCCCCCCCCGGTTGGGGCGGCCCCCGCGGAA